>CAYZHV010000014.1:0-31377 GCA_964478055.1 uncultured Spirochaetaceae bacterium | reverse complement strand
AGGCGCCGACCGGATTCGAACCGGTGAATGGAGGTTTTGCAGACCTCTCCCTTAGCCACTTGGGTACGGCGCCGAATGTGGTGCAAGGTTACAAAAAAGCCGCGCCCTTGTAAAGAGCGCGGCGGTCAGGCGTGACGATGGGCTCTATCCCCTCTCTCCGAGCTTGGCTGCCACGGCCTCACTGAACCGTTCTTCGAAGCCTTTGATGAGAGAGATCGCGGAGCGCCAGAACTCTGGGGATTCGAGGTCGAAGCCGGCGCTCCTTGCGACTTCTTGAGCCGGGGCCCGGCCGGTCAGCTTCAGAATCTCTCGATACCGCGGGGGAAAGCCCTCCGGGTCTTCGAGGTACTGGGCGTAGAGGCCGAGGCCGAAGAGCTGGCCAAAGGCGTAGGGAAAATTGTAGAAGCCGAGTTCGGGTCGGTAATAGTGACCTTTTACCGCCCACATGTAGGGGTGGCGAAGGTCCGGGTCCATCCCGTCACCGTAGGTTTGCTCCTGAGCGTCGAGCATGAGTTCCTTGAGCCGCGCCACTGAGACGAAGCCGCTCTCCCGCTCGGCGAACAGGGAGTTCTCGAAGTAGAATCGAGAGAGGATATCCACGATCACCTGGGTGCTTTCCTGGAGGAAGTGCTCGAGAATCGGAAGAGGCTCCTTCGTCTCCTCCTCCACCCGGGTGTAGAAGACGTGGGTTTCGCAGAAGATCGAGGCGGTCTCCGCCAGGGTCATCGGGTAGTCTCTCAGAAGCGCGGGCTCTTCCTTTATCACCTCGAAGTGGTAGGCGTGGCCGAGCTCATGGGCGAGAGTGGAAACGCTGGAGAAGCTCCCGTCAAAGTTCGCGAGGATACGGCTCTGTCCAAAGGCCGGCAGGGAGGTGCAGTATGCTCCCCCCACCTTGCCGCGCCGCGGTTGGCCGTCGATCCAGTTCTCGGAGAACGCCTTCCTCGCAAGATCCGCGAGATCCGGAGAGAATCTGCCGAAACGGTCGACTATGAAAGCCTCCGCTTCATCCCAGCTCCAGGATTTCTCCTCACCCCCTACCGGAGCAAAGAGATCGAAGAAGGCGATGCGCTCGAGGTCCAGGAGTTTCGCCTTCTCCTTTAGGTAGCTTCTAAAGAGGGGCAGAGACTCCTCCATGACACCGATCATGGCGTCCAGGCCCCTTCGACTGAGTCGAGACTGCATGACTGCTCGTTCTAGATCGCTCTGGTGTCCGCGGCGCTTGTTAATAGTCGAGGCGAAACCTTTCACGCCGTTGAGAGCGTGAGCAAGAGGTGTCTCCATGCTCTCCCAGAGCCGGAGCTCCTCCCGATAGGCCTGCTCCCGAACCGACCGGTCAGGATTGAAGGCGAGGGCCCTGAGCTCGGTAACGCTTTTTCGCTCGCCACTCTCCGGATCCCAGAGTGCGGAGAGCTCCGAGGAGACCGACTCCTGAAGGCGACTCCAGAGTTCTCCGCCGGAACGGTTGAGGTCCGCCGCGAGATTCTCTTCTTCAACCCCCATCTGATAACCGGCAAAGCTGATCTCTTCCTCGAGGATCTGCGCGTACGCTTCGAGCCCCCCACCGGGCTGCCAGAGCCTTCGGAGGGAGTCGGCTTCCTTCGCAAGACGGCTCCTGAGCCGTACGCGTCCATCCCGGAGGCCGACCACGAGCTCGTTGAGTTGGTCCAGTTCCTTGAGCGCTCGGCTATCCGAGGTGTCGGTGGAGTAGGTTGCGTAGGCAAAGGACTCCAGGCTCTCCGCTCTGGTGGAGGCGCGGTTCAGTCGCTCCACCGCGCCCGGAAGCCACGCCCCGGACGCTTCCACAGCTTCTCTGAGAGCGGTGATCTCTTCCTTTAGAGTCGACAGCGCATCCCGGTATTCTTTGGAGTCGAAACCCCGGTAGATATTATCGAGTCTCCACCGCGGTGCGCCGGTTTCTCCCATTAAACGAACCACTCCTTGTTCGGATCATCCCACTCCAGGATTTCATCCTCGGCGAACCAGAGGGCGATCTCTCGTTCCGCGCTCTCCGGGCTGTCGGAGGCGTGGATGATATTCTTTGTGGTTGCTGCAGCGTAGTCGCCACGAATCGTGCCGGGAACGGCCTGATCTACCTTTGTGGCGCCGCAGAGTAGGCGGAGCATGGGAATGGCGTCATCCCCAGCCACCACCATGGCTAGAACCGGAGATGAGGAGACGTAGGAGACGAGATCTTCAAAGAACGGCTTGCCTTTGTGTTCGGCGTAGTGCTCCTGAAGCAACTCTCGTGAGGCCTTCATCATCTTCATGCTGATAATCTTGAGGCCCTTCCGCTCCATCCGAGAAATGAGCTCTCCAACAATGCGACGCTGCAGAGCGCCAGGCTTGAGCATAGCGAATGTCTTCTGATATGCCACGTATGACTCCTAATCGTTATGTGTTGCCCCGGAGTCTACTCAAGCAACCAGCTTTTGGAAAGGCCGCTACTCAGGTTCGTTGAGCTGCTCTTCAAGAGAATACGGATAGGTGAGCTCTCCGGCCCAAATCTGCTCATAATCAGTTTCAACGGAAAGAAGCGTGAGGGCCGAGAGAACCATCGGCTCCCTTGGCAAGAAGGTGAAGGGCGAGTCAAAGGTGATCTCCAGGTGTCCGGTGCGTGGACCGAGAGGCTCAACACTCCTCGTCGCCCGGAGTTCCGCCAGAAGCGTATCATCGACTCCCTCCTCGTCTTCTCGGATCGGAACCGAGCTTTCGACCACGAGCCGAAGCGATGCGGCTTCCGGAACTGGCTCCTCCCGCACGCGAATACGAAGCTCTACTCTGTGTCGCTCCTCGGGATAGACGCGTTCGAAGCGGACTCCGAGAAGAATGACGGGAGGCTCCTCGGGAGGTAGGAGCAGCTCGCAGGAGCTGCTCACCGAGAGGAAAAAGAGAATGAGCAGCGTGTACCAGAGGAATCTCACCGTACGGTCCCCTCCACTGCTCGGAGAAGGGACTCGCTCCGCCGCGGGCCAAGCTGAGGGGAGAGAGCGGCGAGGTCCTCTCTCCATCCATCCTCGTTGGCAGCGGCTCTGAGGAGGGCGCGGACCAGGGACCTCTCCTCTCGGGCTGCCTCAGTCGCCTCCAACAGCCTCAGAAGCTCCGCGAGAGCGGTAGTATCACCCTCCAAGAACGCCTCCGCAGAGACTGGTCCGAGAGGCCGCAGACTCACGTAGAGGATCTGCGTGGCGTCTCTGAAACTGAAACTGACCAGCTCCGGCGCGAAGCCCGGAGCTGAGGCGACCAGCTCATAGTCCCCTGCGGCCAGCTCCTGGATGATGAGGCGCCCGAACGAGTCCGTTCGACCGAGGCGCCTGCCTCCTTCGCGAACGGTCCCGTTTGTTACCGGCTCGTGGTCACTGGAGTAGATCATCACGAGGAGATCCCCTTCGACAAAGTGGTCCGGTCCCCCGGCGCAACCGTAAAACAACACGGACACTGCCGCCAAAGCAAAGAGGATCGCCGCATTTCTTCCCCTCATCGTCTTCGCACAAAGATCATCGCTTTGCCTCCTGCAAGTCGCAGATAGCCCACTTCACGCCCGGTGTGGGCCGGTTCCGCTGGCTCTCTCCACGGCTCCTCGGGTTTGGTCGCCGGCGCCGTCGCCGAATGTGGCGGATCTGATGCCGCGGGAGGGTGATTAAAGAGCTTCTCCAGAGTCTCCTCAGGCGGGCTGGTGAGAGGCTCGATGCCCCAAGCTGCCCCGGGGAGCTCAGATTCGACGGACGCTGCGGGGCTCCATCCCTCACCACTCTCCGCTGTTCTCGCGCGAAGAACAGAGATAGCGGCCGAAGTGAAAATGAGAAGCCCGGAGAGAATCGTAACCAGGCGCTTACTCATCTCTGAGCTCCACCGAGAGGTGGTACCTGCTCTCCTCTTCTTGGAGGCGGAAACGGAGCAGGTTCCCAGTCGCCGCCACCAGGTAGAGTGAGAGGATGAGCTCTACCGGGTCGCCCCAGGTCTCCAGGGAGACTGTGGTTTCTCCGGCAACCGAGACGCTGTGATAGCTCCCTTCCTGGACTCCGTTGAAGGCGCTCCTGAGCCCTGTTACTCCCTTCTCCTCCTGGAGCGACGCAATCTGCTCGGCGCGCCCTTCGTTGTTGCCTGTGCTCGGAAGATCCGGCGAGTCGGCCTGAGGTATGGCTCGCCCATCTGGTGGAGGCAATAGAAATCCCCCTGCGAGAAGGGCAACACAGGAAAGAATCAGGAGGATCCAGGCGACCAGACCTTCCGGCGCGCTTTGCGTTCGTTTTCTCATGGCAGTTGTATGGTAAGCAGAATTCTTCCTCCCGCTTCAGCTAAGAGCCAGTCAGAACTCTCCGTCTCCAGGAGGGCCGAGGGATATGAGTCTCGCAGGAGGCTTCGAACCCTGTCGACTTTGCTGGCCCGGAGGGAAACGTGGAGTGCCGCGGGGGTCCCCTCGATCGCTTCGATCGCGACCTCTCCGGGGGCGTCTGCCAGAAGGGAGAGGAGGCCCGTCAGCGGTGAGAGGGCGGGGTGAGTTCCGGACGAAGCGGGTTGCTGCGTCCGGGCCCAGGGCTCCGGATTCCCTGGAGCTTGATAGTTAGGCTCTCGGGCGAGGGGGGCGGTGACGAGCAGGAGCAGCGCTGAAAGCAGGGCGATCACCGGCAGGAGCTGTGAGGACCTACGCCGGGATTCATGCTCAACGTGCAGTAGCACCGGCAGAAGACGGAGGTTGCAGAGGACGAGGAGGATCAGCCGCAGCTGTCGTCGCCGGGCGATGGCGAGCAAAGCAGTGGGGCGCAGAATCCGGGGAGGTGAATGGGCAGGGTCCCGGGCAGGGGCAAGGGTCGCTACCGAAAGGGGCTCCCGATGTGTGCCCCAGTCCACCTGGACCGACCTGTCGGTACGGCGGAGAAGGAGGGCGAAGAGGAGGGGATGGAGAAAGAGCCGCCGTCTGCCGGCGGGGCCCGGCGGCTCCCCTTCTCTCAGCGCCTTAGGGCGCAGAATGAGGTACGGAACTCGGTGGAGCGGGTCTCCCGGGAGGGAGCGGTACGCCCTGCGAACTATGGAACCCCGGAGTCGAAAGGGAACCCGCTGCTGAAAATAGTCACTCTCTGCCTTCGGCCGCTCTCCCCTGGGTATTAGGAGTAGAGTCGCCGCCGTCGGGGCGAGGAGCTTCAACTCACTCATCATCAGGTTCCAGGTGAGTTTCGATGCGCTCCATGAGTAGCTCCGCCGCGGTGACGCTTCGAAGCAGTGATCCAAGTTGCAAGCTTACGGCCGTGAGAGCCGCAGCGAGCATTAGTAGAGTTAGGGTGACGAATCCGGCCGAGGAGCTCTGCCTCATCGCGGCTCCTCCCGGTCGAGATCGACGTAAAGCGTTATCCCGTGTCCCGCTTGCTCTCCGGCAACAGGCGCTCCGGCCTCGGTTGCCTCCTGCTGCCACCGAAGTGACTCCGCAGATCGTGGAATTAGGGTGACCTGGAGCCTGTCCCTCTCGAGGCGTCTAACCCGCATCCGTACTCCGCCCCGAAAAGTCCTGCTGTCTACCGCCTGGAGCTCCTCCTCACTAAGCGAAGCGACCTGGTGAACCGCGTTCAGGAGATAGAGCGTCTCTTCCAGGCGAGCGGCGCTGCGGCGAAACTCGCTCATCAACGAGAAGGCGGGAAGTAAGAGCTGTCCCGTTCCGAGAAGTGCGGCTGAGAGGATGAGCGCTCCTAGTGGAGAAACAACGCCGTGATTATCGAGGTACTTCAAGGGTCCTTCCCTGGAGCTCGGTGAGAAATTGCTCCACCCTGCCAATCCGTGAGCGCAGCTCTCTGAGAGCCAGGGAGCTCCGCATTACCGCCGCGTGCATCAGGAGGAGCAGAACAAGGAGCACCGCGGTCCGCCGGATCATCGGGAGACCTCGAAGAGATGGATACTCTCCTCTGATCCCGGTGGGCCAAGGGAGTAGAGCTCATAGGGATAACCGCCCTGTTCCCTCCTTCTGTAGACGTAGGGTCGGCCCCAGGGGTCGGCGTGGGCGGGGCCGTTGAGATAGGGACCATTCCAATTGGTCGGAACAGGATGAAGATAGGGCGGTTCCCAGAGGGCGGTCAGACCCTGTTGCGTTGTCGGATACTGACCGCAGTCGAAGGCGTAGGAGTCGAGGGCCACTGCGAGGGCGGTGAGTTCTCCCCTTGCCGCCGCCCGGCGGGCGTCATCGATGTATCGGTACGCCGCGACCCCGGTGGTGCTCGAGAGGACGAGGATAATGCCGACGGTGATGACAGTTTCAACAAAGGTCCATCCACCATCATCACATAGGATTCTAGAAATGTTCATGTGGTGCTCCTTCCAAAAGAAGAGGTAGCCTGAAAGATAGCTGCTGCTTCAGCCAAGAAGAATGAGGCTTTCCATGAGGGGGAGGACCACGAAGAGCCCCGCGAGAAGTAGCTCCACACCGACCAGGAGCAGAGCGACTGCGGGCAGGAGCTGCGCCTCTCGCTCTTGGCGACGCTTCTCTTTGAGCTCACCGTGGCGAATCAGAGAGGCGAGGAGAGCCGAGGCGGCGCCGCGTGCCGGGTGGGTCTCGATGAGACGGAGGTCTTCTTCGGTCAGAGGCGGCAGCAGAGTCCTGAGAGCCCTGGGAGGGGAAACTCCTTCCTCCAGGTGTCCCTCCGCTGCTGCCAGGGGCTCCCAGCGCACACCCCAGGCGGCCAGGGCTCTTCGAACTCTGCGCAAGGCCGCTGCAAGGGAGGGTGAGAGATGCAGAGCCTCCCGGAGCAGGAGAAGTAGCTCCTGTCTCCCCGGGAGCTCTCGCTTCCGGGTGGCCAAGAGAACCCCTAGGGGCAACGTCGCGGCAAGGAGGAGTGCCGAGCCTATGAGAAGAGGGATGAGAACCGGTGAGAGAGTGGGCTCTTCTCCAGGCAGGCTAAAGTCTCCGGATAGATAGGAGAGCTGTAGCAGTGCGAGAGCGACGGAGAGAAAGAGTGAAAGGAAGACCGGATAGACCACGCCCTGGAGAAGGGCTGCTCTTCGCTGCCGAAAGCTTCTCTCTTCCGCGGCGGTTGCCCGGAGTGCCTCTGCGGTTCCTTTCGATTCCAGGCGAAGCTCGAAGAGGGCAAGCTCCCGAGCTTTCCAACCCGCTTCCTTCAGCGTGAGCAAAACCCGCTCCGCCACGCTCCCGGTGCTCCCCTCCGGGAGGCCCCGGAACTGGCGGTAGGCCCGCCTCCCCTGCGGGCTCAGCCGCACTCCCGCCTCCTCCTCGTCCGCGAGTTCTTCCAGGAGCGTGGCAACGGAGATACTAGGCAAAGCGATAGCCCCGGGCCTGCGCCTCTCGACGGTAACTATCGAAGGTGCGATACCGGTTACGACTAAGATACCGATGCCACCACTCTCCGCTCAGCCGTTCTCCATCGAAGGGAACGGTTGCGAGATTCGCAATCTCGAAGAGCACCAGCCGGCTCCCTCTGTTTCCTCCCGGCGGGACCGCCGAGACGAGCCGCTGGCTGATTACGCCTCGAAGGGCGTGCTCCAAGGCGCAGGAATCCGCGCCGAGCTCGAGGAGCCGTTCCACCGCTCCCGCCACGGAGGGAGCGTGGAGGGTGGTGAGGACGAGATGGCCCGTCAGCGCCGCTTCAATTGCGTATCGGGCGGTCTCGGGACCGCGAATTTCTCCCAGCACAATGATGTCCGGATCCTGCCGCAGTGCCGCCTCCAGGAGCACCCGGCCATCGGCTACGTTTCGCAGATCAAGCTGAAAAAAGCGCTCTTCCTCCTGTTCCACCGGGTCTTCGATCGTCACAACCCGCCTCCCGAGGGCCGCCTGAGGTCGGAGCATGGCGTGGAGGGTCGTGCTCTTTCCCGAGCCTGTGGGACCGCAGAGCAGGATCAACCCGTCTCCGAGACCGGCGAGGTGGGCGAGCTCACGGCGAGCCTCCGGGAGAATGGCGATCTCTTCGAGGGTGAGGCGCCTCCCGGAAGGCGGAAAAAGACGGAGGGCCAGAAAGAGGTTCTCTCTTCTTCGTCGGAGGAGGGAGAGTCGGACGTCGTACCGGCCGGCGGCTCCCCGATAGCTCAGGCTCCCCTCTTGTGCGGCGTCTCCGGAGTAAGCGTCGAGGTTTGCAAGGGAGAGAAGTCGCCGAACAACCGCCGTCCCGAGGGGCTCCGCGAAACGGAGATGTTCCACCACGCTTCCGTCGACTCGAAGGGCGGTCTCCAGGGAGCCCTCTATCAGACGAAGATGGAGATCCGAGGCGCCGACGCTCGCGGCCTCCGAGAGGAGGGCGTTAGCCACGACCACCGCCGGAGCCTCCGGTGAGGCAAGCTCCTCCGCCACGCCGGAACCCTCCGAACCGGTTCGTTTGGGGCCGGAGAGCTGTCGGGCGTGGTGGGAGAGAAACTCCTCCCGTTCGATACGCCGTAGGGATACAGGGGCTCCAAAATAGGCCCCCAGGCGGATGCGCTCCTCCTGAGGAAGCTCCCCGGTCGCTCCCAGCAGAACCCTTCCTGGATTGTTTTCCAGCACCACCACGCCCCAGTGGAGAGAGTACGCCCGACTGAGGTCTCTCACCGTTTCTCTCCCGGGGATAGCACCTCGACCAACTCCTCCACGGTCGCCGCGAAACCGACCGACTCGGTGCGCTCGATATGGGGAACCAGATAGATGACCAGCTCCGTTACCTCCTCATCCTTTCTGCCCGGGCGAAACAGCCTCTTGAGCAGGGGGATACGGCCAAGTATGGGAACGGGTCTGCGCTCCTCCTCCTTCTCCCGTTGGAGAAGCCCCGCCAGGATTATCGGCTCCCCGGCCTCCGTACGCACCGTTGTCTCCACCCGTTTCTCCGACGTGGGAGGAGGGTCATCCGCTTCAGCCAGCTCAACCCCCTGCTTAGAGTACTCCGCGGTAATTTGCATTCTCACCTGTTCTTCTTCCACCACCTCCCCGAGGACCGTGAGACGAATTCCCGAAGAAATCTCCCGGGTGACGCCGGTGGGGAGGATTTCCTGTTCCTCCTCGTCGTAGGCGAGATCGCGGTACCGGTAGGTTTGGGTGTTGGTGAAGGCGACCTCCGTTCCATCGAGGCCGTAGAGCGTCGTGTCGGCCAGGAGGCGGGCGGACCGTTCCGAGAGCCCCCGGCTGATTGTCGCGGCGAGGCGGTGTCCCAAGAGGGCGATTGCGTCAAAGCGCAAGGTGAGAAGCTGGTCAAACATACCGCTCAACGCTACTGCCCCACCTCCGCTGTCACCCTCCACATCCGCGGTGAGGTCGTAGGAGTTGCCCTCCCGGTGCTGCCGCTGGAGAATGAGGAGGTCGTAGCGAATCTGCCGCGCCGGACGGTCCATGGTGAAAAGTAGCTCCTCGAGATTAGCGATCTCTCCCTCTCGGCCCCAGGCGACCAGACCGCGCCCACCGGGCGCGGTGCGCATGTTCGGCATGCCTGCTCCGCCGTCGAAGCGCTCCACGAACTCCTCGCCACGGAGCGCCGCCAGGGGATAGAATCGCGGTGCCTCCTCCCGGTCAAAGAGATCCACGAACTCTCGCAACTCCGAGAACGCCTCCTCCGGTAGCGCCGCAAGGATTGCCGAATCGTCCGGGGTGGAGGCGATGTGAAATCCCTGGAACCGACGAGGAAGAGCGAGGAGCAGCTGGGACGCTCCGGTGTGGCGTAGCCGGATGAGCTCATAGGGCGTTCCAGCGAGCTCTCGACGATCTACCGCCGAGAGGAGGGTCGCCGCCCGTCCGACCTCGGCGGGGGCGCCGGAGAGGAGGACTCGGTTCCTCCCGGGATCCGGGAGCGCGCGTAGCTGTCCGGGGAGCTCCGGAGCAAGAAGAGTAATCAGGGGATCCGGCGCCCAGTGGTGGAGCGGCACCGAGAGCTCCACGGGCTGCGCATCCGTACCATTGGTCGGAACGATCTCAGTGAAACCGGGATGCTCTCGGGCTTCAGCATCTACGGAGTCGAGAACCACCGTCAGAATCTCCTCGGCGCTTCGGTCTCGCAGGACCAGCTTGCCCAGCCGGATCTCCTCCCGGGCAGTGTAGAGGTAGCTGCGGCCCTCGGCCTCGAAGAGGAGATCGAGAATCTCTCGAAGGGAGCCATCGCGCACCAGGAGGGAGTACCTACTCCCGTTCTCCTCCCGAAGTTCCACGCCGGATCCCTGCTGCCAACCGCCTCCAACTGACGCGCTTGCAGACTGCGCCGGAGCAAATCGCCCTCCGCGCTCCCCGGTAGGCTCGACGAGGATGTACGTTCCGCGACGTTCCACCAGAAGGCTCGGGTCATCCGCCATCAGAGCCGTCAGGAGATCCTCCAGGGGCAGGGGGCCGCCGTGAAAGCTCACCGGGCGATTCTCCAGAGCAACCGCGCGTATCGGCGTCTCTGCCTTCAGAGAGAGGCGCTGGAGCACCGTGCCCAGGGGGGCGTCAACGGCGTCCAGGGTATACGCATTCTCCCCAAATGAGTGGACTCGGACCCGAGAGACCAGGGTGACCCCGTTTTCCCGAGGCAGGAGGTAGAGATCGTAGGCTTCACAGAACGCTTCCAGAGCCCCTTTTAGGGGAATGGAGGAGAAGAAATAGGAGGCTCGACCGGTTACGGTCTGATCCGGGATGATCGTTCTCCCCGTCGCCGAGGCGAGGACCAGAAGAATTTCCCGAATCGGCTGATCCCGAAACTCCATTTCCACGATCTGCGGCTGATCTGACGAAAGCGATTGCTCTCGCTCCGGTGACTCAGAAAAGAGCTCTTCTCCGGGGAGAAATAGGATCGCCAAGCCAAAGAGGAGCGTCCCCGCCTCCCGGACCGCCTGCCGAAGGAAGCCCGCTCCTCGAACAACCGCGGCAGTCACGAGGAAGGGAGCGAAGGGGTACCGCCTTGGCACGCCGGGGAGGTCCGCACGGTACCAGAGACGGCTTACTAGAAGAAGCAGAAGGCCCGAAAGAATGAGGGCGTCGCTCCAGCCCGGGCCGCCGAGATAGGCGGCGATCATCAAGGAGAGGGCTAGGTCGCCTCCTCCGACTCCCTGGGGCATTGCGATGCGGAAAGGTCCCAGGGCGAGAAGCGGCCAGAGGAGCTCCCGGAACCGTGGTCCCCCGGGATCAGTGAGAATGAGCATCGTTAGTCCACCAAGGGAGATCCAGTGGGGTATTCGTAAGGTCTGCTGGTCCCAGAACGCCGCCAGCAGACCGAAGAGGAGGAATAGAATGGCACGAAAGGGGAGAATCATCGTTTAGGGAGACAAGGACCGGCGCGCTGCCGCTTCAATTAGGCGAAAACTCACCCTTTTTGGTATACTCCCCCTATGATACCTCGCTATCACGCTACCAGTGGGCTCCTCACCGATCTCTACGAGCTCACCATGATGCAGGGTTATTACCACTACAAGATGAATGAATGTGCCGTCTTTGACATGTTCTTTCGACGGCAGCCCTTCGACGGAGGGTTTTCTATCTTCGCCGGTTTGGAAGACCTGGTGGAGACCTTGGAGAACCTCAGTTTCGAGGAAGAGGAAATCGAGTATCTCCGCTCCACGGGGTACTTCAACGAGGAGTTCCTCGACTTTCTGCGGGACTTTCGCTTTAGCGGTGAGCTCTGGTCCGTCTCGGAAGGGACTGTCGTTTTTCCCGGGGAGCCCCTTATTCGAGTTCACGCCACCCTCATGGAAGCGCAGCTCATAGAGAGTATTCTTCTCAACATCATCAACTACCAGACCCTGGTTGCGACCAAGACTGCCCGCATATATCTCGCCTCGAACGAGGGCAAAGTTCTGGAGTTTGGTCTCCGACGCGCCCAGGGGTGGAACGGCGCGCTCCAGGCGAGTCGTGCTGCCTACATCGGAGGCGCCTCGGCAACGTCGAACACCCTGGCCGGCAAGCTCTTCGGTATTCCCGTAAGCGGCACCATGGCGCACAGCTGGGTGATGGCCTTTGGCAACGAGGAGGAGTCTTTCCGGCGCTACGCCGATCTCTACCCGACTTCCACGATCGTCCTAATCGACACCTTTGAGACCCTCGGTATCGGACTCCGGAACGCCATCGCCATTGGAAAGGAGCTCCAGCGCGAAGGCCATCAGTTCGGCGTCCGCCTCGATAGCGGCGATATTCAGTATCTCAGCAAAGAGGTGCGCAAGGCTCTCGACGCGGAGGGACTGGAGGAGGCGAGAATCGCCGTGAGCAACGAGCTCAATGAGGAGATTATTCATCAGCTTGTTACCGCCAACAGCCCCATAGACCTCTGGGGTGTGGGTACGCAGCTCGTTACCGGGGGTGATGAGGCCTCCCTCACGGGGGTGTACAAGCTCGCGGCGAAGTACCGGAACGGCAGTTACGAGCCGACCATGAAGATCTCGGACAATCCGGAGAAGTCGACGAACCCCGGAATCAAGCAGCTGCACCGATTCTACGACAACCACGGGCAGCCCGTGGCGGATCTGGTCTCCCTGGAGGATGAGGAGATCGTGGAAGGAGGAAGCTACAGCTTCTACCACCCGGCGATCGACTACCGCCATTTTCGATTTGAGAACGCCCAGAACATTGAGCCCCTCATTCAGCGGGTGATGAAAGACGGAAAGCGGTCTCGAGAGCTTCCTACGCTCCCGGAGATACAGGAGCGGACGAAGTCCCAGCTCGGTTGTCTCGATGAGACCTATAAGCGAATAATCAATCCCCACATTTATAAGGTCTCCATCTCCTCCAAGCTCAAGGGACTCAAGCAAGAGATTCTCAAGCGAGTCTTTGAGGAAGAGGAGTAGGACAATGAGTTGGTTCGGAAAAGTGCTCGGTGGAACCTTCGGCCTCTTCCTCGGCGGACCCCTCGGCGCCATCGCCGGAGCCGCCCTGGGACATCTCTTCTTCGACTCAGCCCAGGAGCAACTCCGGGAGGAACAGCAGGGGAGACCCCGCTTTACCGCCTCCGCGGAGCGAATCCAGGCCGCTTACTTCATCGCGCTCTTCTCCCTCCTCGGCAAGATCGCGAAAGCTGACGGCAGGGTCACCAAAGATGAGGGAGACCTGGTAGTTCACTTTCTCGACCAGATGCAGGTGACCGGGCGCCAGCGGGAGTTCGCCATACAGCTCTTCAACGAGGCGAAGGGGATCCACTACACCGTGGATGAGCTCGCCCAGCAGTTTCGCCAGGTTACCGGCGGACGGAAAGACCTCGCCTTCGGCCTCATGGAGATGCTCTTCCAGGTGGCCATGGCGGACGGTACCTTTCACCCTCAGGAAGAGCAGCAAATTCGCAAGGTGGCGGTGATTGTCGGCCTAGGACAGTACGAGTGGAACACCCTCTATCACCGATACGCGGCGGGTTCCGGAGGAGGGGAAGGCTACGCCGGGGCCCGGCGGCCCTCTCTGCAGGAGCATTACGAGACCCTGGGGGTCTCCGAGGACGCCTCGGATGATGAGGTGCGAAAGGCTTACAGGAAGCTCGCCAAGGAGAATCACCCGGACTCCCTTATCGCCAAAGGACTGCCCGAGGAGTTCGTGCAGTACGCAACCGAGCGCTTTCAGCGAATTCAGAACGCCTGGGACGAGATAAAGAAGGCCCGGGGGATTTGACTCAGAAATGGACGGCCTCCGCTGCGCGGTGATCGGGCCGGGGCCTTAGGTTGTCTCTTCTAGAGCCGGAAAGGCGGTTGTCCCGAGGGTCCGGATACCGGTGAGGGTGACGCACCCCTCGCCGAAGAGTTGCTCCATTTCTTCAACAAAGGATTCTTCCATCTCCCTCGGCAAAAAGACCTGCATGGTTCCCGCAAAGCCGCCACCATGTACTCGGGCTACCCCTCGTCCCTGGAGCATCGTCTCCGCCACAGCTAGACCGGTAGCCAAGGGCTGGTCCCCCGAATCTCCGGGGCTAACACAGTTCTGGAGGAAGCGCCAGGAGGAGAGGGCGGACTCTCGCGCGAGTGTGAGAAAGCGCTCGACCTCGCCTTTGGCCAGGGCGTCCCGCTGCTCCTGGGCCCGCCGGTTTTCGGAAATAAAGTGAATCGCCCGGAGGATCGCCCGGTCGCCTAGTCGCTCCCGGAGCTCAGGAGTCTTTTCGAGAAGGGCCTCCATGGTGAGACCCCGGAGGTGCTCCTTGCCAAAGGCGCGAGCCACCGCCCCCATCTCCGTGGGTACTGCGGCGTAAGCGTCGGTGAGGTCCGCGTGGCTTCCGCCGGTGTCGACAATGGCGAGGCGGTAGCCTCTGGAGAGGAGATCCACCTCTATGCCGGTGACCTCCGGCTCCTCGGCCCGCTCGAAGTCGATCCCTACCACGCCGCCATGGGCGCAGGCTATCTGGTCCATGAGGCCGCAGGGCTTGCCCATGTAGTTGTTCTCCGCGTACTGACCGATCTTTGCGAGCTCAACGGGCCCGAGAGCGCCATCGTTGTAGAGCTGCGAGAGGATCGTGCCGAGGAGCACTTCAATCGCTGCGGAGGAGCTCATCCCCGAGCCCGGGAGAACCCGACTATCCACGTAGGCAGTGAACCCGCCGATTCGGTGGCCGAGCTCCTGAAACCGCGCGGCTACCCCGCGAATGAGCGCCTGGGTGCCCCCCTCTCCGTTTTGCGGCTCCAAGCTCGAGAGATCAACGTCGAAGAGGGTGTCGAAGCCCTCCGAGCGGAGCCGAATGCGGTTCTCTCCCGCGGGAACCACCGCCGCAAGGGCGTCGAGCTCGATACTGCCCGCAACGACGCAGCCGAGATTGTGGTCTGTGTGGTTTCCGCCGAGCTCGCTTCGGCCCGGGGTCGAGACGAAGCGGAGCTTCTCCAGCTCCGCGTCCGGAAACTCCCTGAGGAGGGCTCCGGCGACCGCGGCGAAGCGGTGGAGGATCGCTTGTCGGGAGGTGCCGGCGTAGCAACCTGCCAGTAGGGGCTTGATCCGCTGATCGTGAAGGTAGGAGTCGATTCTCTCGCTGAGATTTGGCACGGAAATACGGTAGAACGCCCCTGCGCCGCTGTCAACCTCGGGTGAGCCAGCAGGAGGCGTCTCCCGGGCCCAGAGTCAGCTCTCCGCGCCTTCCTCAGTCACCTCTTCGGAGCTCTCTTCTCTTCGCTCCGGTGTGATCTGCTCGAGGATGCCTTCTTCCTGTTCAGCGATGCGCTCGTTTACTCTGTCGAGAATCTTTTCCGAGAGGATTTCCACCCAGGCCGGGAGGCTCTCGTCTTCGTCTTCTTCGTACTTCTGAAGCACTTCCTCGAAGAGTTCGCGAGAAGTACGATATTCTTCCTTCTTGTAGTGGATAAAGGCTATCTCATACTCCGCGGCAACGATGTTTTCTTCGTCGTTCGGGTATCGCTCGATGAAGGTCTCGTAGTAGTGGAGGGCGACGTCCCACTCGTTCTCGTCCGCCGCATCCTGGGCGCGCTGAAAGAACTCTGGCTGCGAGAGGTCTTCGGGGATTTCCGGTAGCTCGGTCTGACAGGCGGAGAAGAGGAGAATTGCCAGAAACAACGCGCCAATTCCGCCCAGTCGTCTAAGGTGACTCTTCATGGTGTTCCTGCCGATATTAGCAGCGGCTTCTGTGCCGGTCAACCTAATCCGCCCAGACCACATAGCCCGGCACAAAGGGGTGCACCAGGTCGGGATGATTGGGAAGAACGCGAATCGCCAGGCCCTGACGCCCCGCCTGCTGACAAGGGATCCGAGCCTTGAACAACTCTGTCCCGTTCTCGGAGCCCGATGCTTTTAGGGTGAGTCGCTCAGGATCTGCCAGGGAGCCGTCCGCCGCGACCCTGCCAAAGAGCGCCTCCACCGTTACCTGCTCCGATGTGAGTGAACCCAGAGCGACATGGGCGGAGACCGAAACGGTATCGCCCACGTTGAGCTCTCGCTTCTGTCCACCGTCGATCTTGACCACATCGATCTCCTGCCATGCGGTCTCGAGCTGAGCGACATACTCCGCCACGGACTTTGCCCGGGCGTGCTCCTCCTTCGAGAAGCGGTCGGCATTCTTGAGAGCCGGAAGGTAGAACTGGTTCGAGTAGTCCATGAGCATGCGGTGAGTGGAGAACTCCTTACCCACGGTGCTCATGGAGTTTTTCATCATTCTGATCCAATCCCGAGGGAGGCCATCGCGGCCGCGGTCGAAAAATGTCGGGATAATCTCCCGCTCCAGGAGGTCGTAGAGGGCGGTGCTTTCGATCTCATCCTGCAGCTCTTCGTCCTCGTACTCTTCTCCGTGACCGATGGCGAAACCGTTGTCTCCGTGGTACCCCTCTGCCCACCATCCGTCGAGGACGGAGCAGTTGAGCACGCCGTTGAGTCCAGCCTTCATGCCGCTGGTACCGCTCGCCTCCAGGGGACGCCTCGGCGTGTTGAGCCAGAGGTCGCTTCCCGAGACCATCTGCTTGGCGATGGTCATGTCGTAGTTTTCGAGAAAAACGATCTTGCTCCGGAGCTCCGGATCACTGGCGAAGTGGACAATGTCTTTGATGAGGTTCTTTCCCGGAATGTCGTGGGGATGAGCCTTGCCGGCAAAAATCAGCTGCACCGGGTATTCGCTATTGGAGAGGAGCCGCTTGAGGCGCTCGGGATCCCGAAAGAGCAGGGTCGCTCGCTTGTAGGTCGCAAAGCGTCGGGCAAAGCTTATGGTGAAGGCGTAGGGAGAGAGCACCTCTTCGGCGTGGAGGAGCTGCGAGTGGGAGCCTCCCCGGCTCTCGAGCTGTTCCCGGAGGCGCTTCCGGGCGAACGCGACGAGGCGGTTCTTCCGGGCCTCATGGGTCCGCCAGAGCTCCTCGTCGGAGATCCGGTCGATACGATCCCAGATTTCGAGATAGGTGGGATCGTCGTAGAACCGCGGGCCGAAATACCGGTCCAGAAGGTCCGTCATCTCCTCGGAGAGGAAGTTCCTTGGATGAACACCATTGGTGATATGACCGATAGGTACCTCCTCAATCGGGAGCCCTGCCCAGACGTTTTTCCACATATCCCGGGAGATTTCGCCGTGGAGCTCACTGACACCGTTATTGTACGCCGAGAGCTTGAGAGCGAGAACGGTCATGCAGAAGTGCTCGAGGCTGTCTTCCGGGTTCTCCCGGCCAAGAGCCATAAAGGACTCCCAGCTCAAGCCGGTACCGTCGGTTATATTGTGGAAGTACTTCTGCATGAGCTCCACTGGAAAGCGCTCGTTCCCGGCGGGTACCGGGGTATGGGTGGTAAAGATGTTGGTCGGCCACACCGCCTGCCGCGCCTGATCGAAGGATAGCCCTTCGTCCTGCATATAGTTTCGGATGCGCTCTATGCCTAGAAAGGCGGAATGCCCCTCGTTCATGTGGGTTACCGCGGGCTCTATGCCGAGGGCCTTTAGGGCGCGGATGCCGCCGATGCCGAGAAGGATCTCCTGCCGGATCCTGGTCTCCCGATCCCCGCCGTAGAGCTGAGCCGTTATCGAGCGAAACTCTGCCCGGTTCTCATCTATGTTCGTGTCCAGCAAGTAGAGACTGTTGCGGCCCACCTTAACTTCCCAGATCCGGGCGACGACGATGCTGTCGAGGATCTTGACCGTAATCTTGATGTCTTCGCCGGATTTGTCCGTGCAGCGGTTCACCGGCATGTTGTACCAGTCGTTCTCCGGATACCGCTCCTGCTGAAAGCCGTCGGCGTTGAGATACTGCTGAAAGTATCCTTGCTGGTAGAGGAGCCCGACCCCGACAAGAGGAAGGCCGAGGTCCGAGGCGGTCTTCATGTGATCCCCGGAGAGAACCCCGAGACCCCCGGAGTAGATCGGGAGGCTCACGTCGAGACCGTACTCCATGGAGAAGTAGGCGATTGTGTTCTTTCTGCTTCCGGTGTACCAGGTTTCTTTGCTCTGTTTGTAGCGCTGGAACCTATCGTTCACCTCATGAAGGGAGGCAAGGTAGCTGTCGTCCTGGGCGAGTTGCTCGTATCGTTCCTGGGGGATCATACCCAACATGCGCACCGGGTTCTGGTGCGAGGCGATCCAGGCGTCAAAATCGAGTCTGGTGAAGAGGGTTACCGCGTCGTGATTCCAACTGAGCCACACATTGTGGGCGATTTCCTGCAGCGGTCTCAGGGGCTTCGGAATCTGAGGACTGACGGTGTACTTAATGATCTGCATAACGTTCTCCCTTTACACTATCGACACTACGCACTGGGGCGCGCCGATGTCAACGTGAGGCCTATTAGCTGTTGTGTTGAATCAGACGAGCTCTTCCGGATGCTCGTCGAGAATGGGTATGACTGTACTTCCCGAGCCCGTACCGGGGAGCGCATCAATCTGGGCGACCGCTTCCCTCACGCTGCGCTCTTGGGTTCGGTGTGTGGTGATCACGACGGGCACCAGGGTGCCACTCTGGGGCGCATCTTCCGGCAGCTCGTTCTGGAGCACGCTGGCGATGCTAATGGCGTGTTCCCCGAAGATGGAGGAGAGCTTAGCGAGCATCCCCGGGGAGTCGGTTACCATAGTCCGAATGTAGAATCGTCCCATGGTCTCTCCTACATCGACTTGCCTGGAGAGGGTGTTGATGTCCTGCCACTGACCCGCCGCCTGAAATACCTTCTCGAAGGTGCCGAGCCCGAGGCTCACGACATCGGAGACCACGGCGCTGGCGGTCGGTTGTCCCCCGGCACCGCGGCCGTAGTAGAGGGTGTGGCCCGTTGCGTGGCCGTAGACACTCACGGCGTTGAAGGGTCCCTTTACCCAGGCCAGGGGATGCTCCCGGGATATGAAAGCCGGGCGAACCCAGAGGGTCACGCCGTCAGGGGTCCGGTAGGCGACCGCAAGGAGCTTCACCATGTAGCCGAGGGTACTACCGAAGGCTACGTCCACCTCCGAAAGGCCGTCGATTCCTTCCACCGGTATGGCGTCGAAATCCACTTTGAGTCCAAAGGCGAGGGCGCTCATGATGGCGATTTTGTGGGCCGAGTCCATCCCTCCCACATCGAGGGTCGGATCCGCCTCGGCGAGCCCGCTCGCCTGGGCATCCGCCAGGGCCGCCTCATAGCTCTTTCCCTCCTCGATCATCTCGGTGAGTATGTAGTTGCAGGTACCGTTGACGATACCGTAGAGCGCATCCACCTCGTTCGCCACGAGGCCCTCAACCAGGGAGCGGATAATCGGGATTCCCCCGCCACAACTCGCCTCGAAGGCGATTGCCTTTCCTCGGGCCCTCGCCAGGGCCCAGAGCTCCTCGCCGTGATGAGCGAGAAGTGCCTTGTTCGCCGTGACCACGTGCTTTCCCGCTTCCAGGGCGCGCTCGATTAGCTCCTTTGCAAAGCCCGTACCGCCGACCAGCTCGATAACGATCTCCACCTCAGGATCGTTGAGGGCTGTCTCCAGATCTTCAGTGAAGCTCTCTTCCGGAAGCCCGAGAGATCGGGCCACGTCAAAGTTCTTATCCACGACGTACCGAAGTTCCAGATCGAGTCCGCTTTTTCGGCGAATGAGCTCGCGATCCCGAGTAAGAAGCTGTGCGGTAGCACCTCCAACGGTGCCACAGCCGACGAGGGCGATTCCAACCATGGGCCACATCGTATGTGGCGCCCTGAGCCATGTCAACTGAGGCGGTAGCTCCTTGGCGGGCCGTGGTACCAGGTTCCCCGGGCCGAAGTATCCGGTTCCCCGGGCCTGGGGAGATCTGGTAGTATGAGTGCATGCGTCACATTCCGGTTGCCGAGCTCGAGCGGCTCCCGCAGCCTTGTCAGTTTCTCCGGGAGAAAACAGTCCCGACCTCGGTGGCGATGGAGCGAGAGCTCTACCAACCGCCGGTGGTGGCGGGAGTGGAGGGAGCGCCCTCCCTCCTTTGGGGAACGGAGACGCTCCGGTTTGCCCGGCAGGCGGGGATGCGGGAGCTCTGGTGCAGGGAGTTTGGGGCGTTGGACGCCCTCGAGGCTGTGAAAGCGGCCCTGGCGGCGGAGAATCGGCCCGGCGGCTGGGAGCTCGCGGAGCTCGTCGCTCTTCTGGTGTACCTCGAGAAGCGTGGGACCAAGCCGGACGAGGAGTTGCGGGAACTGGTTGACGGAACTAAGAGAGGCATGCTCGACCAGGCGCGGAAGGCCGCCTTGCTCCCGGAGGGAGTGCGAGAGATGGTGCTCCAGGGCACTGTCACCCTCCGGCACGGTGAAGAGCTTGCGCAACTTCCGGACGCTCTGATGGACGTGTTGGCGGGTGCTTTGGGGGAGGGGAGCTTCAGTACGCGTCGGGAGCTCCTTCAGATGACTGTGGAGCTCTACAAGCGGTACCGGGAGGAGGATCCAGAGATCGAAGATCGCCTTGTGGAGGCTCTCCGGGGTAAAGAGCCGCGAGGAACTCTCTACGCCTTGCGATACCCAAGATACAGCAGCGCTCAGGACACACTCAACGCGTTTCGGGACCGTTTTCTCAAGGGGACCGGGGTGCGTCTCGATGAACCGCCGAACCTCGAAGGCGAGAGCTTTTCCCTGGTTATTCCATTCTCCTCGCCGGAAGAGCTGGAAAAACGGATAGAGGTTGCAGAGCGGGCGAGCAAAGAAATAGAAGCGGTTACGGAGTTACTCGGATGATAACTTACGGTGAGCATACGCGTTTTGATAGAGCCTACGTTGAGCAATCGGTTGCTCACTCCCTCGCCGCGGACCGGGCCAGGGAGTTCCTCGACGGCCGAGTCCCCCTGACCGTCATTCCGAACCGGGAGGCAATCCCGGAAGAGGCTCGCAACCAGCACACTCTTTTCGTTGCCCGATCGCCTTCGGGGATGTTCAAGCGGTGCCCGGGCACCCGGGGGCATCTCTGCTGCAACTATCTCACCATCGATCTCTACGCCGGCTGCACCCTCGGATGCAGCTACTGCATAATGAAGAGCTATCTCTCCTTTTCTCCGATCACCGTCTACGCCGATCTCTCACCGGCCATCGAAGGGCTCCGGGAGGTTGCGCTGCGCAATCCGGAGAAGGAGATCAGAGTGGGCACCGGAGAAGTGGGAGATTCCCTGCTCTACGATCCAATTTTCCGACTTTCCGAGGAGCTCATAAGAGGCGTGGTGGACTTACCGAACATCCGCCTCGAGCTAAAGACAAAGAGTGACTACGTCGACCACCTTCTCCATTTGGAACAGAAGGGAAGGAGCGTGATGGCCTTCTCGCTGAACCCCCAGGAGATCATCGATCGGGAAGAGGGATGGGCAGCCTCCCTGGAGGCTCGTCTCGATGCGGCGCGTCGGGCTTCGGAGGCGGGATTCGCGGTGGCCTTTCACTTTGATCCGATCATCCGCGTGGGGGCGTGGCGGGAGCTCTACGAGAAGGTTGTCCGGAAGCTCGCGCCGTTCCGGTCCCGGGAGGTTGCCTGGATCAGTCTCGGAACGGTCCGCTTCACCCGGGCTCTCCGGGAGAAGATAGAGGACCGACCCTATCTCTACGACGAGTTTTTTCCCTCCCGAGACGGCAAGCTGCGGTATCTTCAGAAAGAGCGGGTAGAGGTGTATCGCACCATGGGCCGCTGGATCGAGGAGCATCTCGGGGCTCCGGTTTATCTCTGCATGGAGTCCCCTACGGTCTGGCGGCGCGCCTTTGGAGGCGAACCGGCGGAGCTATCTCGAGAGGTGGGGGAGCTCTTTCGCTGGCCCGCGGGGGTGCCCGAGGAGGAGAGGCGATGATTCGAAAACGGAGACGATCTCTGGGGACTATTCTCTTGGCGCTCCTCTTCTGTGCGGCGCTCCTCCCGGCGGAAGAGGTGGGACGTGTGGCAGCCCTGGCGGAATCGGTGGCGATTATCCGAGGCGGTGAGCCGCTTCCCGGCGCCGTGGAGGGCGGGACGCCCCTGGAGGCGGAGGATCTGCTTCTCACCGGCGAGGGGTACGGAGAGGTGATTCTCGATGAACTCGGCAGACTCCGTCTCTGGCCGAACACGGTGGTGCACCTGCGGCGGGGCGGTGAGATCGAGTTGCTCTCCGGTACTCTTAGATTCCGGCGACTCGGTGGCAGTGAGCCGGTACCGATTCTCTCGGGAGCGATCACTTTGGAGATTCGATCAGGGGAGGCGACGATGAGCGCCGACGCCGGGGACCTTCGTCTCGTTGTTGCGGACTCCGGGCGGCAGCCGGTACTGAGTGAGGACGGAGTGCGCCGTTTTGCGGAGCCGGACCGTCCGGTAGGTTTCTACCAGCGACTCTCGAACATCGAAGACTCTCCCTTGGCCTGGAGCGAGACTGCCCTATCGGACTTTGCCTCCCGGGGCCCGGGGGAGATGGCGGAGCGTTTCCGAGGGTACCTCGAACTCCGGGACCGTTTCGACGCGGCCTACGAGGAGCTTCTTCTGCATCGGGAGGTTCTCAACCGTTGGAGGAGGGATTACCGGCGAGGAGTTACCTCGGCGATGGAAGAGACCCTAAATGGCGCCCCGGAGCTCTCCGAAGCCCTTGGCGCGGCGTTCAGGGTCGGGGAGGAGATGGAGCGGCGATACTACCAGCTCCGCCTCGATGCGCCCTACCTCCGGGAGGAGTTCCAGGATCATCTGCGGCAGGAGCAGGCGTACCTCCCCGAACGCCTCCATTTTCTTCGCTTCCTCCGGGCGATTGTTCCCACAACGATGGTGGAAGAGGAGGGCGCCTAGGGGCGTCTGCGTGAGCGAGTTTAGAAGAGGGTGACCTCGCCGCGCTTCTTCTTGTTTCGTTCTTCTCGAAGCTTTCTGAGGTACTCGGTCTCTTCCTCTTCCACCTCGTGGACCGTGGTGGTGGCTGTAATACGCTTGAGGAGCACCTTTGAGCTCACGGGATAGAAGAAGAGCTTGCGCGCCTGGGTACCGCCGACGTCTGAAGCCTTGATCGGTATTCCTTCGGTCTTGAGGAACTCCATGGCAAACTCCACATTGCTCCTGGGCACGTTTCCCGCGGTGGAAGCGTGGAGAACGTGGCCCCCACCGAAAACCTTGGCGACCAGCTCGCGCTTGCTCGCGCCGAGCTTGAACAGCTCGTTTATGAGAATCTCCATGGCATAGAGCCCATACTTGGCGCTCTCCTGGTTGAACCCGCGATGGGCCTCTATGGATCCTGGAAGCATGAAGTGGTTCAGCCCGCCAACCTTGGCCTTGCCGTCATAGAGCGCCACGGCGACGCAGGAACCGAGGATGGTGGATATGATGGTATCGTCCGCGGTGGCGAAGTACTCACCGGGGTGGATGATGATCACATCAGATTGAAACTTGCTGTTAAAGTGTCTGTACATTCAGTCTCTTTTCTTACTTAGAAGAGCGTCAGCTCCCCCGACGTCGCTCCGGTCTCTACTTCTATTCCCGCCAGGGCTCCCGCACGCTGCTTGTGGGTAAATATAGTAAATCGATCGATCATCGACTGCAGGCGCTCGCTCTGGATTTCCCAGCTCTCGAGGCCCAGTTCCTCCAGAAGGGGTTGCATCTGCTTCCGGGCGCTCTCCTTGACCCTGGTAAGCTCGTTTTCGATCTCCTCGATTTGTCGCCCCAGATCTTCGAGTCGGGAGAGCTCTCCTTCGGACTGCTCAAAGAGGTCAAAGAAGCGGTTCGTAAAAAGAGAGAATCCCTGGACAAAGGAGGCGATTTCCTCGAATTCGCTGTTGAGCTGTTCGTACCGGTTCTGAATCTCGCTTCTAAAGGTAAGAACGATCGCTTCCTCCTGATTAAAGAGGCCCCGAAAATGCTCCACCGCGCTGGAGACGTTATCTATGAATCCCTGGGTCGACGTGAGGGAGATCTCCACATCGTGCTCAATCTTCCTGGTGAGTTGGGTCATCTCGCCGACGGTGTCGGACATCTGCTGCAGTACTTCCTGCTTGGCTACCTCGATCCGGGAGGCGATATCGATTGAGTGAAAGCGATTAATCAGGGTGGAAAAGGACTTGAAGTCTCCCTCGAGCTGGTTGATGTCCCGCATTAGCTGCACCGAGCGCCGGGAGATACGCTCTTTGAGCTCCATCATCCTATCGACGTCTGAGAGTACTCGGTCCAGGAGATGGAGCGCCGCCTTTCGCTGCGCCGCCATGCTACCGGGTATCTCGGGATCCCGGGTCTGCTGGAGATACTCCTGCCGCTTCTCCTCAAAGCTGTCGGTAAGCTCCTTTGCCTGGCCAATGTGGCCCCGGAGCTGCTGGAGGCTCTCCTGGAGCTGTCCCTTAACGTCCGTCAGTACCTCCGTGCAGAGGTCCGGCACCAGGGCGACAAAGGAGAGCTCGTCGAGGCGCTGCTCCGCGGATCCGACCTCGCCGGTATCCTGCAGTCCCTCGAGGGAGATAATCACGTGGTCCACGGACTGCCTAATAATATCCTGAAGCTGAACGCTCTCCATAATGGAGCGAACAGGCTTGCGAATCGAACTGGACTGGTCCTGAAGCCCTTTCATCCCCTCAGTCAGCTCGCCGGTCGCGCTTTGCAGCTTCTCGAAACTGCTGAAGAGCTCCTGCCGAAGCCGGGTAAAGAGCTCGTCCTCGAAGGAGCGAACCTCGTCGATGGTGGAACGGAACTCCTGAAAATCCTGCAGCAGCTGCTGACCTCTCCGGGTGATCTCGTCTGAGAGCTCTATGGTTCTCGCCGAGAGCCGTTTTAGCTCTTCGGTTATGTAGGAAAAGGCGCGCCCCGCGGATCCCGCCTTGAGTGCAACGGTCATGGCGTTTAGGGAGATGAGCTCCATGTCTTCCGAATCATGCCGAATCGCGGAGATGTGTTCCTCGAGGGAGGAGAGGTTCTCAATCGCCTCCCGAAGCTTCTGGTAGAACGCCTCGTCCTCCTCGTGCATTGCCGCCAGCTTGTTCGTGGAATTCTCCAGGGTGCGCCTGGTCTCTTCCACGAGAGCTCCCACGGTGGCTTCTCCGGCTTTGGTAGTGCCGAGATTGGCAATCGTCGACTCCGAGCGGTTGAGAGAGTGTTCCATTTCCTGCATGAGCTTCGGAAAGGTCTCTCCCAGCCCGAGAAAGACTCGCTCCGTCTCGGAGACAAAGCCCTTCAAGGTGTCGATAATCTGGTCTCGGAGCTCGATGGTGTGCCTGTCCATGGGTCAAGTATACCGGTACACCGGCCGCTCTTCCAAGTTCCCCGATTCGGACAAAAGAAAAGGCCGTCCGAGAGGACGGCCTTGCGAGCTCTATCAACCCGCTCTTGGCGGGATCGCTTTCTTAGACGGGATCGCTGGCACGAACACCTTCGACGTTCAGGGCCTCTTCGGTCTCCAGATCAAAGAGAATTGCCCGCTCCATCTGGGGCACAAACTTTGCCTTGTCACCTACGGCGAGGTGAACGTCGGGCTGGGTTCGGACGATGATCTGGTGGCTGCCGGTGTTTACGTAGTGGTGGATCTCTGCTCCCAGAGGCTCTACAACCTCAACGGTTACAGGCACGAAACTCTGATCCTTTGGCTTCTCCTCGTACATGAGGTCTTCGGGTCGGATACCAAAAGTAAGCTTCTTGCCGACCCGGGGCTTTGCGACCTCAGCGGCCTTGCCGGTAAGCTCGATGGTGAAGTTACCCTCGTCGGCGATGATCTTACCGCCCTCTTCCTTGATGTCCACCACCATGAAGTTCATGGGAGGAGATCCGATGAAGCCGGCCACGAAGCGGTTAATTGGCTTGTTATAGAGGGTGAGGGGATCACCAATCTGCTGAATAAAACCGTCCTTCATGACAACGATTTTGTCGCCCATGGTCATGGCCTCTACCTGGTCATGGGTCACGTAGACCATCGTTGCCTGAAGGCGGTTGTGCAACGCGGATATCTCGGCCCGCATCTGCACTCGTAGCTTGGCGTCCAGGTTGGAAAGGGGCTCGTCAAAGAGGAAGACCTTTGGCTGTCGCACGATGGCGCGACCGACGGCGACACGCTGCCGCTGTCCACCCGAAAGCGCCTTGGGCTTACGTTCGAGAAGCATCCCGATATCGAGAATCTTCGCCGCCTCGTCTACCCGTTTTTTAATTTCCTCCTTATCGAACTTGCGGATCTTGAGACCGAAGGCCATGTTGTCGTAGACACTCATGTGCGGGTAGAGCGCATAGTTCTGAAAGACCATCGCGATGTCCCGGTCTTTCGGGGGAACGTCGTTTACCCGCTTGCCGTCGATGACCAAGTCTCCGCCGGAAATATCCTCGAGACCTGCGATCATTCGCAGAGTGGTGGTCTTTCCGCACCCGGAAGGCCCTACCAGTACAACGAATTCTTTGTCCTGAATCTCAATGTTTGCGTCTTTGACCGCAGTAACATTGCCCTCGTAAACCTTTGTCAGGTTTTTCAACTGAACATTTGCCATCTGAATTCCTCCGTTGGCAATTATTTTATTGTCTGCCTAGTGTACGGGGAGTTTTCCGACCTGTCAAATCGAATTTCCTGAGAGCTTGTGGAGAATTTGGAATAAACGGTTATATCTCTAAACCAGCGCCGCTCTTATAGTCCCCTGGCGCGGTACCACTGGTCGATCGCTTCTCCCAATTCCGTATCAGGTTCGCGGGGCTCCGCACCGGACTGGAGACGAATAGACTCCCGAAGCCACGGGCCTACTACTTCTTCTTCCACCACGCTCCAGTTGAGAGGCGTCTGGGAAGGAAAGGCGAGACGATCCGAGGGAGGAATGCGTCCGAGGAGAAAGGGATAGATATCGGTGATGATTTCCCGATTGACCTCGGGGACGGAGGAAAGTCCCCGGAGTAATCCGAAGCTGTCGAGCTGCCGGTCCATGGTAATCTCCATGAGCCGCCGCTGCACCTCCGGGTCAAGCAGCCATCGCAGAAAGTCGAGGCTGTTTCGCCGGTCTCGGGCGCGGCTGGGTATGGCGGCATAGACAATTTCCGGGAGAACCGGCACCCCAGCTCCGCTATGAAGCCAACGAATCGACATGCCCCTGGTTTCCCGGTCGGGACGGGATAGAAACTCCGCGGCGGTAGTGTAGTAGAAGCCGATGCGCCCACGGCGAAGGAGCTTCTCCACCGGGTCGTAGAGATAGCGCTCTGAAAAAGCCGCGGCCGCCTGATTGCCTCCGTTTACCTCCCGGCGCCAGGATACTCCCACCTCGAGGAGCTCCTCCAAGGCTGCCTGATCCCAGGCGACTCTGAGCTCCTCGATTTCCGTAAAGGCGGTTCCCTGCAGCTGCGCCCAGGCGAGCAGAAAGCGCTCGTCCCAAATTGGGGAGAACCCCATTCTGACGTACCGTTCCGACTCCAGCCCGTTGAATGCCTCTCCCTGACTTCTGAGCTCATCGATGGAGATCCCGGGCGTCGTGCCTTCCGGTAGAGTCACTTCGAGAAACTGGATTGCCGGAAGATCGAAGGAGAGCGGAAGAAAACGAAGGGCATCGTCATAGGTGCCGAGCTCGAGCAGGTCCGGGTAGATCGTCTCGGCGCCGTCGCCCCGAAGAACCGAGAGCTCCTGCATGTAGCCGGCGAGGTTGCGGTTGGCCAACCCTCGCCCTACCACCAGGTCCGGCTCTCCCCCTTCGGTGAGCACAGCTTCGGCCACATCTGCTCGAAAGACGAGCTTCACCTTGGCCTGCTCCTGCTCTGCGTTGTAGAGCTCCGCGTAGAATGCCATTAGGGGCTCGTCGGTCCAGAGCTCTAATGAGCCGGTGGTCTCCCTCTGAGCGCAGCCGGAGAAGAGCAGGACGGCAGCCAAGAGAATGAGAAAGAGCAGCCGTTTCATGATCGAGCGGCGTTCCTCACGGTTGTGCAAGCTCCTCCGCGGCGGCGTAGATCTCGTCAAAAAGCTCAGGGAGAGACTCCTGGTCGACACTGGCAAAGGCAACCCGGAGATAGGCTCCGCCTATGGAGATCGTCCCTATCCCGCGTTCGAGGAGCGCGAGCCGGAGCTCCTCGGCGTCAATGCCTCGGCATCGAAAGCTCATGAAGTAGCCCGAGTTGAACGGTAGGGGCTCCAAAGGCGAGCCCTGGTGGAGGGGGGCCTTTTCGCCGAGCCAGCTCTTAATCGTCCTATAGCGCTCTTCCAGAACCTTCCGCGCCTTTTCCTTCTGCTCATAGTAGCTCGAGTCAGCCATGACCTTGAGAAGGAGATGCTGCGAGAGGTTGCTCGTGTTGGAAACTATAGCCCTAAGAGAGCCGATGAACTTCTGCTCCAGAGCGTCGATCGCCTCACTCTCGAGAGCTGGATTCCCGAAGGTGAGAAAACCAACGCGTAAGCCCCAGGCAAAGTCTTCCTTCGTGGCACCGTCTACCTTGATCGCCAGGATCCGCTCATGGGCGTCCACGAGAGAGGCGAAGATCGACTCTTTGGCCACTTCTGGCTCAAAGAAGAGCCCGAAGTACGCGTCGTCGGCGATGACCAGTATGTCCACCCCGGCGTCGGCAAGTTTCTTGAGCCGGTCGACGATACCCGTGACCTCCGCCGCGGAGGGCGAGTAGCCGGTAGGGTTGTTCGGAAAATTGAGGAGGAGGACGACCTTCTTTCGCTCCGCCGCAGCGGCCTCCAGGGATACCGAAAAGCCCTCCAGGTTGAAGCCGCCGCCCTCGGAGAAGAAAGGAAACGTCTCTATTCGTGCCCCTTTTCGATGCTCGAAAATGAGCCGATAGTTGCCCCAGAACATATCGGGCATCACCACCGGATCTCCTGCATCCACGAAGAGTTCCGCCACATGCACGATACCGTTTGTGAGGCCTGAGGTGACCAGAGGGGTGGAGGTCGTTTTGCCGCGGAGGGAGGGGTTCTTCTTGACCATTTCCTCCTTCCACCGCTTTCTGAGCTCTGCCACCCCGGGAGTGGGGGCGTAGGCAACGCTCTCGGAGGGGTGAAAGTGGTGCGTAAGCGCCGCGGCGCTCGGCAGAATCAGGGGAACCCCTTCCTTGTACGCCATGCCAGCGGTAGCGTTGAAGCGATGTGCTTTGCTCTTCGCCTCCGCGGACTGGGCGACAATCCCTTTCGGGAAAAAGAGTCGGCGTCCCGTTTCCGACAAGAGGCGGCCAATGACGGTCGGTTCGAGGCTCTTGTTGAGCTTTTCAGCAAGGGAGTTCATGAGGCCCACTATACAGAGCGCTCCGGCTCTGTGCAATCGCGGGGAGATTGACCCCCGCGGGGTAACAAAGTATGGTAGCACCATGGCGAAGGGCGATGTGGAGGAGCCAAAAGGTGCACCCCCATCGGAAGAAACCGACGGCTTGGGATTCATCGAAAAGATCATCGCGATTCTTTTCGGGGGTAACGACCCCGAGCGGCAGAAGCGTAAGCTCCTCAAGCAGGTTGCAAAGGACCTGAGCAAGTCCAAATACAACTTTTACAAGCCTCGAAGTAAAGAAGCCCTGCCCGGCTTTGCAAAGTTCTTCTACGCCCATTACAAGGTGGTTGGTCCGGCGCAACAGCTGCTGCAGAGCGCCGCTGGCTCCAAGAGCCTCAAATCCCTTGTCATCGAGTCCTACCTTTCTGACAAGCAGCGGGAGCTCCGAGACCAGTTCGATGAGGAGTCGATCAGACAGCGCGCAAAGGAGATCGACACCAAGCAACTCGCCGAAGAGCTCAAGGACGGCATGATCAACTTCTACGGCTCCTTTGACGCGGAGCTGGTCAAGCAGATCAACAGCGCCTACAACCTGGCGCAGCTCTTTCTTCGATTTGTCAACTTCGACTACTACTTCGCTCTTCGCAAGTTCGACTCCGCTATTACGGAAAACAACTTCACCTACAAGCCGAGCTTCGACTCCATAAGCGCGGAGTACGTGGTCGATGATATTCGCGACTTTCTCGAGACCGCCCTGGTTCTCGACCCGAAGGCTCCCTGGGACACGGTTATCGACATTCTCAAGCACTACCGCGGGGTGGAGGTGGTAGACCGTGATGCCTTCAAAAAGAGCATCAAGGACGTGGCTGCGGTTGTCCGGGACAACGTACTGGAGCTCATGGTTCGCCACATTGCCGATGACCCCTTCTGGAAGGCGAAAGGAGTCGGTTCGAATGAGCGAATCGTGGAGCCCTATCTCAACGCCCTCAAGACGACCACCGAGGCGAATGTACAGAAACTCCTGAACGAGCGTCGGGAGAAGAAGATAGACGCCCTGGTGCAGCAGGTATTTGGAACCACCGCCGTTGCCCGGACCAAGAACTACACCGAGAAGGCAAACCTCATGTTCACCAAGCGAGCCATGGCGGGGTTTACCCACACCCAGGCGCTCAATTTTCTGAAGGCGTACCTTCTCGACTACTTCAAAAAGGATGTCCGGGAGCTTGTGCAGGACATGCTCCTGGTCCGGGGAAAGTGGGTCACCAACATCCAGTCCCAGCAACTATCCGACGCCTACCATCAGGTGATGCAGATCTCCGAGAGCCTCGTCGCCTTCGACGAAAGTCTCGGCGAAGAAGGGGAACGCGGCATGAAGCTCAAGAAAGCTTCGGGCCGGGTCGTTGAGCGAGACCCCTCCACCGCGAAACTCCTGAAAGATCAGCTCAATGGCATTAACAAAGAGGCGCAGCGGCTGATCTCCGAAGCTTCCAGCAACCTGGTGACCATCGGCAAGTTTCTCAAAATGCTCGTGGCCGATTACGACCAGACTGAGCACGACCTGGTAAACAACTGGAAAGAACTCGACGGAATGATCGAGGAGCCGATCAGGGAGCGAATGGTGGAGACCTACAAGCAACTCTACCGCTTTCTGCAGCTCATGCAGGTTCTTGCCAAGCGATAGCGTTAGTCCGTGCCGACATGGCGGATCCCGAAGTTCTCACACCCTGGGGCATCGCCGTTTAGGGTGTGGGCCGCGGGCTCAGATCGCCCCTTCCAGCTTAAGTAGGAACCGCTTCATTCGATTGCCCCGCTCTTCCGGCAAGGAGCGTCTGGCGTAGCTTCCGATGTCTCCGGAGGCCGGGATTACCCGGTGGCAGGGGATGATGATTGCGATCGGGTTGGCGGCGACGGCGTTACCCACCGCCTGTGCGGCGTCTCGGCGTCCGATCTTCTGGGCCAGGAGACCGTAGGTCATCGTCGTGCCGTAGTCCACCTTCCGTAACCGTCCCCAGACGGCTCGCTGAAAACCCGTTCCGTCATACTCCACGGCGATATCGAAGTGTCTGAGCTCCCCGGCAAAGTATCGGTCGAGTTGCCATTCCACCTCGCCGCAGGCGTACTTGTTTTCCTCGGTCTCTTCGTTCTCCGGGAGGTCGGTGATCGGAGCGTAGCTGAGCCGCATCACAGCGCCTCGTCGATTTACGGCCAGATAGATGGGTCCGGCCGGCGAACGGTACGTATGGGTGTAAATCACAATCCTAAATGGGAGTGTAACGGCGTTGTCTCGGCCGGGCAAGGGTCCAAAATCCGGTGAGCCGTGCTGCGGCTAGGGACTGAGCTCACCCGGCTTGGACTCGATACTCCGCCAGGCGATTCTCCAGGGCTTCGGGTACCCTGGCCCGAAGGGTTACGGAGTCGCCGTTGTATTCCTCTTCTACTACTCGGCCGTGCTCGTATATGCGGGCGACCAGGTCATACCGATCGAGCGGCAACCGGTAGGTCCCGGGGGCCATCAAGTTGTCCACGGCGGTCTGGACGGCGGTGACCAGCTCCTGCAGACCCTC
>CAYZHV010000013.1:0-32687 GCA_964478055.1 uncultured Spirochaetaceae bacterium | reverse complement strand
CATCACTCTATTGATTCGATACCTTTCAATCAAGGTATGAAGCAACGGGTGTTCTTCCTCCTATTACCCCTCCTACTCCTCATAGTCATCGGCTGTGCCACCGTGGAAGAACCGCCTCCCGCCGGCGGATCGGTGCAGGAAACGAGCGAGATGCCTGCGCAAAGCGTGGAGCCGGAGGAACCGGACAAGGAAGACGAGCCGGAAATCTCCGTTGAAGAGCGCCCGGCGATCGACACCCTCCTGCCGGAGGGTATGCGTTTCGTTACTGAAGATGGCGCCCCAGCCGTCCGGCGAGGCGATTTTGACAGTGACGGAAGAGCGGACGATGCGTACTTGGCTGTCACCGGCAACCCTGTCGCCCTGGAGCTCCTCGCCGCGGAAGAGCGCCTCTACGAACAGGACGGGACAAACGTCCGCGACTCCCGCCTCCTGCTGCGACTCGCCTCGGGGGAGGACCTCCTGCTCAACACCGGGCGTTTTATCCTTCTCGCGGAGTTCTCTTCCCTCCCCATCTCGCCGGGGGATCCGGCGGCCCGGGGAGACGACTCGACCTCGGGAGCTCAGGGCGAACAAGCGCCACCGGAGGCGCTTCTCTATCTTCGCTTTGAGGAGCGCGATCGGCAGCGGCATCTTCTCTTCTCAGTTAGTCCGATCTACAAGACCCCACACCGGTATCTCTTTCTCACCGACTCCGCCACGGGATTCTTCGTGAGGGATGTGGATGGTGATGGAGAACGGGAGGTGGTTCACATAGAGACCACCGTCTCCGCCGGAGGTCTCGAGGAGAGCTTCTACACGCTTTACCAGTTTCGTCGGCGGGAGCTCGAACGTCGCGCCCGGGTACCGGTGGTCGAACGAACCAACACTCTCTTTCAGGAGCTGAGACGGCTCCTCATCGCGGGAGAACGGGAGCTCATTCTTCGTCGCTACACTGGAGGCGGCAGCCTGGAACAGTACTTCGGGCCCCGGGAGGCGCGCCCGATCTCTGAGGTCCTCGACGTGGAGTTCGTATACGTTCCGGAGCTCCGTTCGAACCCCTTTGACCTATCCGAGAGAAGCCCGGAACTGCGAACGGAAATACTGATTCTCGCGGGAGGGGAGGAGCATCTTTACGGGGTGAGAATCGGCTTTCTGGTAGATCCTGGAGCAGGTCCGACCCTTCGCCTCCTTCCGGTGGCAGAATCCAATTGACAGAGCTCCCGGTATAACCGAGTATCGGGAACATGTACACATACCGCATCGAAGGCGGCTTTCCGATCAAGGGTCGGATACGGGCGAGCGGAAACAAGAACGCTGCCCTCCCGTGCATTGCCGCGGCCGTTCTCACTCGGGAGCAGGTATACCTGCGCAACGTCCCGGATATCGAGGACGCCCTGGTGATGCTCGACATAGTAAAAGAGCTCGGGGTCTCGGTTGAACGGGGAGAAGAGCCGGGCAGCTGGGTGATGCAGGCGGAGCAGATCGGAGACACCGTAATCCCCACGGAGCTTTCCAAGCGGATTCGCGCATCCATCCTCTTTGCGGGGCCCCTCCTCGCTCGAGCGGGAAGTGTTACCCTTCCCCCACCGGGAGGAGACGTGATCGGTCGGCGACGACTGGACACCCATTTTCTCGCTCTGGAAGCGTTGGGGGCCAGAGTGGAGACCGACGGCGTCTTCGAGATCTCCGCGAATAAACTGATCGGCGTGAATATCTTTCTCGACGAGGCGTCCGTTACGGCTACGGAGAACGCTATTATGGCGGCGGTTCTAGCGGAGGGAGAGACGAGAATCGAGAACGCCGCAAGCGAGCCGCACATTCAGGATCTCTGTAACATGCTCAACTCCATGGGCGCCCGTATCTCCGGTATCGGTTCCAACATCCTCGACATAGAAGGGGTGCGGGAGCTCTCGGGCACGGATTTCACCATCGGAGCGGACTACATGGAAGTGGGCTCCTTTATCGGTCTCGCCGCGGTTACCCACGGTGAGCTCACCATAGAAAAGGCCGGAGCGGAACATCTCAGGATGGTCAAGCTCGCCTTCGGCAAGCTCGGTATCCACTGGGAACGACGGGGGGAGGACATTTTCGTCCCCTCCAACCAGAGTCTCCGGGTTGTCCCGGACATGGGCGGAATGATTCCGAAGATCGACGATGCCCCCTGGCCCGGGTTTCCGCCGGATCTCACGAGTATTATCACCGTCGTAGCCACCCAGGTCGAAGGGACGGCCCTTATCCACGAGAAGATGTTCGAGTCGAGGATGTTCTTCGTGGACAAGCTCATCGGCATGGGCGCAAGGATCGTCCTCTGTGACCCGCATCGTGCCGTCGTTTCCGGTCCCGCCCGGCTCACCGGCTCGGAGCTGGTCTCCCCGGACGTTCGGGCGGGGATGGCGATGGTAATCGCCGCCCTCTGCGCCCAGGGGGAGAGCATGATCCAGAACGTCTACCAGATCGAGCGAGGCTACGAGAATCTCACGGAGCGGCTGAAGTCTCTGGGAGCACGGATCGAGCGAATCGAGGTTCCGAAGCAGTAGGTAGTGCCTCGAACCGTCTGCCTGATCTCTCTGCGGCCGAAACGGTGACCCTCATCTCGACCACGGGCTGCTGGGGCCCGGCCTTCGGGAGTCATCGGGAGTAACAGGGAGTCATCGGGAATGCTCGCGGTCGAGCTCCTCGAGGTGTTTGATGAGCCGGTCGTAGGCGTCCCGAATTTTGACAAAGGCGCCCTCGCTCGACCGGCGCTGCTCCTCGGCAAGGACGACAGCGGTGTCGGGATGAAACTGTGAGGCGAGGCGGCGGTAGACCCGACGCACCTGTTCTCTGTCCGCAGAGCGCGGGACGCCGAGGATTTCAGCGGCCTCTTCTTCGAGAAAAGGCGCCTCCGCCTCGATGCTGTCGAGCTGCCACTCTCCGAGGCCAATCCGGCTGCCAATCCATCGAATCCATTCCCGTTCATGGGGTCGGATGCCATCCTTCCGCTCCCCGGCTAGCTCGTAGAACCAGCAGACCACCTCCTCGGCCCAGAGCTTTCGCTCTTCTCCGAGCTCCTGCCACCGCCTGAGGAGGGCGTCCTCGTTTACCGCTCTTGGATGGAGGGCGACCTGATCGACGATCTCCTCCATTTGCGATCCCCTTAGGTCAAAGTGACGACCGAGATACCTTCGAATGCTCTGGATCTGCTCGCGCAACGGGGCCCCTTCCAGGGTGGTGAGTCTCGTCGACAGGGCCGCGAGGATCCAGAGCTCCGCCCGTTTCTTGGGAACTTTGCCCTCCCGCAGGAAGAGCTCGAGACCTCGGCTTCGGCGGCGATTCTCGAGGAGATGATCAAAAAGGGTTCCAACGAGGAGGCCGACGATAACACCGTACCAGCCCCCGCTGAGTCCGATCACTGTTCCAAGAAGACGGCCCAGGTACCGTCGCATACGCGTACCTCTAACTGACAGACTGCCGCGCCACGGAGTAGAGCGCAACCAGGAGAAAAAGGAGTAGCATCGACGCCGTCACAAGAGCCGCCCCTGTACTGCCCAGGGAGAGGATGAGAGAGGCTGAGACTATCCGCACAACGTACCGGGTGATCGCAAAGGTAACCGCAGCAAGCACCGGCAACAGGGGGAGGAGAAGCATCGCCGTTGCCGGGGGCCGCATCACGTAGTGGCTTCGCAGGGCCCAACCGATACCGAGAAACAGAAAGGAGAGCGCGATAAACAGAAGGGGCTCCCCGATCCTCATGAATAGCTCCAACTCCAATGGCTCAGCCGGAAGGGCGAGTCTTTCCGCCAGGGCGTGTAGGGTCATAAGCTGCACGATATGAGCCTCTCCCCGTCGCTCCACCCCGGTTGCCGCCGTGGCAAGCTCCTCCGGAGAATAGGAGATCTCGTAGATAAAGCTGAGCTCTCCCTGAGCACTTCCAGCGAGGTATGTCGGGAGCTCTCTAGACTGTGCTGAGCCAGCCGAGATCGCCTGCATGTTTATGGCGGAGCCGATTATCTTGCCGTAGGGAGCGGTAAAATGGTAGCGAACTTCGCCGCTCTCATCGTACCGGATCGCCTCCAGGTCGTAGAGGTACTCATTGCCCTCGGAACGGACCATTTTGCCGATCCGAAACACCTCCCACTCCGTGGCAGACCGATCGTTGACACCGATAATGTCCCGGGCCCCCGCATTTGCCCGGGCCGCTTCCGCATCCTCGATAAAGAAGCTAACCTCCCGGAGCCCTTCGGTAGCCAGGGCGAGATATCGTTCAACGTCCGGGTCCTCGGGGCGCTCCTCTTGCAGCGCCCTGAGACGGTAATAGGCGTCAATGAGACTCTCCTCCGAGCGCTCTCCCGCCTGAAACGCCTCGTAGGCCTCTCGTTTGCGGCGAAAATACTCGGCCTCGCTCTCCTCAGTGATAGTGAGGGCGTAGGAGGTGATCTCATCCCAGGCCCGGGCGGCGAGCCGCTGAGCGTCGGTCCGTGGCGTATCGCTGAGTTCCACCGCCTGATTAGCGTAGTAGTGGGCGGAGTAGTAATCCCCCTCCTCGTAATACTCCCTGGCCAAGCTCACCAGCTCCGCGGGCCCGAGTTCCTCCACGTCACCGCGCAGGATTTGCTGCCGCTCCTCCTCCGACTCTCGAGGATCCTCGGCGAGCTCCTGCTCGGATGCGCGACTTCGGAGCGTCTCGAGCTGCATTTCGAGCTCATCCGTGGGGCCCACAAGTCGCATGTAACTCTCCAGGGCCCCCAGAGCGCGGCGGTACTGCAAGGACTCCTCGTAAACCCGAAGGTCATCCCGAAGCTCCTCGGCCAGGGATGTCCGGTATTCGAGGTCCGTCTTCGCCGCCTCCGTGGCCGGCAGGAACCAGACAGAAGCGAGGGTGTAGAGGAGACCGAGGAGGATCACGACAATCACCGTGGACCGGGCCGCCCGAAAGAGGCTCGGCCCCCCTTCCCGGAGGTCTCCCGGAGAGACAAAGAGAGAGAAGGCGAGCAGGATCCCTGCGCCGTGAAAGGCGAAGAGATATCGAAACAGCGTCGAGATCGTATCGTTGAGGATGTACCGATTGGTGAACGCCTCGTGCACAAGCTCGCCAGGAAAGGTGGTCACCGCCATGGTAAAGGCGAAACCGAGCCCCAGTAGGTAGAGAATAAGAAGAATCAGAAGAGGCTTGGAGCTGCTACGCATCGCCCACTCCCCGTTTCCACTCTCGAATGGAGGGCATAAGCAGAGCCAGGAGCAACAAGAAGAGAGAAAACGCCCCGAGAACCATGGATGGCAAGTAGCCGACAATCAGTTGCGGGAGCATCTCTCCCGCCATCTCCCGGAGCAGGGCACTGTTCAACACGCGATAAGTGAGAAAGAAGAGGCGAGCCCCCAGGACCACGAGAAGTACGTTGAACAGTTTCCAGCTCGTTGCGCGAGCGAGGGTCCAGAAGGAGACAAAGAGCAGTGTGCTCGCCACAACCGCCGGAGCGTAGCTGAGAATACCGGCTTCCAGCCGGCGCCGGAGGTCGGCGGAGAAGTAGCGGACATCCTCCACGAAACCAAGAACCTCTCCAGGGGGGCTGAACATGACCGAGTAGGGCGAAAACCGCGATGTCAGCGGAAGCTCGATCCCTTCCTCCGGGAGCAGTAGCCTCTCACCCTCCAGGTCGAGGTACCCCTCGTCGTGGACCGAAAGAGTCGGCTCTTCCTCCGGCCGATTCAGAAACAGCCCGGTGACACGACTCCCCTGGCGATCGTGAAAGCCAAAGGTGTATTCCGGGTTCTCCATCAGAACGTTCCGGGGAAAGAGTGCGAGACTCCGTGTTACCTCCTCCGGCTGCCCCGGCTCGAAGAGAAAGGTGGCGCCATACTGCAAAGCCCCAGCCGTGATGAAGAGCAGGAGGAGAGAGAGCGGTGGGATGCCAGGCTTTCGTAGAATGAGAAAGAGCTCGATCAGCACACTCGCGAGCAGAGATACCGGAACGACCACCGGAAGCTCGTAGAGGATGGATCGAATAAAGCTGGTTTCGACACCACCTTCCTGCCCGCCGGCTCCCCTTCCCTGGTCCACGGCAGCAGCAAGAAGTGTCACCAGCAGCAGGACCACAATGGCGACCAGCAGAAAGCGGATCGGCACAAGCAGTGTGTGCTTCACGATGGGAGTATGGTAGCACGCTCCCTGGGGCCTATCAAGATTGGTCGAATCTCAAGAATTCCGCAAGTTGTACACAGGTTATCCACATCTCGGATCAAAGGAACGCCTCACTCTGTGGGCCAAATCGGGTCAAATTGACCCCAACGTGTGCACACAATCAGACATAAGTTATTTAAATACTTGTAATACAACAATTTATAAGGTTAGAACCTGATTAGGGGTACATACACGTCCATGTACTTAAAACATGTTTACCAAGCGGCGGAAGTTCGATTTCATGCACAGGTTATCCACATTCCAGTCGATAGCCCCCGCCGTAGACTGCGCGAATAATGGCCCTCTCCCGCAAAGTTTTGGATAGTAAGGGTTTGGCCTTTCGTCGGAGCCTGCTGACCCGGGCATCCAGGGCTCGTGACCCCTGGGTAACCGTCGGCGAAAGGCCGAGAAGAAGCGCGAGAAAACCGCGATCAACGGCGTCTCCGGAGGCGAGCATAAGCGCCCGAAGCACTCTGGCCTCCCCGGGCTCGAGTGTCACCTCCCCGGCCTCCCCCTCGAGGCGGTCCCCGGTCAGCGTCAGGAGCTCCCCGGAAATCGTGCAGTCGATCCGCTGTGCCCGCCGCCTGAAGCGCGCAAAGAGCTCGTCCGGGCTCCAGGGATCGCGGAGATAGTCGCTGCATCCGAGGGCGAGGGCTTGAGAGAGCTGTTCCGGTGGACCGAGAACCAGCACAGGGATCGCCCGTTGCAGCTCCCGGAACTCATCTGCCCGAAGCAGGTACTGTTGGGCGCCCAGCAGGAGCGCACCGCAGGTCAGGAGTTCTTCGACTGGGGGGAGGACTTCGAAAGAGTCTAGATCGAAAGGCGGGAGTTCTTCCCGAGTCGCCTTTAGGGCGGCGAGGGAGGAGGAGGTCATGTTCTCCGGGAGAACAACAACTCTCGCGACTACTCCTCCTCGTCGAGTTGCTTCTTGAGCTTCGCCAGGCGCTCCTCTATGGAGCCGGCGTCTTCACTTCCGTCGGTGGTGGCCGAATCCGTCGCGTTCCCCTCAGAGGATTCACTCTTGTCTTCCAGGGCGATGCGCTTCTTGAGATCCTCCAGAGCTTTGTCCGTATCGGCCTCGGGAGACTCGAGCTTGGCAAACTCCTTTTCCAGAGGATCGTCGCCGCCTCCGGCAGAGCTCGCCTCGATCTCCTCCATTGCCGCGTTCTGAGCCTCTATCTCATCCATCCGGCGGGACATCTGCTCAAAGGTCTCGAAGGCGGAGGTGTCGTTGACCCCGGAGATCGTCTCCTGGATCTTTTTCTGCGCCTCAGCACGCTTGGCCCGGGCGATGAGGAGATTCTTCTTTCGCTGGGCTTCCTCGATCTTCTGCTGCAGGGAGCGGAGCGCCTCTTTGAGCTTCTCCACGGACTCCTGCTGCTGCTCCCACTGCTCGCGATACTGGTTGGCGTACTCCTCCGCTTTCTGCTTTCGGGTCAGCGCCTCCCGGGCGAGATCTTCCTTACCGGACTTGAGAGCGAGTACTGCTCGGCGCTCCCACTCTTCGGCCTCCTTGGCCTGCTCTTTGTAGTGGCGCTCGAGCTTCTTCTCGTCGGCTATGGCGGCAGCTACGCTCTTCTTGGAGTCGATGAGCTGCTGGTTCATATCGCTAATGAGCTGATTCAGCATCTTCTCGGGGTTTTCCGCTTTGCTGATAAGCTCATTGAGGTTCGATTTCAGGACGCGTCTTAGGCGTTCAAAGAGTCCCATGTGGGCAACTCCTAGAGGTATTGTGAGAGTCGGGGATAGTGCTGCGCCAGGGCGAGGCCAATCGCTTCCAGGGAGGCACGAAACTCCTCGAGGTCCATCGTTTCCGACTCCAGAGTATCCACGAGAACAATGTTGTTCTCCTCGAGAGCGTAGGCGCCGTGGATCATTTCGTTGTTAAGACGAAGAAGCTCCTCAAAAAAGGACTCTCGGTCCTTCTCGGGCATTTCCATTACCTTGGCACGAAAGGTCACCAGAGGCTCGTCGGCATAGACAAAGACGTGCCCCAGGCCTTTTTCAGGATCTTCCACGAGCCAGATACTCTCCCCCAGTTCCTCGTAGGTCAGGGAGAGATTGATCATATACCGTTCGATCTTCTCTCGTATCATTCGTTTGGACGTCCCAGAGACGGGGACACCGTTGTCGAGGGTGATTTATCCGAGGAACACCTGTCCCGCGGAGTCTATAGCAAGGATCGTCTTACAGTTCGAGCAGCGGAACCTGCCGGACTTCGTTGCCTTGAGCTTGGTGGAACAGATCGGACACTTGAAGACCTTGGGAAAGACCGAGCTCTGAACGGTCTGGCCATCCTTCTGAAAGTGCTCTACTGCGTCGTCAAGGCTATCCTTGATCTGGAAAAACTGGGAGAACCCGAGAAGCTGAAAGACTTCATACACCTTGGGCTGGATCTCCAGGAGAACCAGATCGCCCCCTCGAGGCTTAACGGCTTTGAGAAACGCGGTAAATGAGCCGATGCCGGTACTCGAAACGTAGTTCAGCCCACTGCAATGGAAGATGAGTCGCGTGAATCCCGCCTCGATGGCACGGTTTACCCGCTTTTGGAAGAAATTCGAGTTGTATGTATCGATATAGCCGGTCAGATAGAGGACCAGACATCCCTCAACAGATTCTATCTGCTGAAGTCGAATCTTTAGGCTATCGTCCTTTTCCTCATCAAAACCCGGAACAATGTCGTTGTTGCTCATTCGGCCCGTGTACCTTCCTCAGTGGACTTTTTACATGTTCCCCAGGTCAACTAAGTGTATGCTTAGCAACCAGCTTTGTCAAACCGTCACAGACCCTTGTCCATGGGTATGACGGCACCATTTACTATTGTACTACGCTGAGTCACAAGGTTCAGCACAAATCTTGCTAAAGATGAAGGAGGAATCAAGGTCTTGTCGGGGCTCCGCATCGCAAGATGCCGCACCGTCCGAGGGGAGAGATACTCCGTTTCCACATAACCCGGGGCCACGGCGTTGATCGCCACGCCTCGATCGCCGAACTCCTTTGCCGCCGAGCGTACCAGGCTTCCAATACCCGTTTTCGCGGCGGAGTACGCCGCTAGGGTGCGAAAACCGCGGATCTGTTCGGTCTGGGTTCCTCCGAACAGAACAATTCGCCCCCATCCCCGCTCCGCCATCTCCGGCGCCGTGAGGGAGACAATCGCCCCCGGGAGGGTTAGATTGAGCTCAACGATCCTTCGCCACTCCGCATAGGTAGTCTCCGCTAGAGGCTTCTGCAGAAGGGGGCCAAAGGCGACGACCACGATATCAAAGGGCATGCGCTTGCGCACCGAGTCCAGTAGCTCGTCCGCGTGACGGACGCCCTGCAGGAACCCTTCGGCGGAAAGTCCTTTCCGGTGCAGCTCGCTCAGGTAATCGCTGAGCTTCTCCTTGCTCTGCCCGCCGTGGATGACCACATGGGCCCCCGCTTCCGCAAGCTGACCCGAGACATGGCGTCCAATGCCGCCACTTCCCCCGAGAACGATCGCCTTGCGGCCCGAGAGGAGCCGATCCGAGCTGTCCACATGTCGCAAGAGACCCATACACTCCAATTCTATGCACTTACGCTTAGAATTCCCATCGTTTTGGACACCCTTACGCGCGACTGCTATACTTCATACTCAGGAGAGAGCGATGAAGAAACTCACCTTGCCAGCGGTAGTGCTCATATTAATTTCGGCGACGGTGCCGGCGGTGGAACCGGAGGAGTTTTACAACGTCGTAGCCTACGATGCAACCCTCAAGAGCCTGACGATAACCATTGCTGAAGAAGGGCCCGAGGCCCTCGACACCGAGCGAATCCATCTCCTAGACGGGTTGGTTTCGGAAGTAACCATCATTGACCCGAATCCCGAGAGTTTTCTCGCGGAGTTGATCCTGGTAAACGGTGAGTGGCAGGGGCTGGACGAGGTGGAGATGTACCAGGCCTACGTCTACCTCGAGGGGCCAGCTTTTGCCGAGCGCGTTCCGGAGCGTGCTCCGCGAGAGCCCACGGAAGAGATGATCCTGCCCAACCAGCGCCTTCTCGTGGCGGCCCGGATCGTTGACGTCTACTACGATGAGCAGAACCGCGGTTTTCCGGTAGCCATGGGATTCCAGGTCAGAAAGCTTCCCTAGTCGTCGATCGATATCGCCTCGGCAGGTATCACCGGCTCGTCCGAGAACACCCTCGCACGTTCCACTACGTTGAGGAGTTCCCGCACATTTCCCGGCCAGTCGTGACTCTCCAGGAGCCGGAGGGCACTCTCGGTAAAGGCACGCTGCCCTCCGCTCATTCGCTCCAGGTAGGTCGCGGCGATCGCGCGTATGTCCTCCCGTCGCTCCCGCAACGGTGGTACCACCACTCTGAGGGTGTTGAGGCGATAGAGGAGATCCCGCCGAAAGCTTCCCTCCACTACCTGTTGCTTGAGAGAGCGGTTGCTTGCGACCAGGAGACGCACGTTGACCGGCCGCTTGAGACTCTCCCCGACCCGACGAACCTGCCCGTCTTCGGTCACTCGGAGCAGCTTGCTCTGAGCGCCGGGGGCGAGCTCGCTTATCTCATCCAGAAAGAGGGTGCCCCGGTTCGCCTCCTCGAAGCTCCCGGGCCGCTGAACCGCCCCGGTGTAGGCCCCCTTGGCCACGCCGAAGAGCTCGGACTCCAGGAGCTGCTCCGGGATGGAGGCGCAGTTCCGGGTGACAAAGGGTCCCGCACGCCGGTTTGAGAGCTTGTGTATCGCCTGCGCCACGAGCTCCTTTCCGGAACCCGTCTCCCCCTCAATGGAAACCGCAGCGTCACTCCGGGCGACCCGATAGATCCTCTCCTGCAGACGCTCCATGGCCAGGCTATCCCCAACCATGGCGCTAAAGGCTTCATGATTTCTTCTATCGGTGGTGTGCTCTCTCACGCCCCGGCTCGTGGCGAGTCGGGCCAGTCGGCGAAAGGCGCTCTTCGGGTCTTCCGGAGGCATGAGGAGAATGTCCGCTGCTCCGCACCGCATCATTTCCACGGCGAGCTCCAGAAGCATGGAGCGCAGAAGCACGACCACCGGCGCCCGCCGGGAGGCGAGAATCATCCGTGGGATAAAACTCCGGGGATCAACAGAGACAGAGTCTATGTCGAGAAGAATGAGATGGGGGTGTCGGCGCCGAACACTATCTACCGCAAGTACCGCTGTTTCCTGCTGGAAACAGACCATGGATCGATCAAACAAGACAGTGAATGCGTGAAAAACACCTTTATCGGACGTGATAATAAGTGTTTTAAACATTTACTGTTTTACTCCGGTAATAGTATCACCCGGGTTTCTGGATTTGACAACACATTTCTGTCTTTTGCGGTCAACTTTTTCTCCGCAGAGAGTCTCTACTTCCCTCTCCTAATTCGTATATACTGCTTCGATGGCCCCCCGCTTCAGGGAAGGGACGATTTATGCGCATAGACCAACTCTTCGACAGGGGAACTCTGGCACGCCTCGTCTCACTGCTCCTGACGCTGAGTATTCTCGGTCTTGCGGACGGGTACCTCCTGGTGCAGGTGGCTCGACGGCTCGGCGTATATCTCGCCCTGGCCATAGAGGGTTCCGTGGCGATCCTCGCCCTCGGTATTGTGGGGACAAGCATCCTCTCCAAGCTTCGTCGCATCCGCCGGCACATTAGCTTCGGAAACGTGCCGACCCTGCTCTACGGCGAAACCCTGGTTCTCCTCATCTCCCTGGGACTACTCATAGCCCCGGGCTTCGTCACCGACGCCCTGGGAGTCATCTTTTTCATTATTCCTCTGCGCACCTTCTTCGCCTGGACGGTTTCCCGGCTCTGGCGTAAGAAGCTCGACGAGGCCCATGAGTATTTGAAGATGCGTGTTTTTAGCGACCGCTCTTGAATAACCGGAAGAAGATAAGCAGGACTCCGAACCAGAGATAGCCGAAGAAGCGAAGCATTCGCCAGGGCCGTCTGAAAAGAAGAGAAAGGTCTTCCCGTCCTTTGGCAAAGGCTCGCTGGGAAGCGGGACGACGCCGGCCGCACATGATATCGAAGGACTCCCCGGACCAGACGGCGATGGTACCCGGCAGCTGCCGGCGAACGACGTAGAGCCAGAGGTCTCCCTTTCGGATTCCTCGGCCGGTAAGAAGCAGCGAGGGATCCGCCTTTCGCACAGCCAGGAGAATATTTTTTCCCGCTCCTTCGGAGAATCCGCCTTCGTGCCGACCCACCACCCGTACCCGTGGAAAGGTTTCCCGGATGTTCTGCTCCACTGTGGAGAGCCGAGACGGGCTCGAGCCAAGAAGAAACACCGAGCCCCCCTTCTCCTCCAGAACCGAGAGAAGACGAACCACAAACTGAAATGGAAGATGCCGGGCCACCTCGCCAAAGCCGAGAAACTTCGCGCTGCGAACCACCCCTCTGGCCACGGGAACCACCAGAGCGCACTGCTCCAGGGCCTCTCGGTACTGTCGGGAATGCCGAGCTCGTAAGACGTCCCAGCTCCGCACAAAGGCGATTTGCGACGGTGTCTTGCGCCGGGTCATGTAGTCGACCGCTTCCGAGAGATCCTCGTAGCGGATGTTATCAATCGGAATCCCGATTACTCGGGCGCGCTCTATTGCGCGTCCCCCTTCACCCGTAACGCCCATTCTTCAACCTCGCCAACGACTGTTTTAACTGCTGCCACCGCGAAGATCGCCGCGGTCTCGCTTCGGAGCACCTGGGGCCCCAGAAAACCGGGCACGCAACCGGCTCGCCGGAGCTTAGCAACTTCGTCCCTCGAGAGTCCACCCTCAGGGCCGACAAGGATCCAGATTTCATTCGCCGGTCGACCGTCCACCAGCAGCGTCCTATGCAAAGGCGCCGCCTCCCGGGCGGCCTCATGGAAGAAGATGCACCGCCGACGCTCCTGCTCTTGGAGCTGAGGAATCAGAGAGTCGAGCTCCATCGGCTCCTGAACCGCCGGAAGCTCCCGCCGGCCGGACTGCTGGACCGCCTCCTTGGCGATGGTGCGCCACCGCTCCACCTTCTTCTCCCCGCGCCCGGCGCTCACCGGGTCCGAGACGGAGTGGTCGGTCACCACCGGGATGATACGCTCTACCCCGGCCTCCGTCGCCTGCCGAACGACCTGATCGAGCTTTTTCCCCTTTAGCGTGGCCTGACAGAGCACCACCCGGGGCTCCCGGCGGAGGCGGCGGCCAGTGGTATCGGCCCGGCGGTCAGCGATGCCCGGGGAGGCCGCCTCTTCTCGGGCATCCACCTTTGCGAGACAGAAGTCCGCTCCGACTTCCGTGAGGGTGAGCGTCTTGGGCCTGCCTCCGGAGGTACGGGCGGGGATCTCATCCCCAGCCCGGTATCGTCGCACTACACAGAGATAGTGAAACTCACTACCCGTGAGTCTCACCTCCTCGGAGTGCTCCTGCTCCGGGGAGAGAACGAACTGTTTCACTTTATCGAGGGACCTCTCCGGACTCGAGAAGCCGTACCGCTTCCTGGAGAATCACGTCATACTCGAGGTCGTAGACCTCGCTCCGGTTGCTTAGCCGGTTGACCTCGGTGCGGATCATCCGTCGCAGGTAGCGCTCGCTGAGAGCAATGCCTTCATCCTTCAACTGACGAATGAAGCGGTCGACCTGCTGCTCCGAGGGCTCCATGTTCTCCTGGACGAACTCGGTAATCCGGTTCTCCCGGCGCAAGGAAGCGTAGGAGTCGAGCTCCTCGTCCGAGAGCTCCGGCTCCGCCATCTCCTCATCTGGGGCGATACCCGTTTTGTCTATATACGTGCCGTCAGGCGTGTAGTAGCGAGCCATGGTCAGTCGAAAGCCGCCGAGGCCGATGCTTCGGACCTGCTGCACGGATCCTTTGCCGTAGGTTGTCTCGCCGAGGAGAAAGGCGCGGTCCCGGTCCTTCATCACACCGGCGAGAATTTCAGCCGCCGAGGCGGAGCCGCCGTCTATGAGGACAATAATCGGTACGTCCTCCGAGACGAAGCGCCCCTCGGTGGCGCGGTACTCGACGTTCTCGCTCTCCACACGGCCCCTGGTGCCTACCACCAGACCCCCGTCAAAGAAGAGGTCCGCCACGTCTACCACTCCATCGAGGACGCCTCCGGGGTTGTTTCGAAGGTCGATTATCATGGACTGGTAGTTACTCTCCCGGAAGAATTCCACAGCCTCCCTGACACGGTCATCGGTGTAGGGCGTGAACTGGATAACCCGCAGGTAGCCGATATCCTCGTGGATCATCGCCTGCTTGACCGTGGGGATCTGAATCACCGCTCGTTCCAGGGTTACCGGAAACTCCTGGCTCCGGCCGCGCCGAATGGTGATATCAACCTCCGTCCCCGGCGCTCCCCGGAGCCGATCCACAACCTCGTCTACGCTCAGGTCATTCGTGGGCTCCCCTTCCACGGCGACGATCAGGTCTCCCGCTCGCAATCCCGCTCGATAGGCCGGAGTGTCTTCGATGGGCGACACCACTTCTATGTAGCCATCCCTTCGGGGGGCCCCATCTTCAGTCTCCGGAAGCTGTTTATTGATGTACATGCCGACGCCACCAAACTCCCCGGAGGTCGTGTCCGTAAGAGAACGGAGCTCATCCTGCGTCAGATAGGCGGAGTGCGGGTCTCCGAGACTCTCGAACATGCCGTCCAGGGCGCCTTCGATCAGGGTCTCCGCCTCAACCTCATCTACATAGTTATTCTGAATAAACTGATACACCTGCTCGAGAATCGTGAGGAGGCGCTGGTCCTGTGGCTTCGACCCCTGAGCAAGAAGGGACGGGGTCGAAACAAGGACAAAAAGAAAAAGCACCAACGCTCCGGTCAGGCCGACCCAGAACGCACGCTGTTTAGGATCCTTGTTCATACTATCTCCGTAAACGAAGGTACAACAAACCGGTGAGAAGGGTCTACGCGCGGTTCACCCTTCCCGTCGGTGCAGCTTGACGCCCCTCATTCCGAGGCAATAGACTCAGGCTCACGTGAAGGCTCGTCGAACCATCGTAACTCTCTGCGCCCTCTACGAGGCGTTCCGCCTCGCCGCGCTCTACCTCATAGTATACGTCACCTTTCCAGGAGAGTTTGGTCTCGGCTTTGGCCCGCTCCTCCTAACCGCGGCGATGCCGGCCTTTGCTCTCATCGCGCTCCTTGCGGCGGCGGGAGGGAACGACCCGCTCTGGCGCCCGCTCTTCATTTCATACCGCATCTACAAAGCTCTAACTATCCCGATCTGGGGCTACCTTCTGATCACCTTGCTCTCGGGGCCCCTCATGGAACCGCGCCTCCTCATCGCCGTGGCGGCCCTCGGGATCGTGGATCTCTCCCTCTTCCTGATCTCTTTTCTCGCTCCGAGTCAGAATGGTGAGGAGGAGGAGCCGGAAGAAGACCATCATCCGAAACTTGAAGAGACAGAGGTGGAGTAGATGAGGATTATCCCCGTCGCCAGCGGCAAGGGTGGTGTCGGAAAGTCTCTTCTCTCGGTAAACCTGGCCCTCGCTCTCGGGCAGGCGGGATACCGGGTGATCCTGGCGGACCTCGACCTGGGCGGGTCGAATCTTCATCTCATGCTCGGCACCCCGGTTCAACCCGCATCTATCGGCACCTTTCTTTCGGGAAAGAGTGTCTCCTTTAGCGATATCATCGTTCCCACGGAGTACGAGAACGTCTCGTTTATCCCCGGAGATAGCGAGATACCGGGGCTCGCTAACCTGAGCGCCCCCCAGAAGAGCCGCCTCAACAAGCAGCTCAAGCGGATCGAAGCGGACTATCTCGTCCTCGACCTCGGCGCCGGAACCTACAACACCATTGTGGATTTCTTTCTTCTCTCCTCTCAGGGGATTATTGTCACCAGTCCCACCCCGACGGCGACGGTTAACGCCTATCTCTTTCTCAAGAATGCGGCCTTTCGCATTCTTTACTCCTCGGTAAAGAGAAAGAGCCCCGGGGCGGAGTATCTAAAGTCCCTGAAAGAGCAGGGAGGAGCCCTCGGCCGAGTCTATTTGCCACAGCTCGCGGAGAAGCTCAAAGAGATCGATCCCGAGAGTTACCACGCCTTTGCACGCTCCTACGGAAATTTTCGACCGCGCCTGGTTCTGAACATGCTGGAGGACCCGAAGGACGCGGAAAAGGCAAACCGGCTTCGGCACTCCGCCCAGCAGTACCTCAACGTTGACCTGCTCCACCTCGGGGTGATGTACCGCGACGAGGCACAGGATGTAGCTCTCGGCTCCCGGCTTCCGATTCTCAAGTACAAGCCCCAGTCGATCCTCTCTCAGGCGATCGTCAGGATAACCGAGAAGCTGATGCAGCTCGGGGAGGAGGACGAGGCACCCCTGGACATCGAGGCCCTGGACGACTCCTTCGATGCCGCCGAGTCCGATGCGGAAACTGACTTTGACGCAAAGCTCACCTATGTGGAGGAACTGCTCCAGAGCGGCACCCTTACCACCGGTGATTTGATAGAAACAATCAAGAGTCAGCAGTACGAGATCGTGCAGCTGCGAAAGCAGAACATGCTCTACAAGTCGAAGCTTGTAAGCGCAATCAAGCAAGGGTTCAAGGCGTAGTCGGCCGGGTCCGACAGGACGTCGTTGGTAGAAATGTAACGTTCATGGCTCGGGAAGAAGTAAGCGTAGTTGGTGTCCTCAAACTCGAAGTTCCGGAAGGCGGAGCGTATCTCGACGCGATTATCACTCCCAACGCCGAGGAGGGAGATGAGTGGACTCCGGACAAACTCCTGGAGCTCCTGGAGGAACGCGGAGTAACCGCCGGGTACACCCGGGAGTCAGTCACGGAAGCCCTCAGAACCATTTCCACGAGCGACGAGACCTCTCCTCGAGCGCGTCTGGCTGAGGGGGTTTCCCCGGAGCCGCAGAAACCGGAAACCGTGGAGTGGGAGGAACTGCCGGTCCCGGAAGAGGTGGAACCCTATCGGGAGCGGCTGCTTTCCGAGGCGGAGCCACCGGAGATCTTTCGAGAAAAAAAGCAGCGCATCAAAAAGAGTCGGCCCAGCGAGAAGAAGTCGGTCTTCGGCCTCGGCGGGCAAAAGAACGAAGAGTACTACGAGACCATCGTCAGCCGGGAGCGGGTCTACATCGATCCCCACGTGGAACAGACCGGTTACGCCCACGAGGGAGAGCGGATCGGCGTGGTCAACGAGGCGGATAACGGCTCCCCGGGAAAGGACATCTACGGCCGGGTAATCCAGCCGAAGCGTCTGAGCGACATACGGTTCTACAACGGTCCAAACACGAACCGAAAGGCGAGAGAGCTCTTTAGCGAGACCGATGGCTTTGTTCGAATCGGAAAGAACTGGGTCGATATCGTCCCCTTCGCCTTCCACGATTGGGGGATCCGGCAGAGCGGAGACAAGGCGACCTGCCTTCTCGACTTCGAGCCCGGCTCCGCCCTTGCCCCGCGGCCGACGGCGGAGGAGGTGATAGCCGCCGCCGGAGAGGAGGGATTCGAGAAGGATCTCCTCCTCCCGGAGGACGAGATTGCGGCGCTCCTGGCCCAGTCTATCGAGAGCGGCGATGGGCTCGAAGGAGTGCCCCTCTCGAAGAGTCGGGACGCCTCCTTCGACATCTTTGTCTCCGAGGACAAGCTCACGGCGGTGCTCAACCTCCACAAGGGAAGAGGTCGGGGGAAACCCCTGGTGCTCAAGGAGGTGGGTAAGGCGATCAAGGAGAGCGGCCTCAAGGGGCTGGACTTCAAGAAGATCTCCGAGGAAGTAAAGGCGTTCTACCAGAGTGAGGAGACCGACCTGATCGGCTATCTGCTCGCGGAGGGTCGAGAGCCGGTTCAGGGACCGGAGCGCGAGGTCGAGTGGGGCGTTCGCTTTATGTCGGAGCAGGAGATGGAGGCGCAGCGCGAGGAGCTCGTCAGCCATCCCGACCGCCTCGCAGGACTCCTCTCCCTCGGTGAGTTTCCCCTCTCCTCTGTAAACCTCATGGGGTCGGTGCAGAAGGAGCAAATGATCGCCACGGTCTCTCCCCCGGTGCCCGGGGAGTCCGGCGTGGACGTCTACGGCAAGGAAATCCCCGCCCCTGCCGCCCCGGGACCCCGTTTTCGCTGCTTCGAGCACGTGGAGGAGAAGGAGGGCGTCTACGTGGCGTCCCGCTCGGGAATTCTCGATAGAGCGGATTTGGAGGGCATCACCTATCTCCGGGTGCGCCCGCACAACGACGCCTATGTGGAGGTCTCCATGGCCCAGGACCGGATGAGCGCCTCTCTGAGCCTCCGGGAGGGACAGGGAAGCGGACGTCGGCTAACCCGGGAAATGGTGGACCAGGCCATAGAGAAGGCCGGCGTGGTGCAGGGAATCGATCTGGAGGTGATTGCCCGGGCTCTGGAGGTCGCCAAAGACGGCGAGAGCGTTCAGGGGGTGGTCTTCGCCAGGGGTCGTGCCCCGCGAAAAGGGGGCGATAAGGAGCTCGAGCTCCTGGTCGAGATCGCGCAGGACCAGGGAGTCACAATTCGGGCCGACGGCAAGGCGGACTACCGCAACCGAAACCGGATTACCACCGTCGATGAGCACCAGCCCATCGCCAAGATCCTTCAACCTGAGGATGAGCCCGAGGAGGGATGGGACGTAACGGGAAAGCCGATCACTCCGGGCAAGGAACAGCCGTGGCAGCTCGAGATCGGCGAGCACATTCGTCAGGATACACAGGAGGACGGATCGGTCCTCCTCATCGCGGATCTACCCGGTGAGGTGCTCTACGACCCGGAGAAGCCGGCAATCGCCCTGAGGACCGTCCACACCGTAGATGGCGACCTCGACTACGGCGAGGGTAACGTCAAGTTTCCCGGGAGCGTCCTCATCAAGGGAAATGTGAGGAGCGGGTTCGTGGTGATGTCCGAGGGGGACATCTCCGTAGCGGAGACCGTGGAAGGCGCCCTTCTTTCAGCCTCCGGCACGGTCACGGTACAGCAAGGCGTAAAAGGACAGGGAAAGGCGGTTCTTCGAACGAAGGGTGAGATCCGAGCGGGCTTTATCGAACGAGCTACCCTCCTCTCGGTGGATGATGTCAAAGTCAAGAGCGCCATCATGATGTCCAGGGTGAAATGCAACGGCACGGTCCGTCTCCCCAACGATCGCAGCCGTATTGTGGGGGGAGAGATCCGCGCCCGGCACGGGATGGTTGTCCACACCCTCGGCTCGGACAAAGGAACCAAGACCCACGTCTCCTTCGGGCAGGACTACCTCGTAATGGATCTTATCGAGAAGGAAGAGCGGGAGATCGAGAAAGTCAAGAAGCGGCTCACGGCGGTGGACTTCGAGATGCGCAAGAGCGAGAAGGGTGGCAAGAGCGAGCTTCTCGAACGGCTTCGGAAGGAGAAGGTGCGGCTCATGAAGGTCCTCGAGAAGCGAGGGCTCAGGCTCTTCTCCCTCCGAGAGAAGTTCGAGACACACTTTCCTTCGCAGGTGGACGTTCACGGTGTTCTCCATTCGGGGGTGGTTTTCGAGAGCCACGGGCGAAGCATGGAGGTCACGGACCAGAAAAAGTCCGTAACCGTTGCCTTTAACCAGCAGACTGGCCATATTGAGGTCAAACCGATGGAGCAAGGGACGGAGGAAACCTGAGTGAACCTTGGATATCTCGAGTACCCGGATTGGGTCTCACCGGTCATCATACCCGGCCTACCCCTGCGCTGGTACGGCCTCATGTATCTTGTCGCTTTCGCAACGGCGTACCTGCTATTCATCTATCAGGCAAAGGAGCGGAAGCTCGGGGTCGATAAGGACGAGGTGCTCAACGCCTTCTTCTGGATGATCCTCGGACTTCTTGTGGGCGCCCGAATCTTTGCCACCACCATTTACGACCCCACCGGCTACTACCTCTCCCGGCCCTGGCGGATCTTCTGGCCCTTCGACGAGAACATGAATTTCACCGGACTCCAGGGGATGAGCTTTCATGGCGGTCTCGTGGGAGTGGTTGTCGCATTTATCGTCTACTGCAGGGTGAAGAAGATCGATATCCTCGACTGGGGGGACATGCTCGTCACCGGCATTCCCCTGGGCTACACCTTTGGACGCATCGGCAACTTTATAAACGCCGAGCTCTACGGCCGGGTTACCGCGAGCCCCCTGGGGATGCTCTTTCCCAACGCCCGGCGGGTGCCGGCGGACCATCCCGAGGCACAACGTATCGCCGAGGAGGTGGGCATCACCATCCCCGAAGGGGCGGAGCTGGTGAATCTTCCGCGGCACGCATCGCAACTCTACGAAGCGTTCACCGAAGGTATCCTCGTCTGGATCGTACTCTGGTTCTTCTTTCGAAAGAACCGCCCCTTTAAGGGCCTGAACATCGCGATATACATGATCGGCTACGGTCTCACGCGGTTCGTGGTGGAGTACTTTCGAGAGCCCGACCCGGGGCTCGAGTTTGTCATCCAGCTCGGCCCGGAGAACAACCCTCCCTGGATCTTGCTTTCGCCCTGGAACTTCACCACCGGGCAAATCCTGAGCTTCCTCATGATCGTCGCCGGGGTCCTGCTCATTTTCATATTCCGGGAAATGGCGAAACGGAGGCCGAAGGTGGAGACCTTTGACACCAGTCACGGCTCCGGCCCGGGGCCGGGCAGTGGAGAAAGCGTCGGGCGACGAAAGCGGCGACGCAAAGCGCGGAAGTAGCGATCGCGGCGCTGGCGGCCGCGGCGCCTCAGTTCCCTGTCTACCGCCCGGGATCTTGCGAATCTGAACCTCTTGTGAGGAGTCAGACGGAGTAGCGGGCGAGGCTCTTCTCGATCCGCCGTCGGGAGGCTCGTATCTCGTCGGCGTACTCCGCGAAGACCCCGGTCAGGCGCTCTTCGAGGGAGTCGAAACCAAACTCCTGTCGACCGATCTGAAAGTTCCGCTCCACCCGTTCGATCCGTTCCTCCGGATGGGTGAGGAGGTGGTGCATTTCCTCGAGGACCCGATCTTCGATTATCAGGGAGCCGTGGTCGTCATACCGGTCTCGAACCTCGATGTTTCTAAGCCCCGTGGACATGATGTCGGTTTTGTACACGAGGTAGGTTGTGTTTACCACCGGGACCTTCGCCGCCACCGCCTCCAGTAGAGCGTTGCCAAAGCCCTCCCAAATCGGGAGATAGGTTACCAGGTCCGCGTTGGCCAGGACATCGCGATTGGTGTAGAGCTTCCTTCCCTGGGCGTCCGTGCCCCGTACCGAAGCGACCCGCTCTGCTATCAGGTGGAGATTGACCCCGAGCTCTTGGGCCCGTTCTTTGATGAGGTCGATGTAATTCTCTTCGGGCTCGTCTCCCTGATAGAGAGAAATAATGTAGTGAACCCGATCAGCGAGCTCCGGATACCGCTTCTGAAAAGCGCCTACCAGGGATACGGAGTCCTCGATACGCTTTCGCGGAACGATCCTGGTCGGCTGCACGATAAGGATGTCCTCATCCCGAAAACCGAGCTCCTGCCGAAAGTCGCCGTTGTACTCATCCACCAGAACCGGCGATTGGAAGTCCTCGCAGTTCGGAATAACGTGCGGACGTACCCGCTTGAGAGAGGAGAGAATGTGTGCCGCGTAGGAGGAGATCACCACGTGCTCGAGCCCGGGATCCACCGGGGGCATTATGCGGTTTAGCAGGTTTTCGATTCGGGCGTTTGAGAAGCGGCTCCGCTCCCACCAGAAGTCGTGGTGGTGGAAGATCGTCGCAACCCGTTCCACCGTGGCGAGTCGGTACATGGCGAGCCCTCCGAGGAGCGTCATCGGCATGGCGTTCGTATTCTGCCCCACCAGGACATCGATACGGTGCTCCTGGATCATCTCCATGAGCAGGTTCGCCACCTCTCTACCTTGCGTCTCCAGCTCCTGGACGATCTCCCGGAGCCGCTCTTCGGTCAGGTGCGGAGGGCGACGGGAGAGATAGGGGAAAACCATGGTCTCGTAGTGCCGTTGTTCCGGCGAGTCGAACCGAATGTCCTCGCAGAGCAACTGCCGCTCCCGGGGGATCTCCTCGAGAGGGCTGGCGTAGCGCCCCGCTATCGTAGAGACCTCGTGCCCCTGCTCTTCCAGGATTCGCACCCACTTGTTCACTTCCAGGGAGACGCCGTCCACACCCCCGAGCTTTCCACTTATTAGGGCAATTCTGAATCGATCCGCCATAGCCTAGAGACTAGAGAGCTTTTGACCGCTTGATCAAGCGCCTCAGGAGTTTCACCAACCGCGTCAGCACAACGATCACGACAAAGACCCCCGCACCCCGGGGAAACCAGTCCCCCAGACGAGTGTAGGGTGTAAGCCTGCGCTCGTGAGAGACCGGGACGTCGGTCACCAGGTACTCCTCGCTGTACTGCGGACGGGTGGCCACGATCCTTCCGTAGGGATCCACGTGAGAGGTCACGCCGGAGGCGGTCGCCCGCAACAGGGGGCGCCGGTTCTCGACCGCCCGAAAGAGACTCCCCACAAAGTGCTGCTTCGCCTGAACCCTCGTGAGGGACCAGTAGTCGTTGGTAATGTTGAGGATCACCTCCGTCCCCGCAAGAACAAACTGACGCACCTCGTTCGGAAAGACATCCTCGAAACAGATCGGGGTAGAAAAGCTGAACTTCGGATGCTGGAAGACCGTACGCTCATCTCCGGGCTCCCAGAAGTGGACGTCAAAGTCTTCGAGCATCTCGTAAATGAAAGGAAGTTGCCGCTGATAAGGAAAGTGCTCCGTAAAGGGGACGAGCTTGATCTTGTGGTAGGTTTGCATGCGCCCTCCCTGGTCGGAAAAGAGCACCGCGGCGTTATAGTTGAGCCTGTCTATCTCTCGGCCATCCTCGTCGAGGACCCGGCGGTAGTCGTCGTTTCCCGTCACGAGCCAGGTGTCTAGGCTCTCCTGATACGCTCGAAACTCACGGACCAGGCGGGCGAGACGGTACCGATCCGGATCCTCCTCGCCCCAACGCCGGATATTCGGTACAAAGGCGGTCTCGGACCAGACGACGATGTCCGGATCCTGCTCTAGGGCTCGATTGGTAAGATCTTTAAGAGACTCCAGGGTGCGCTCATACTCGTGCTTTCGGGGATCGGAGTTCTGTTGAATCAGTGCGACCCTGGCGACCTCGTCCGCCGGGGGGTAGCGATTATCGAAGAGGAGAACCACGCCGCCGTAGAGATGGGAGGCGAGGAGAAAGACGGCCACCACCAGAGCGGTGTTCTTCAGATTAGAGGTTATTGTCGCCCCTACCAGCGGGCTCATTCGACGCCTGGAAGAAGCGAGAGAGCGCCGGGAGAGCCGAAACGTCAAAGGCTCGACGAGCTCGGCAAGGAGCGCGCCCACCAGGACCACGAGAAAGCTGACTCCCCAGACCCCGAAGACCTCAGAGACCTGAATCAGCGGCAGATTCCGGTATTGACTGTGCGCCACCAGGACCCAGGGGTAACCGAGAAAACCGGTACTCCGAAAGAGCTCGAAGAGTGTCCAAGCGGCGGCAGTAACAAAGACCCGCATTCCCGGGCTACTGCGACGGAGAGCGAGGACCACCCCACCGAAGGGGACCATAAAGAGCGTATAGAAGCCGAGAAAGATCACAACCACCGCAAGGAGCGAGACGAGGCTAAAGGTTCCGAGCCAGTAGTTGGAAAGAAGCGTTGCCAGGACGCCGTAGGTTACGCCGTAGAAGAGGACGTTCCAGTAACTGCTCCGCCAGAGGGTGTAGATGAGCGGAACCAGAGAAATCCAGCCGAGGAAGCCAACGCCCTGAAGAGTTGCGGCAGAGGGAAAGGAGAGCACCGTCAGTCCCACGGACAAGAGGGTCAGGAGCATGCCGTACCTGTTGAGCCTGACGGCGAGGTGTAGATGAAGGAGCAGGACCGCAAGGACGAAGGGGAGATACCTCGCCGCGGCGATAGCCCGTTCCGTGGTTGTATCGATCGCGAGACTCAGGTTGCCGCCGCTCTCCATAAAGCGCTGCACATAGTCCATGTTCGCGTTCGCCGCGAAGATGTAGTCAAAGAAGAAGAGCAGGAGGCCCAGGCCGACCAGTATCTCCGTGGCAAAAAAGAGGCGATCCACCTGCTTCCGTCGATATCTGAGCCGCGGGGCCACCAACCTGAGTCCAAGAAAGTAGGAAGCCCCGATCAGCACGAAGTAGGGAAGATCCCGTATATCCGGAGTCTCCAACGGAAAAGGACCGGAAACAGCGAGGGCGGTCTCAACAAGGGAGACAAAGAGGAGCAGGAGCCCCGCGATTCTGAAGCGATCAAGCCGGTAGTCCGTTCTCTCGACCATGGTGCGTATAATATGGTAGCCTCCAGGCGGGCGGCAAGCTGGTAACATGGGAAACTCAACGGCGGCGGTGATCTACTTTTCCCTCGACGGCAACACGCGGTACTTGGCGCAGACCATCGCCGACGCCGTGGGAGCAACCGTGATCGAGATCAAGCCTGAGGCGGATCAGACAGGAAAGGGCTCCCTCAAGCACATCTGGGGGAGCACCCAGGTCACCCTCCCGGAAGAACCACCGATTGCCCCGATCGAAGACGACCTTCAGAGCTACGATCTGATCTTTCTCGGCACCCCTGTCTGGGCCGGGGGAGTAGCGCCTCCGGTTCGAACCTTCATAAGGGAGCGAGAGTTTTTCCGCAGGGATTTCGCCGTCTTTGCAAGCTACTCCGGACGGACCGGACGGGTATTCCAGGATTTTCGCAAGCGACTGGTGGGTAACGAGATTCTCGGCGAGATCGGCGTCCGGGAACCCCTCGAGCAGCAAGGCCAGGAGCTCGAGGAAAGGATACACGCATGGGCCAGGGAAATGCAGAAACTCCAAAGGTAAAGCGGCACCGGCGAGATAACCGCCGGGCAAAGCGAAAGGTAAAGGTCTCGAGGGGTTTACACCGGATCCTGCGAGCCGGCATGGGCGCCTATCTCAAGGCGCAGTTCAACCTCCATCCTCGCCACGAGGAAGTTCTCAAGAGCGTACGGCCTCCGTATCTCATCCTCGGAAACCACACCAGCGTCTGGGACCCCTTCTTTCTCAACGTCCTCGTGGACGCCCCGATTCATTACGTGGTATCGGACTCACAGTTTCGGTCCCGGGTGGTAGCCTTTGGACTCGGCCTGGTGGGATCAATACCGAAGACGAAGGTCCTTTCGGATCTGGAAACGGTAAAGAACATAGTCAAGATCAAGCACAACCGGGGAATTATCGGCGTCTTTCCCGAAGGGCAGAGCAGCTGGGATGGCCACACGCTGCCGATTATCCCTTCCACCGCCAAGCTCATCAAAAGCCTCAAGGTGCCGGTGGTTGTCGCCAAGATCGAGGGAGCCTACTTCTCCCGCCCTCGGTGGTCTCGGCTGCCTCGGCGAGGAAGAGTGAACGTAGACTTCAGTCTCGCCTTTACCCCGGATCAGCTGCGCGGCATGAGCACCGAGGAAATTCACGATGCGATTACGGAGAAACTCGAGTACGACGCCTATGAGCACCAGGCAAGGGAAATGGTCCGTTACGCAGGACGCCGACTCGCCGAGTACCTCGAGCGCACGCTTTTTGTCTGCCCGGAGTGTTCGAATATCGGCAACCTCCGTTCCCGCCGTCGCCGGCTCAAGTGCCTTCACTGCGGCTATGAGGTCCACTACAACCCCTTCGGCTTTCTCGAGCCGAGATCCGGCAAACTCCACTACTCGACGATTCGGGAGTGGAACCTCTGGCAAATCGGAGAGTTCCAGGAACAGCTCGACGGCTGGCTCGAGAGCGGTATGCGGTCCGTGCCCTTTCTGAGTGACAAAGGGGCAAAGCTCGAAATCGGTTACAAGACCCTACCCTTGAAAGAGCTCACCACCGGAGAGATGCGGCTCTATCCCGGTGAGATCCGCATTACCGGTCCCGAGGAGAGCTTCGCCTTCCCGATCGCCGAGATCGAAGGGATGAACATTCAGAACAACGAGCGGATGGAATTCTACTTCAAAGACGAGCTCTACAAGGTGACGCTCCAGGATCCTCGGGGGTGCACCTACAAGTGGGATCTGGCGACCAAGTATCTTCAGGACAACCCCCTGAACAGTTACGCCGTTTCCTGAAGGCCCTCGAATCGCTCAGGGGTTGACGTCGGGCGGGATTAATCGATATAAATACCGGTACTCATTTGGTTTACAACCCTCTGGAGGAATATCGTGGCTAAGAAAGCAAAGGGTAACCTTGTTAAGGTCCGCCTTAAGAGCACCGAAAGCGGACACTGTTACTATACGACGAAGAATAAACGAAATACCCCTGGCAAGATGGAGTTCAAGAAGTACGATCCCGTCGTACGCAAGCACGTTCTCTACAAGGAATCCGGTAAGGTCTAAAGGAGTTTTCTCATGTCTCGTAAGTGTTCAATCAGCGGAAAGAAGCCGCTTGCCGGAAACAACGTTTCTCACGCCCATAACAAGACTCGACGCTGGCAGAAGCCCAACGTCCATTCCAAGCGACTCTTCGTACCGGAGATCAACCGGAATGTACGCGTTCGAGTTTCCACCCGAGCGCTTCGCACCATTAGTAAGATCGGACTCATGCAGTACCTCAAGAAAGAGGGACTGAGCCTCAAGGACGTCACCTAAGGGGTTTGGCGATCATCCAGAGGAAGCCCGGCCTTGTTGGTCGGGCTTTTTTGTGCCCGGGGAGCTCTACCGGCGGCTCCCGGCGGCCTCGCGCCAGACGAAAACGGTACCCTCCGGAGGAACGTGGCAGCTCCGGGGGCGCTGCGGTTGGGGAATGGTACAACTACCCGCCAGAGGGCAGGAGGCACACTTGACCTGGGTCTGCGACGCCGCACTCGCCCCGACGTCCCGCTGCTCAGGCGGGAGCTCTTCAACATCCCCCCGGTCGATCCAGTAATCCAGAGCGGAACGGAGCATCCCCGGGGAGAGGCCGGTCTCCGCGGCGAGTTGGGTAAAGGTCGCCTCCCGCTGCTCTTTGAGCGCTTTTCGCACCCTCCTGAGTACCATCGGCTAGCTACTCCGTAGTGTCCGCTTTTCTACTCCAGAAGTGGCTATAACTCTCCCGGATGTAACGAAAACTAAACTCTTCCGGCACCGGATCGTGCCCACCGGTAAAGAGAGCGGAGCATCGTATCACCCGTGCAGTGGCCAGAAGGGCCCCTTTAATGAGCCCGTGTTCATGGACGGCGTGAAAGGCGTAGGAGGAGCAGCTCGGATGATATATGCAGTGAGGAGGCATTAGCGGAGATATGGTCTTTCTGTAGAGATATATTGGTATAAGAAGCAAATACCTCGGCAAACGGAGCATTCGACGCAACACGCTCCCAGGATAGCAGCTTTCTCCTCCATTGGAAATTGCCAGTGCCGATATAGTGTGATAGAAAGGTAAGTACCCAATGAGTGGCGAAGCCGAGAAACTACGAAGCATAATCTCCCTTGATTCGGAACTGAATAAGATTCAGGACCTCGATATACTCCTCGAGCGTATTCTCTCAGAAGCGAGAAAGGTGGTAAACGCGGATGCGGGATCCATTTATATCGTTCGAGGAGATGAGCTCGTCATTAACTACGCTCAGAATGACACCAAACAGAGCGAGTTACCCCCGGGAGAAAAGCTGATCTACAAGGTTTTCACCGTTCCGGTGAGCACCAAGACTATTTCCGGCTACGCCGCCGCTACGGGGGAGCCCGTAAACATTCCCGATGTCTACGAGATACCCGAGGATGCGCCCTACGGTTTCGACCCGAGCTATGACAAGCTCTCGGGCTATCGGAGCCAGTCCATGCTCGCGATCCCGCTCAAGACCAACACCGGTGATATTCTCGGTGTCATTCAGATCATCAACAAACTTGACGATAATGGAAACGTGGTCGCCTTTGATCGGGAAGACCAGATGTTAGTTATGCACTTTGCAGCAAACGCTACCGTAGCATTACAGCGGGCACAAATGACCCGCGCCATCCTCCTGCGTATGATCCGCATGGCGGAGCTCCGGGATCCAAAGGAGACCGGGCCCCACGTAAACCGGGTCGCCGGTTACTCCGTGGAAATCTACGAGCGTTGGGCAAAAAACAACAAACTCGAGCGGAAAGAGATCGACCGGACCCGGGACAACCTTCGAATGGCCGCTATGCTCCACGACGTGGGAAAGGTCGCCATTTCCGATATGATTCTGAAGAAGCCGGGGCGTTTCACCGACGAAGAGTACGGCATCATGAAGTCTCACACCTGGCAGGGCGCGAGGCTTTTTATCAACAAGCAGTCGGAGTTCGACGAGCTCGCCCAGCAGGTAGCGATCAGTCACCACGAGAACTGGGACGGCACCGGCTATCCGGGACACGTCGATATCGAATCCGGCAAACCCCTTAAGACCGGCCCCAACGGAGAGCCCCTCGGCAGGAAGGGCGAAGAGATCCCTCTCTTCGGGCGCATCGTTTCCATAGCCGACGTCTATGACGCCCTGGTCTCTCAGAGGGTCTACAAGGACGCCTGGACCGAGGATGACGCCCTGGAGGAGATGCGGAAGATGGCGGGGACCAAGTTCGACCCGGAGCTTATTGAAGTCTTCTTCCAGGTGCTTCCGAACATTCGAACCATTTCGGACAAGTACAAGAGCGACCTCTAGAGGAGAGTCCCGTGGCACCGACCTCCAGCCGGACTTTCGGCATCCTCACCAGTGGGGGCGACTGTCCAGGTCTAAATGCGGCCATTCGAGGTGTGGCAAAACCCGCGGTTACCAGATACGGCATGAAGGTCGTCGGTATCCCCAACGGGTTTCGAGGTCTCATTGACGGAGCCACCCGGATGCTCCAGGCGGAGGCTTTTGATGGGCTCCTGACGCAGGGAGGAACCATACTCGGCACCTCCCGGGAGAAACCCTTTGCACCGGTTGTGCCGGACAACGGGATGAAAGACTCCGTCGCGGGCAGGTCAAAGCCAGAGAAAATCGTGGAGAACTACCGGGCCCTTGACCTCGACTGTCTCGTCGTCCTCGGCGGAAATGGAACCCACAAGACTGCTCGACTCCTGGCGGACCGAGGGCTCAACGTTATCGGCCTGCCCAAGACAATCGACAACGACATCTGGGGCACCGACGTCTGTTTCGGCTTTCACAGTGCCGTGGATATCGCCACGGAGGCGATAGATCGCCTCCACACCACCGCCCACTCCCACAATCGCGTCATGGTAATCGAGGTAATGGGCCACAAAGCGGGATGGCTCGCCCTCTACTCCGGCGTAGCCGGTGGAGGGGACGTCATTATTGTTCCGGAGATCCCCTACGACATCGAGAACATAGCCGAGCACCTTCGGCAGCGACGGGACCGGGGCAAGGGGTTCTCGATTGTGGTCGTCGCCGAAGGGGCGATTTCGAAAGAGGAGGCCGCCGAGTTTGGTGCGGCCGCCCCGGACGTACCCGCGGGAGAGCGCTCCATCGGCTACCGCGTGGCCAAGGAGATTCAGGAAAGCACCGGCATGGATACCCGGGTCACCGTTCTCGGCTACCAGCAGCGAGGGGGCACCCCCTCGCCCTACGACCGTGTTCTGGCAACGCGCTTTGGGACCGCCGCGGCGGAGATGCTCCACCGCGGGGAGTTCGGAAAGATGGTCGCCCTGGAAGGTAAACGGATAATCTCACGCCCCCTCAGCGAGATCGCCGGCAAGCTCAAACTCGTCCCTGAGAACGACGATCTCGTGGAGACCGGTCGCTCCGTGGGCATCTGCTTCGGCGACGGGCGGTAGGGGTGGCCGGGGCGGCAATTGCCGAGGGGCGTGCTTGCGAGGTTCCGGTCCAGCCGGGGCGAGTGCGGCCGCGATGATACCGGGCTCCCGGGCCGCTTCCACGGCCCGGCCGAGAGTTGCCGGCCCGGAGCTACGCCTCCTTATACGCGGCGACCAGCTCCTCCATCACCACTTTACCGTCACCAAAGAGCATGAGAGTGTTTTCCGCGGCGAACAACGGATTCTGGATCCCCGCAAAACCGGGTGAGAGACTCCGCTTGATCACCACCACCGTCCGCGCCTTGTCCACGTCCAGGATCGGCATCCCGGAGATCGGGGTTCCCGAGCTCTCTCTCGCAAGGGGGTTAACCACGTCGTTTGCCCCTAGAACAATCACCACGTCGGTCTGTGGAAAAGTCGGATTTATCTGGTCCAGTTCCCGGAGCTTCTCGTAGGAGATGTTCTCCTCCGCCAGGAGGACGTTCATATGCCCCGGCATGCGCCCGGCCACAGGGTGTATGCCGAACTCCACGGTGATCCCGTCTCCCTCCATCTGCTCCGTTAGCAGTCGCACCGCCGTCTGAGCCCGAGCGACCGCCATTCCGTAGCCGGGAACAAAAACCACCCGCTGGGAGCTCTTGAGCACCATCGCGAGCTCCTCCGCGGAGGTCTGCTTGATCTTGCCCGCGTAGATGTCATCCTCCGCAGCTTGCTCCACCACAGCGCCAACGCCGCCAAAGAGAACGTTCGCCAGGGAGCGGTTCATCGCCTTACACATAATCTGGGTGAGGATTATTCCCGAGGCGCCGACCAGGGAGCCTGCGATGATCAGTATTGAGTTGTTCAGGACGAAACCGGTGGCCGCGGCGGCGAGGCCGGAGTAGGAGTTGAGCAGGGCGATAACGATCGGCATGTCCGCGCCACCGATCGGAATCACGAGCATGATCCCGAGAACCGAGGCTATCCCGGCGAGGATCCAGTAGACCGAGAAGTTTTCCGGCTGGAGCACCAGCACCACTGCTGCCGCCAGGGAGCCGAGTAGCAGCACCGCCTTTACGACCTGCTCTCCCGGGTAGCGCACCGGCTTTTCCGTTACCACTCCCTGGAGCTTTCCGAAGGCGATAAGACTCCCGAAAAAGGTCACCGCACCAATCAGCGCGGAGGCGGCGGTGGCGATTGTCTCCTGCAGGCTCGGGAGCTCTCCGGAGGCGGCAGTCCCTGCGAGGGTCGCCGTAGCCTGGTAGATTACCGCGCCGGCAACGAGAACGGAGGCGATACCTCCGAAACCGTTAAAGAGGCCAACCAGTTGAGGCATGGCGGTCATTTTGATCTTCACCGCCAGAAGCGCACCAACCAGGGCTCCCGCAAGAAGTCCCGCAAGGATGAGCTCGACGTTGAGAATCTCATGCCGAATCAGGGTAACGACAATAGCAAGGAGCATACCCAGGGCGCCCATCAGGTTGCCCCGGACTGCAGTGCGAGGATGACTGAGGCCCTTGAGACCAAAGATGAAGAGCATCGCCGCCAGAAGGTAGAAAAGATCCGCGTAGATTGTTGTATCCATGGTTAGTCTCTCTTCCTGAACTTCTTGAGCATCCGGTGGGTAACGAGGAATCCCCCAACAACGTTAATCGTCGCAAAGAAGAGCGCCGCAACTCCGAGTATCGTGGTGAGAGGCTCCATTCCGGTACTTACCGCCAGGAGGGCACCGATAACCGTAATACCGGAGATCGCATTGGACCCTGACATCAGCGGCGTATGGAGCACCGGCGGCACTTTGGTAATCACCTCGAATCCCACAAAGATTGCGAGCACAAAGATCGTCAGAACAGTTACAAAGCTTCCCATGACCTCTCCTACCCTTTCAGGATCTCTCGAGCCGTTTCGCTAGCCACTTCTCCGTCCTTCGTAAGCCGGGTTGCCTGGACGATCTCGTCCTCCTCGTCCGGTGCGAAGGTCCCCTCCTGGACCATTGAGAGAAGAAAGGTAGTGACATTCTTGGAATAGAGCTGACTGGCGTGGTGCGCCAGGTTCGAGGCGATGTTTACCGGCCCCAGGATAGTGATCCCCTGGTGGCTCACGCGCTCTCCAACCTTCGTGAGCTCGCAGTTGCCCCCACGCTCGGCGGCGATATCCACCACCACTGAGCCGGGTTGCATCAGGGAGACCATCTCCTTGGTTATGAGAATGGGCGCCTGCTTTCCGGGCACCGCGGCGGTGGTAATGACCACATCGCTTTCGGAGACTACATGACTCATGAGCTCCCGCTGCTTCCGGTAGAACTCCTCGTCCATCGCCTTGGCGTACCCGCCGCTCGACTCGGCGCTCTCGGTGTCGAGTTCCATTTCCACGAACTTAGCACCGAGACTTTCTACCTGCTCCTTCACCGCGGGACGTATGTCGTATGCGCTCACCACGCCGCCGAGGCGCTTGGCCGTAGCGGTCGCCTGGAGCCCGGCCACCCCGACTCCCACGACGAACACTCTGGCGGGGGTTACGGTCCCGGCGGCGGTCATCATCATCGGAAACATCTTCGGCAGGGTTTGGGCGGCCAGTATTACCGAGTAGTATCCCGCCAGGTTCGCCTGGCTCGAAAGAGAGTCCATGCTCTGGGCCCGGGTGATTCTCGGCATGAGTTCCATGGAAAAGCTCTGCACCTTCTTTTCCAGGTACCCTCGCATCACCTCTTCCGCTCCGTAGGGGTCAAAGGTACCGATAACCGTCTGCCCCTCTCGCAGGAGCACAGCCTCCTCGAAGCCTCCGGCGTCCGCCTTCCCGGATCGAACCCGGAGAATCACGTCCGCCCGCTGATAGACCGACTCCCGGTCCTCAACGAGAGTGGCGCCCTTCTCCTGATACGCCTCGTCGCTGTATCCCGAGGAGTATCCCGCGCCCCGCTGTACAACCACCTCAATCCCGGCCTTCGTCAAGGATCCGATGTGCGCCGGTACGAGTGCGACC
>CAYZHV010000012.1:0-34196 GCA_964478055.1 uncultured Spirochaetaceae bacterium | reverse complement strand
ACCAGGTTCTCGTCCTGCTCCGCGGCGACTTCGTACGTCTCTGACTGGGTAACGCTCTCAGATATGGTGACTTCGGTCTCCACTTCCTTGCTGAACTCCTGCGAGACCGTTGCCGAGGCTTGGACAAAGGCGTTTCCGCCGCTGACGGTGGTTGAAACGCCGAGGGTGTAGGCAAACGACTCCGTTCGGGTCTGTTCGGAGCCCCGGGTAACGCTCCGGCTGATCGAGGTAGTAGTTGCGCCGGAATACCTCTCTACCTCTCCGATGCGGCGCCAGTACCTGACCAACTGCAAGTGGGGCAGATTGTTCTCAGAAAGAGGGAGGGTCTCGTTTCCCTGAAACGTCGGGCTAGGTGTCGGGTTTCCGTTTGTCACCAACGCGACCCGCTCTCCGTCAGTCGAGGAGGCGATCTCATTGCCCTCTTCATTCCTTGCCACAGTTACCCTGGCAGCGAAATTGGTGAGAGGAACCGTCGTAGCGACTAACTCATCCGATGTGAGTGGGACCTCCGCGAGGTAACTCGTCGGTGCGGGAATTGCCGGTCGCCCATCGGTTGACCGTGGCTCATCGTCGTCTTCGTCGGAGCCGGTGATCATCTCGCAGCCCAAGAAGGCAAAAACGAGAAACAGCAGAAGTGCAATCTGAAGAGCCTGCTTCATGGTATCCCCCATTACTGTTCGTAATACGCGCTGACCGGCACGATTTCATCGGTGGGGAATACAAACCGCACCGAATCTTCATTGAACTCATACGCCTGCACATCGAAAAGTTCAGCGTCCGGACCGGTGCCGCTGACGTACCGAATCTCCTCCACCAGCTTCCAAACAGAGTAGAGCAGGTTGGTCCCAGAGCGTGGAGAGACGGTGAACGCTTTTGTGACCTCCGTCTCGGTAGACTGGGTGGAAGAAAAACCTTGGGTAGCGGTATAGCTTGCCGAAGCGGTTACGGAAGCCGACGCAAATATCCCACCACCGGAAACCGATGCTTCTACGCTGGTGGTACTGCTGAAGGATTCGGTTCGGGTTTGGCTCGAGCCCTTTGTCGTCGTCACCTCTCTCGTGACCGCGGCACCACCGGCAAAGCTCTCCACATCTCCAATTCGCTCCCAATAGCGAATGAATTGGACTGTCGGAAGATTTGCAGAGTCCAGGGGTTGAAGATCGCCATTGGGAACCGTCGGCTCGCCTTCATCTACGAGCAGGAGACGATCATTCTCTTGGAAGTTTAAATTCTGGCCGTCGCTGTTGAAAGCGTCCAAAATCTGTGGATTGAAGTACTGCGCAGGAGCCTCTTCGACCACCAGTATCTCGGATTGACTGGGTACTTCGCCCTGGTAATCCTCAGGCATGGGGATTCCCGGACGCCCTTCGGTAGCACCGAGGGGATCGGGAGTACCCGAATCCTCGTCGTCGGATCCGGTGAGCATCTCACAACCGGCAAAGGCCAGCAGGATGGTGATCAAAAGCACCAACTGGAAGAATCTACCCATATAACCTCCCGATACTGATTCGAGAATTACTAATTATGAGTTTTATAGTAATACTTACAGGGTCTCTTGTCAAAACAAAGGGCGGTGGACTTCGATTATTGGCTCGGATCGGGTTGGTTAGTTCGCAACGATGGAAGCCGAGCGAAATTGCTCGATCCTGAGGTTTGGACGTCTTCCCTCGCCAATCAGGAAAAGAGGTTCTACCGCTGCCTCGCCAGGTACCCGAGCTCGTCGGGTAGGACGATGTTGTTGCCCATGTGGTCTTCGCCATAGCCGTTGTTGGCGAGGATCTCCAGGTCTTTGAGGGCGCGGTTGTCCCCGACGAACTTGACGGTGAGGTCGCTCTCCACGTCGAGCTTTCCGATGGACATGTAATGCCGGATAAACCGAGTTGCGAGTTCAGAGACCGTGCGTTCCGGCGCGTCCTCGATGCCCTCGAAGCTGAGGTCCGTGTCGTAGATGACGATCTTGTCCTCGTTCATGAGCGCCACGAAGAGTAGCTGCAGACGCTGCTTGCGCTCCTCCGGGTCCTCCGGAGCAGGAGCGTCCAGATCCGGACGTTTGCTGAGCATGTCCGCGATTGTGCGCCGCTTCATCGCGTTGATCTCTTCGTTCGCGCGAAAGAGGTTTAGAGGAGAGCTCGCGTCATACTCCTGATCGTTCAGGATCATCTTTACGGTACTGCCGTAATGGGCAACGATCTTGGCGATCAGGGTAGAAGGACGAACATGAAAGCCCCGGTAGTTCGGTATGGGCACCTCGATCTCGGTCTGCTCGCTGTAGGATTGAACCATGGTGTGACAGAGCTGGATCGCTGAGTCGAGATAGAGCTGCGAGTTGCGTAAGGTGTAGTCAAAGAGCAGCCCGAGGATTTCGCTGTTGGACATGGGGAGCTCGAGCTTCTCTTCGGTCTGGCGTCTGAAGGAGCTCATGTGCCGAACGTAGTAGTGGACAAGCTCCGTAGCTGTTGCGAGGAGATGATAGATAACACTGATGTGACCCCGGAGAAAGAGCAGGTTGCTGTCCTGCTGTTCCACGTCAGACTCAAAGATGTAGGTGTCATACATCGACTGAAGATTATGAAACCGGGCCTCCACGATGCGCAGCCGCTCCTCGTTAATCGGCTCAGGAACGTGATTCTCGTAGGACTCGTCCTCCCGCTCGGCGAGGGCCTCGTTGACATCCCGGTCCTCCGCGAGGTTGAGAAACTGCGTCGCCAGGTAGACCACAACCTCGCCAACTCGGGCGACGTGGCGTACCTGCCGATCCGCGGGCAGGCGAAAGCTGATATTACGCTCTTCGCAGGGCTTTATGTCCGGTTCGTCGTGGGGATCGTGTATGTCGCACCGCTGGGTCTGATCTATGATGTTGTGACAGATGGTGAAGAGCGCCTTTTTTAGCTGTTTGAGGACCTTTTCGGTCTGTGCGGAGCAGTCGGCATCGATGTCCAGAAGCCGGTACCGGGCGAAGGACTGCTGAATATGCATCACCGAGTATATGACACTGCTGAAGAGCTTTGCCGCGGCAACGGTTTCTCGAAAGGGGAACCACTTTTCATTCGTCTGGGCGCCGTAGTGATCCACGAGCTCTTCGAGCCTGGTGGATTCAGTATGAAGTCGACTGAGAAAGTCACGGCAGGGAAACCGTTTTTCCCGGTGATTGTCCAGAGCGAAGTGGCAGAGCTCCACGACCGGTGTTGCGTATCGCTTTGCGTCATCTAAAAAGGATCCGTGATCGGTGACTTCGATCTTGTTCTTCTTGCTCTTCGGCCACATCTTTCAGTAGGACACAGTAGACCGATTCGTTTTTAGTTGCAAACGGTTACGCCTTGTTTGCATTGGCCTCTCGGAACTGCCGCGGACTCACGCCTTCGAACTTCTTGAACACCGTCGCGAAGTAGCTGTCACTCTCGAACCCCACTCGCCGGCCAATCGCGTGTACTTTGGTACGCGGTTCCACGAGGAGCAGCTGCTTTGCTCGGTCGACTCTGCGCTGATTCACATACTCCATAGGGCGGTGGCTTGTCACACTTCTGAAAATATCGCAGAAATACTGCGGAGTCACGCCAACGGAGCTTGCCAGGTCTTCCAGAGTCAGAGGATGGTCCATTTGCTGCTCAATGAGATCCAGGGCTGGCTTCAGCTTCATCACCGTGCCGTTGTGACTCTCGCTCCCTTCCCGTTGATAGTATTTGAGGAAGTCGAGCATGAGCTGGTAGACGATGGCGGATCCGTCGATCCCCCTGAGTGGATAGTCGCTCTTGAGGGTCATCAGGGCCTTGCGTATATGTGTCTCCATCACCGCAGTCTCCGAAACCCGGTACACCCCGGTGCGGTTCATACCCACGTACTTGAGCATGCTTTCAATATGGTGCCCACTGAAGGTGATCCAGTGAACGTACCACGGCTCCTCGCTGCCAAAGTACGCGTGGGCTTCGTCCGGTAGGAGAAGCATACCCTCGCGCTCCCCGACCGGAGTCTGACGGCCGTTCTGTTCGAGCACCCCGGCGCCGCGGATCGTCTGTATCCACTGATAGACGGGAAATCCGAAAGGACGTTCTATCGGGTATTGGTAGAAGTCGCAGCCGACACCGACGAGCTGAAATGGTAGCTCGTTCTCGACCTCCGTGGGCGTGGAGAGCACGAAGTCTCCGTCACGCCTTCCTCGATCATGCTGGTTTTGCACGAAATTCACTCACCTAACGTAATACTCTAACACTAATCTTAAAATTGTGAAAGACTGATACGCCGTTGACCTCGGGCATATGCACTGTATACGGATATAGATACTGAAATCGGGCGTTATTGGTCACAGGACTGCATAAAGATGCTATTTTCCCGCACTGTAACCGATTTCTTCTTCAGTTGAATGAAATTACCGAAAAGCGGCCGAAGATCTTGAGATTGACCGGTGTTCCTGCGGGGCTGACAATTGATCAGAATCTCATAAGGAGGATCTTCATGATACGACGTAGTTTTCTACTGCTTCTCGTTTTTGCTCTCCTGGCCCCCGTCTTGGCCTTTGCCGGAGGACAGGAAGAAGAGGCTTCGGAGCAGCGACAGTTGGTTATCAACTCCAACCTTTCCGACCCCGCCCCGAAGGCGGCCTTCGGTGAGCTGGTGGAGAAGTTCAAGGCGGAGTACCCCGATATTGACGTTACCCTCAACTCTTTTGACCACGAGGCGTACAAGACGGCGATTCGCAACTTTCTTGCCGCGGATCCGCCGGACGTGGCGCTCTGGTTCGCCGGTAACCGGATGAAGTTCTTTGTCGACCAGGGTCTCTTCATGGACATTAGCGATCTCTGGGAAGAGGCCGGCTTCAATGAGTCCATGGCTTCATCACGGTCCACTCTCACGGTTGATGGCAAGCAGTACGGTGTTCCCTGGGGATACTATCAGTGGGGCGTCTTCTACCGGACGGACATCTTCGAGCAGTATGGCCTCGAGGTCCCGGAGAACTGGGATGAGTTCCTCGAGGTGTCCCAGACTCTCAAGGATAACGGCATAACCCCGATCACCATTGGAACCAAGTTTCTCTGGACCGCCGCAGGCTGGTTCGACTACCTCAATCTTCGAATCAACGGCTTTGATTACCACATGGCCCTCATGGACGGCGAAGCGAGCTATCTGGACCCGGAGCTGGATGAGGTTTTTGCCACCTGGGAAGAGCTTCTCGATCGGGGCTTTTTCCTCGAGAACCACGCGACCTACTCCTGGCAGGAGGCACAGGCGCCCTTTATCAACGGAAACGCCGCAATGTATCTGATCGGAAACTTCATGGTACCGGACATGGAGCGGGCGGGCGTTGTCGACAACGTTGGTTTCTTCCAGTTCCCGCAGATCAATCCGGAGATCGGCATGTTTGAGGACGCCCCGATGGAGTCTTATCACATCCCGAGCGGAGCGCAGAATGTTGAAGAGGCCAAGGCGTTTATCGAGTTTGCCTCCCGTCCCGAAGTTCTCGGTGAGTTCGCCGCCGCCGTGGGCAACATCTCCCCGAACAAGAACTCTCCTCCTCCGGAGGGGCGGTTTACCCGGGCAGGATTCGACCTGCTGAACAGCGCCGACGGTCTTGCGCAGTTCTATGACAGGGATACGGATCCCGAGATGGCCTCGACGGGGATGCAGGGTTTCCAGGAGTTTATGGTCAATCCCGACCGACTCCCCGAAATCCGGGAGCGTCTCGATCGAGAGCGTCAGAACGTCTTCGAGTAAGATCGACCCTAGGACGACGGGTGGGCCACAGAGCCCGCCCGTCAATTCCATTTTCAAGGACAGACGATGAAAAAGAGTAGCGAGTATCGACTCCTGCGGCTCCAGTTCACTCTTGCGCCGATCTACTTCCTCGCCCCAGCGATGATTCTTTTCTCCATCTTTGTGCTCTGGCCGATTGTGCAGAGCATCTGGATCAGCTTTCACGAGTGGAGCGGCTTCGGTCCGATGACCTGGATCGGCTTCGAGAACTATCAGGAGCTCTTTCAGGACGAGCGCTTCCACATCTCCCTTACCAATAACATCAAGTGGCTCGTGCTCATGCTTCTTGCCCCGGTGGGCGGGCTGGTTATCGCGCTTTTTCTCAACCAGAACGTGCGCGGTATTCGGCTGGCAAAATCGCTCTTCTTCTTTCCCTTTGTCATCAATCTTGTTGTAGTGGGGCTCATATTCTCCTGGTTTTACAATCCAGACTTGGGATTGCTGGCGGCACTCTTTCGGCTTGTTGGGCTTCGGCCGATTCCGATCCTGGCGAACGAGAATCTGGCGACCTACGGGATAATCGTCGCCAATCTATGGCCCCAGACGGCGTACTGTATGATTCTCTATCTGACGGGGCTCACGAGTATGAGCTCCCAGGTTGTGGAGGCGGGCAGAATCGATGGAGCCTTTGGCTGGACCATGCTCTGGAACGTAGTTCTTCCCCAACTGCGGGGAGCCACTTTTATAGCGGTGGTAGTGACGGTAATCGGAGCCCTGCGGAGCTTCGACCTGATTGCGATTATGACCGCCGGTGGGCCCTGGGGGAGCAGCAACGTCCTGGCGTATCAGATGTACGACGAGGCGCTCTTCAACTTCAAGATGGGCTACGGCGCCTCCATCGCAGTGATCCTCTTTCTCCTGATGCTGGGGTTCATCGTCTTCTTTCTGAAATCCGTGGTCGAGAACGAGAGGTAGTGCCATGTTTCCAACACCGATAGAACGAACAAGCGCTCCGACGCGAATACTCTACAAGGTGGCGGTCCCTCTGGTGCTCCTCCTCTGGCTCCTGCCGCTCCTTGCGATAGTCGTAACTTCCATGCGTGGTAACGCGGACATCATCGCGGGCAACTACTGGGGCTGGCCCTCGGAGTTCAAGATGCTCGACAACTATGCCGAGGTCTTTAACCCCGCTCGGAGCCCCATGGCCCTCTATTTTCGAAACAGTGTGATTATCACCCTGCCTTCGGTCTGCCTCGCCATATTCCTCTCCGCCATGGCGGGATACACCCTGGCGATCCACCGATTCAAGGGGCGCATACTTCTCTACGCCATGTTCATCGCGGGAAACTTTGTTCCCTTTCAGATCCTTATGATTCCCGTCCGGACCCTCTTTGGTCATCTCGATCTCCTCGACACGCTCTGGGCACTCATTATCTTTCACACGAGCTTCCAGATCGGCTTTGCCACCTTCTTCTTGCGGAACTTTATCGCCGACCTTCCGATCGCCCTGGTGGAGTCGGCCCGAATCGAGGGCGCAACGGAAATGGGGGTCTTCTTTCGGGTTATTCTGCCGCTGATCCGTCCCGCTCTCGCCTCTTTAGGGGTGCTTCTTTTCACCTTTGTTTGGAATGACTTCTTCTGGGCCCTGACGCTGGTGCAAAGCGACGCAGCACGACCGATCACCTTTGGTCTCCAGGCGCTTCGAGGACAGTGGTCGATATCCTGGAACCTGATCTCCGCGGGCTCCATCATTGCGGCGCTGCCGTCGGTAATCGTCTTCTTTACCCTGCAGCGACACTTCGTCTCGGGGCTCACCTTCGGTGGCGTAAAGGAGTAGGGGTCCGTAGAATGGCCACCATGATCACCGTCGACTCGGCTCTCACGATTCATCTCGGAAACCGACACTTTAGCTACGCCATGCAGGTGGTGGATGGTCGCTTTCTCGCCCACCTCTACTGGGGGCGCCCACTTAGCCACCTGGATCCGGCCACGTGTCTGGAGCCCCGGCGGGCTCCCTACCTCATGACGATTCCTCTCTCCTCCGAGGCCCGGGGCGCCGGGAGTCCCCCACGGCCCTCGGCGGACCAGGAGCCGATTGGGGCTCCCGAGGCGAACCGGGACGCCACCTTTTCCCTGGATCTCCTGCCCCAGGAGTATCCCGCCTGGGGAACCGGCGAGCTCCGGGAAGGGGCATTTCGGGTAATCTACGCCGACGGGACCGAGGCGTCTCGCCTCGAGTACCGGGCGCACGAACTCTACGGCGAGGCAATAGAGCCTGAGCTCCTGGGGCTTCTGCGTAGCGATCACGAGCTCGGCAGCGTGGAGACCCTCCGACTGCGCCTCGCAGACCCCCGGGGTGACATGGAGGTGGACCTCTTTTACCTCGTCGCCGAGGAGGCCCCGGTCTTGCTCCGGTGGGCGCGGATCACGAATAGCGGGGAGGAGGCGATAACCCTAGGCGATCCAGCGAGCGCCAGTCTCGATCTACCTTCGGGGGCCTATGACCTGGTCCGCCTCGGTGGCGCCTGGGGGCGCGAACGCCACGTGGTGCGAACGCCCCTCGGAATCGGCCGTCATAGCGTGGCGAGTCGGGGCGGCGCCAGCGGCCACCGGAGTAACCCCTTTGTTGCGGTCTGTGATCCCGAGGCCACCGAGGAGACGGGCTCAGTCTTCGCCATGGCCCTCGGCTACAGCGGGAACTACCAAGCGGTCTGCGAGGTGGACGCCTACGAGGTCCCCCGCCTGAGCATCGGGATTAACCGCTTTCGGGGGCACCTCGAGCCCGGGGAGCAGTTCAGTACACCGACGGCGATGCTGGTTTACTCCGACGAGGGCTTTAACGGAATGAGCTCCGCCTTCCACCACTTTGCCCGAGGGGGCGTTATCGCGCGGCGATGGCGCGGGGAGCCGAGGAAGGTGGTAATCAACAGCTGGGAGGCGATGTACTTTCAGGTGGACGCTGAGAAGATCGCCGTTCTGGCCAAGGAGGGCAAAAAGATCGGTGCGGAGCTCCTGGTTCTCGATGACGGCTGGTTCTCGGGCCGCCGTGACGATACGACATCCCTGGGCGACTGGTGGCCGAATCCGGGCCGCTTTCCTGAGGGCCTCGGGCCGGTAGGACAGGCTGTCCGGAAGGAGGGCCTGGAGTTCGGCCTCTGGATGGAGCCTGAGATGGTTTCTCCGGAGAGTGAGCTCTTCCGATCGCATCCGGAGTGGGCGTTGCAGATTGCCGGCAGGGAGAATACTCTCGGCAGGAGCCAGCTCATACTCGACCTCTCGAACAAGGAAGTTCGGGAACACCTTTTTCGGACGGTCTCCAAGGTACTCGAGGAGTCCGGGGCAACCTACGTGAAGTGGGACATGAACCGGAACATGAGCGAGCCCGGCTCGACCGCTCTTCCTGCTCTGCGGCAGGGCGAGGTGATGCACCGCTATGTCCTCGGTCTCTACGAGCTTCTCGAGCGACTTACGCGGCGGTTCCCGGAGGTGCTCTTTGAAGGGTGCGCCGGTGGCGGGGGGCGGTTCGATTTTGGCCTTCTTCGGTACTCTCCCCGTTTCTGGACGAGCGACCAGTCCGACGCCGTGGAGCGGCTGGAGATCCAGTACGGCACCACCATGCTCTTTCCGCCGGAGGTGATCGGCTCCCACGTCTCTACGGTTCCCAACCACCAGGTTGGAAGAACCACCCCCGCAGAGACGCGCGTTCTCACGGCGCTTCCCTTCTCCTTTGGCTTCGAGCTCGACCCGACAAAGGAGCCGGAGTCTGACCTCGAGGTATTTGCTGCCGGGTCGAAGCGTTTCAAGGAACTACGGGAACGATTCGGAACTTCGGCCTTTCTTCGTCTTCTCGGCCCCCTCTCAGGGAGTTTTGAGCGGCGCCGTCTTGCCGGAGGCGCCGGAGGCGAGACCGCTTGGATGCTCCGGAGCGAGCGGGAGCTTTTCGTCTTCTACTTCCGTCCTCTGGAGCGGGCTAACTACGAGCCATCGTTCCTGCGGCTTCCCGGAGCCGAGGCCGGGGTAGTCTATCGAGACCGAGCGACGGGCCTGCGTTACGACGGCGCGCAGTTGAGCTCGCGAGGACTGCGGATCGAACCCGGCTTTGGGGACTACCAGGGGCGGTTTTGGCATCTGGAAATTGAAACGAGGAAGAAGTGATGACAGACGTGCTGGACCTCAAACCGTGGCGACGACCCGAAATCACGGGTATAGGACGACTCCCGATGCGTCCGAGGCTCCCGGTGTACGCTAGCGCTGAGGCGGCCTTGGCGGCGGATCCCACGGACCGTGGAGCTCTGGTGGACCTAAACGGCAGCTGGGAGTTTCGCTATTACGAGTCTCCGGAGGACGCAGCGGAGGCGATTCGCACCTTGGAGGGCGGCGTCGGCCCGGCATCGGCCTCGGAGGGTTGGGAGTCGATCGAGGTCCCCGGCAACTGGACCCTCCAGGGATGGGACAAGCCGCACTATACCAACGTGCAGATGCCCTTTTCGGATACCTTTCCCGAGCCTCCCGCGAAGAACCCCACGGGGCTCTATCTGAGACGGTTCACCATACCCGAGAAGCCTGGCTCCGGAAGTTCTGACCGCGGCGAGGTGGCGTCTGCCTTGGGGAGTGTACCGCAGCGCTACGTGCTCCATCTGGGCGGGGCGGAGAGCGTTGCTCTGATATGGGTGGACAGCTGCTTCGTGGGGGTAGCAAAAGACACCCGTCTCGAGAGTGAGTTCGACATCACCGAGAAGCTCGGACCCGGACCTGAGCATGAGCTCTTGGTTATGGTGGTTCGCTACTCCGACGCGAGCTTCCTAGAGGATCAGGACCAGTGGTGGATGGCGGGCATCCATCGGGACGTCTACCTCCGGCGGGAGCCGGCCATCCATCTGCGGGCTCTGCGACTAAAGCCGGAGCTCCTGAATGACAACGCAACCGGAAAGCTCACCGCGGAGATCGAGCTCGGCGGCGTGGAGCCCGGCGACGCGGCGGGCGTTTACAGCCGCTACACCCGTCGGGCGGCCCTCGGGGAGCCGAGGGAGGTTCGCTTTCCCCTTAAGGCAGAGCTCACCCTGCTCGACGCCGATGGTGGCGAGCGGCTCTGTTCGCTCACCGGAGAGCTCTCCGGCGCCCCGGCTACCGACGGGCACCGCCACGAGAGCCCGAATCGGGCGGACCGGCTCCGTCTCATCTCGGACACCCTCCGGGTCAAACCGTGGAGCTCCGAGTCCCCGACGCTCTACACGGTTCTACTGGAGCTCACGGATGGCGAGGGCCATTCTCTGGGAGTCTACCGGCAGCGGGTCGGTTTTCGTCGGGTGGAGATAGCGGGCCGGGAGCTCCTGATCAACGGCAAGCCGGTGATGATCAAGGGTGTCAACCGACACGAGCACGAGGATGAGCGGGGCAAGGCGGTGACCCGGGATAGCATGATCCGCGACCTGGAGCTCCTGAAGCAGTTCAACTTCAACGCGGTGCGAACTGCCCACTACCCGAATCATCCGGACTGGTACGACCTCTGCGACGAGTACGGAATCTATCTCGTCGACGAGGCCAACGTCGAGGCGCACCACTACTACAACGAGATCTGCCGGGACCCGCGGTACACCGCGGCCTTTGTGGACCGGGTGCAGCGAATGGTGCGGCGGGACTACAACCATCCTGCGGTGATCATCTGGTCTCTCGGAAACGAGAGTGGATACGGTGCGAACCATGACGCCGCGGCGGGGTGGGTTCGCCACGCCGATCCTTCCCGGCCGCTCCACTACGAGGGGGCGGTGCGCTCCGAGTGGGGTCAGGACCGGTACCAGTTTGGGCGGGGACGTCGGGCCACGGACATTATCGCCCCGATGTACGCCCCGGTGGAGGAGATCGTTGCCTGGGCGGAGTCCGAAGAGGGGAGTGCGGACCCGAGGCCGCTGATCATGTGCGAGTACACCCACGCCATGGGTAACTCCAACGGTGGCCTGGAGGACTACGTCGCCGCCTTTAAAGGGCACCACGGTCTGCAGGGCGGGTTTATCTGGGACTGGGTCGATCAGGGGCTCAAGCGGCGTGCTGCGAACGGCCGGGAGTACTGGGCCTACGGCGGCGATTTCGGCGACGAGCCTAACGACCGGGACTTCTGCATTAACGGCATGATCTGGCCCGACCGGACGCCTCACCCGGCGATGTGGGAGTTCAAGAAGCTCCTGCAGCCTGCGAAGTTTGAGCTCGGCCTACCTCGGGAAGAGGGTAGTATCACTTTGCGCCTGCGAAATCTTAGGGACTTCGCCCCATTACAGGGTTACGAGCTTTGCTACTGGGTGAGCCGGAACGGCGTACAGGGTGAAGAGAAAACCGTGGCGGTCCCGGATATCGGCGCCGGCGAGCAGGATGAGCTCACGCTCTCTCTGGAGAGCGGAGCGGAACGTTCTCAGACCCCGGGAGCTGGGCCTCCGAGAGGTACAACGGAGACTCTCCTGACGGTGAGCCTGAGACTCCTCGAGGGGGAACGCCTGGTGCCGGCGGGGCATGAGGTCGCCTGGGAACAGTGGCTGCTGCCCTCCGCGGCGCGGGTCGCCCCGGGGGTGGTGGACTGGCCCGGTGTAACTGGCGGCGGGATAGCGCCGAGGGGAGGCTCCGGCGAGGAGAACGGTCTCGACGGTGGTCCCCGTTCCGAGACGGCAGAGCTTACGCTCACTCTTACCGAAGGGATGCCCAGGCTAGGAGGTCCGATTGAAATCGTCGGTCCCGCTCTTTCGCTCTGGCGGGCTCCTACGGAGAACGACCTCATCCGCCGCATGGCCGGACAGGACGGGAAGCCCGGGGCGCGTTGGATCGCCGACGGTCTCAACAAGCTTTCCGGTCGATGGAGTGTGGTAGGTGAGCAGAACGGTGGTACCTCTCAGGTAACTCTGGAGGGGGTCTATACGGTCGATTCCGTTGAGCGGGCGCGGTGTCGTCTCACCCTCGGTCCCCTGGAGGACTCGGGCTGGCAGCGACTCCTTGTGGAGGTCGATCTACCCCAATCGCTCCTCGATCTGCCCAGGGTCGGCCTGCGCTTTGACCTACCCAAGGGGTTCGAGGCGCTCTCCTGGTATGGCCGGGGGCCTCAGGAGAGTTATCCCGACCGGGCCAACGGCTATCCCCTGGGCTACTGGACATCCACGGTGGCTGAACAGTACGTGCCCTACATTGTGCCCCAGGAGCACGGTGGGCACAGCGACACTCGACTACTGAGAGTATCGACGCCGAAGGAACCGGGGGCCGAGGCGGGCTCGTCGAGGAGTTTCACAGTCTCCGCAGCAGCTCTCGAGAGCTTTCACTTCTCAGCGCTCCACACCGCTCCGGAGGACCTTGATGAGCTCACCCACACCTATCAGATAGAGCCGCGGGAGCAGACGGTGCTCATCGTAGACCTGTTCCATCGGGGAATCGGTACCGCCGCCTGTGGGCCGGACTGCCACCCCAGGTACACCCGGGGTGGCGGGCGATTGAGCAGGACCCTCTATCTCCGCGGATAGTCTATCCTGCTCAGGGCCAGCCTATCTCTCGGAGCCGTGAGTCAAGGAGGGCGGGAAACCGGGCGTGCCAGGTTGCGTTCAGGGGTGACGGGTGGGGAAGGGGATAGAGGCGGATCTCTTTCCCCGACAAGAAGACGGTGAGGGAGCTCTCGTATCGATCCTCCCGTTTCCAGAACTCCCGGAGGCGAGGCTTGTTTTCCGGCTCCGCAAGGCCAAACCAGTCGAAGGCCTGGTTGCCGAGGGTTATGAGATCCCGTCCCTTCCACCGCTCGGTAAGTAGCTCCTGTATGAACGGCAGAAAACGCCGCTTGATCCTGGTTGACCACGCCTTATTTCCCAGCGGCTTGAAGGGTACCGTGTTACCCCAGAAGACGAGCTTTCCGATCTCGATAGACTCCTCCAGGCTCGGTGTACCGCTGTTGCCCGCGGCTCGATAGAGTGCGCCCCGGACTAGTTGACCGCCCTTGCCAACAAAAGGTTCTCCGAGCTCTATCTCCCGACGCCCGGGGTCTCTGCCGAAGAAGCCAAGGGAGGAGTCGAGACTGCCCGAACCGAGGAGCACCGGGTCTGATAGCTCTCGGCCCGCCTCCCGATACGCCGATTCATCCAGGGGCATCTCGCCTTTTCGAGCTTCCTCTGAGATCCGCTGCAGGAGTCGTTCCATGGCGGGAGTATACCCGGCCTAGGGGCTCCCGCCAAGTTTCACCAATCCTTAACCGGTATTCCTAAGAGCATGCGCAGGTCCACGATCTGTCCGATATGGTAGGAGTTGTGATCGACGACCAGAAGTGCCTGGCGAAAGAGCGTGTGCCCAGGGGTGCCGGGAATGGGAGCGAAGAGCTCTTCTGACTCGTCGGTTACCCAGCTTCTTACCGTCTCGATCGCGGCCTCAACTTCAGCGACTTTCTCCTGCCACGCCTCCTCACTCTCAGGCGCGTAGGAGTCCGGCCAGTAACCAGAAGGATAGGGCTTGGGCTCATAGCCCTCGGGGTCTTCAACGTAATCGATGATGTCCTGGATCACCTCCTTCATGTGCCAGACCAGGGTCCAGACCGTGTGCGCAACGCTCTCCACGCGTTCTCCTGCTCGGGACGGGGGAAACCCGTCTACCGCTTGGCGAAAGGTGATGTGAGCCCCTCTTCCTGAAACGGACTCGGCAAGTGTTTCTCTCATACTCCAATGCTTCGTTCTAGAGCGACCGTCGCGTCAAGGGTGAGGAAAGAGACTGGAGGAAATCGTTACCTGGTATCGATAGTGAGCGGCGGCCCCACAGGTCGGGGCCGCCTTAGGAAGTGTTAGGCGTGGAGAAGGGTTGTCTTTTCGAGAGTAGTTTCGGTCTCAATGCCCGCCTGCTCGAAGAGTCTACCTACAGGACACGCTTCTAGGGTCTTTTTGAGGATTCGCTCGAGCTTTTCCTGATCCTCGTCGCTGTCGACTTTGACAACGGCCTTGGAGGTTGTGAAGGTCGGAGCGTTGTCTGGCTTGTCTATGTCGAGCTCGACGATCATCTTGCGATAACTCACGTTGGAGTTGTTCGCAACGACGGCCCAAATGGTGGAGATGCAGCCGGCAAGTGCCATGGCGGCGAGCTCCAGGGCGGTGGCACCCAGGTCGTCGCCCTTCTTCGCCTCCGGCAAGTCGAGCACGACGCCGTGGTTTCTGCCGTCGTCCACGATGGACTGATAACAGCCAGTTACATGTCTCGAGGTAATCTTCATAGAGGTGCCCTCCTGCGGTCACGTTCATTCGCCCCTTGAGGCGGGGGCGAAAACACACAATGTACTGTGGGATTGTACAAATATAATGTAACAGAGAATCCCTCGAGGTTCAACGCTTTAGTTGAGCTGTCCCATTAGATCACACATCTCCAGGGCCGTTTCAGCGGCTTCCCACCCCTTGTTTCCCGCCTTTGTGCCTGCCCGTTCCACAGCCTGCTCGATCGAGTCAGTGGTGAGAACCCCGAAGGTCACAGGCTTCCCGCTCTCGAGGCCGATAGCGGCGACGCCCTTGCTGACTTCCGCGGAGACGTACTCGAAGTGCGGGGTTCCCCCGCGAATAACCGCTCCGAGGCAAATGACGCCGTCGTAGTCGGTGTCCAGGGCGACTCGCTTTGCGGCGATAGGGATCTCCCAGGCCCCGGGAACCCGCAGGACCGTTACGTCCTCAGCGTTGGTTCCGTGACGCAGGAGACAATCCATCGCCCCCTCGAGAAGCCGCTCGGTGATAAACGAGTTGAATCGGCTGACAACGACGGCAAAGCGTTTTCCTTCGCCCTTCAGGTTTCCTTCTACTGTCTTGTATCCGTTCATGGTTCTGCTCTCCTTGCTTTGTCTCTAGTGTGTTGCTCTGATCTCTTCCGGCGCCAAATGCCCCATGCGCTCGAACTTCGTGGTGAGGTAGAATCGATTGGAGTCGGTCTGTCCGACGTGTAGCGGCAGCCGCTCAACGACTTCGATTCCTGCGCGCTCGAGGGCGTCGACTTTGTCGGGGTTGTTGGTGAGAAGACGCACCCGGGTGTACCCCGCCGCCTTGAGCACCGCCGCGGCCGTTCCGAAGCGGCGCTCGTCCGCGCCGTGGCCCAGAGCGAGGTTCGCCTCCAGGGTGTCCATGCCGCGGTCCTGCAGGGTGTACGCTCGTACCTTCTCGAAGAGCCCAATCCCGCGCCCCTCTTGTCGGAGATAGACGACGGCGCCCCCCTCATCCGCGATCCTGCGCATCGCCTCGTCGAGCTGCGCACCGCAGTCGCACCGACTGCTGTGAAACGCCTCTCCCGTGAGGCATTCCGAGTGGAGTCGGACCACCGGAGCTGGAGCAGTGGGACGGCTTTGCTTTGTCGTGCCGGTCTCCTGCGGACCGGGATGCTCCAGCAGGGCGAGCTCTTCGGAGCTCGGGTCGCTGCCGTGGTACACCCGAAGGGTGAAATCGCCAAAGGGTGTGGGAAGCTGCGCGGAAGTAGTGGAGCGCACATCGACGTCCCCGATGGCATCCCGATACGCCAGGAGCTCTTCCACTGAGATGAGCGGCACATCCCACTCTCCGGCGAGTTCTTCGAGCTCCGGACCCCTCGCCATGGTCCCGTCATCCTTGAGAACCTCGCAAATGAGCCCGGAGGGCTGCAGACCGGCGAGGCGTGCCAGGTCGACGGACGCCTCCGTGTGTCCCTGGCGCTCGAAGACGCCTCCCTCCTTGGCTACGATTGGAAAGAGATGCCCCGGGCGCACGAGTTGCTCGGGCGCGCTCTCGGGATTTGCGAGTATCCGGGCGGTCATGCAGCGGTCCCCGGCGGAAATGCCCGTGGTTATTCCCTCCGCGGCGTCCACGCTCACGGTAAACGCCGTGGCGTTGCTCTCTTCGTTTCTCTCGGCTTGCGGCGGGAGGTTGAGGCGCCTGGCGGTCTCTTCGGTGATGCTCTGACAGATGAGACCGCGTGCCTTTACCGCCATAAAGGCGAGCATCTCCTCGGTAGCAAGCTCCGCTGCTCCGACGAGATCTCCCTCGTTCTCTCTGCCCTCGTCGTCTCGTACGAGGATGAGTCCGCCTCTGCGTATTTGCTCGATGGCGCGTTCCACTCGGGCGAGACGGTCCAGTCCTTCGTCTGTTCTTCTTCTCTTGTCTTCGTTCGACTGATTCATTTCTCCGCTCCTTAGTATCCCAATGCTAGTAGTCGTTCCGCCGTGAGGGGGTTCCCGGCGCTCTTTTGACGATCCGCTCCGAGGCCGAGCATCTTGGCGACGTAGCGACCGAGAATGTCCACCTCCACGTTTACCCGGTCTCCCTTCTTCCGGTCCCCTAGAGCGGTCTCTCGCCAGGTGGCCGGGATTACGTTGATTGTGGCCACTGTCTCATCCAGATCGGCAATGGTGAGGCTGACACCGTCGATGGCTATGGAGCCCTCAGATACGCAGTAGGCGGCGAGGTCGGCTCCGAGCTCCACGGAGAAGAATACGTTCGGCCCTTCCTCCCGGATCTCCCAGACTCCCGCGGTCCCGTCCACATGGCCCTGAACGAAGTGGCCTCCCAGGCGGCTGCCCGGGGTGAGGGCGCGCTCCAAGTTGACCCGCCGACCCGGCCGATACTCGCCGAGGGTTGTCTTTTCCAGGCTCGACGAGAGGGTCTCCACGAGAAAGGCGTCGTTTTTCAACTCCGTTACGGTCTGGCAGGCGCCATCGATCGATATGGAGTCCCCGAGACGAGTGCCGTCGAGCACCTCCGAGGCGGCGATCTCCAGGAGCTGGTAGGAGCCGCTTCTACGGACGTTTCGGACGGTTCCGATCTCCTCAACAAGTCCCGTAAACATGCGCTTCCTCCTGTACGCTCGCCTGAGTGGAGCTGAGCCAGTTAGGGCGATAGCCGTCGAAGACCTGCTGGTTCCCGACCTGGCGCCAGGTGACGCCCTCGAGGCTGAGAGCCTGGGCAACTTCGTCGATCCCGAGCTCTCCTATCGCCTCCGTCCCCGAACCGATCAGGATCGGAGCAATATAGGTGGTGAGCCGATCGAAGAGGCGAATCCTCAGGAAGGAGGTAGCAAGCGTGGCGCCCCCCTCCAGGAGAAGGGAGTTGACTCCCTCCGCCCGTAATGCCGTGAGCGCTTCCGGCAGGGAGACCTCTCCCCGTTCCACGGGCACTACCTTTACGGTCACACCCAGAGCCTCGAGACGCCCCTTTCGAACATTGAAGGCGGGATCCTCCGCCGGAGGTCTTCCGGCCAGCACGATCAGTTCCTCCGAGCGATCTCGTAGCAGTGCACGATCCAAGGGAATGCGCAGATGTGTATCGAAAACTACGGGCCGCGGATTTCTGCCTTCCACGAGACGCACCGTGAGAGAAGGATCATCAGCTATTACCGTGCCGACGCCCACCGCGACGGCGTCTCGTTCCGCTCTTAGCGCGTGGACTTCTCTCCGGGCGGACTCATCAGTTATCCACTTGGAGTCGCCCCGGGAAGTCGCAATACGGCCGTCGAGACTCATGGCGAGCTTGATTTGCACAAAGGGACGGCCCGTGGACATGTAGCTGTTGAAGGCGTCATTGAAGCGCCAGTAAGGCTCCGAATCCGGGGAGGTGACTACCTCGATTCCCGCTTCTTCTAGAATCCTGACGCCCCGGCCACGAACGCGGGGATTCGGATCGAGTTGACCAATCACGACCTTGCGTACCCCGGCGTCTATGATCCGCCGGGTACAGGGAGGTTGGTGCTTTTCCGGAGACTCGTAGGAGCAGGGCTCCAGGTTGCAGTAGAGCGTGCTCTCCTTGGCTCTCTCACCAGCAGCTTCGAGAGCCGCCGCCTCCGCATGGGCGGAGCCATATCGCCCGTGGTAACCGGTGGCGACAACCTGACCCTCCTTGACGACGAGGGCGCCAACCATCGGGTTGGGAAAGACCGCTCCCCTTCCGGCTTCAGCAAGATCGACGGTCCTGGTGAGAAACTCGAACTGTTCAGACATGAGACCCTCCTGGCTCGGGGCAGTCTCATATTCGCGAAGACACAAAAAAACCCGAGCCGAAGCTCGGGGTCTTGCGTTCACGACGGGAGGGGCAAACCTCTGTAGCTAGAATGAGCTGACGCGATTACCGGGCGGACCTGATTTCGCGTCTGGTCGGTTTGCCTCGTCGGTTTTCTCCCATCCGGACTATACCGTCGGTACCGGAATCTCACCGGTTCAGCTCCCTTTGGGAACTCGCGGACTCTAACCGCCGGTCGGGAATTGCCGCTTCTTCGCAGCGCACCCTGCCCCGAAAACCGATAAAAGAATACCCAATCACCGGGAGTTGGTCAAGTCCTTTTTGATCTACTCCATCGATTCTTGTTGTAAGCTCCCTCGTCAGGAATCTCGCCTAACGTGGCGCCGTCCCAAAAAGCTGCGAGGAGTTCCTTCTGGGCGCGGGTGTGTCCTTCCTTTCGAAGCGAGGCGCTGCAGAGCCCGGAATAGACTTCCGAAAGTGTTCGCCTCTCGACCTTCTGAGCGTATGCCTCGGATACGGCTCGCATTGCGCCTACCATCGAACTAATGATCGTTCTCTGGTTGGACGTCTCCAGGGCTTCCTGGGCCAGGGTTGCTCCCTCTCTCCACGTTTCCGACGCCATTCCTCTTAGTCGTTTGAGGAGGAAGGAATCCCGGGAACTCTCAGAAACAAACCTGCCGCTCGCCTCGGGATCCGTCGACCCGGTACCCCAGGCAAAGAGGGCGTGAGCTGCGGCGGCCAGGAGTACTCCCGCGGGTTGGCCCCCGAGCTTGGACCCGAGTTGTTGCTGAATCTCCTCCGCGACTCTCCGAGCTCGGCGGCGTCGTAGGTTTCTTAGCGTGTTTAATAGCCTGCGGGGCGACTCCTCTGCCGGGCGTCGCCGAAGATGACGTTCCTGTAGTCCGAAGGGTTTCCGACTACGACCGTTGCTTGCCATAGGGTGATCCACTGCGCAATCTCGATAGTATGAAGTATTCGGGAGACGAGTCTAACACAGATTCCACTCTCCGGTGCTACCCCGCAGAGAGCGGAGATCAGTCTACTATTTTCCACTCACAGAAGAGTCTTTGTGCTCCATCGAGGAGGGCGAAGAGAAGAAAGCCGAGTATCCCAATGGCCAGGATACCCGCTGTCATGTCGACGTAGGACGCCTTCATCCAGCTGTCGACGATAAAGAATCCGAGACCCCGGTCGGTGAAAAAGGTCTCAGCGAAGAAGAGCACCGCCAGGGCGGTTCCCGAGCCGATCCGGAGTGCGGTGAGGAGCGCGGGGAGTATGTACGGCAGCAGGACGAATCGGAGGTAGTCCAGCCTCCCTCCTCCCAAAAGGGTGAGGGAAGTTCCATAGCCCCCGGGGACCGAAGAGGCAGCGTCTCGCACCGCCACAAGAACCTGGAAGAAGAGGACGAGCCATAGCAGGCCCACCCGGGCCGATTCGCCAATGCCGACAAGGAGGAAGACCAAGGGGAGGAGGGCGATCTTCGGCACCGGATAGAGTAGGTACACCGTTGGCGTGAGGAGGCGCTTCGCCCAGGTGACTCGCCCCAGGAGTATCCCGAGGGGTAGGGCGGCCACTGTTGCCGCCCCGAGGGCAATTAGTACGCGCAGGAGGCTGGCTCCTGCGTGTGGAAGGAGGGCGGGGCGTGCCAACTCCCCGAATCGGCTCAGCACCGCGCCGGGAGGAGGCAGCACGACGTTTGATAGCGCCGACGCCGCCACCGCCCAGAGCAGAAGAACGAGAGCCGGAGCGGAGAACAGTCGTAAAAGCGAGGAGCCGAGTCTGAGGAGAACGCTCCTCACCTGCGGCCGTTCACGGCTCATTTCGGAGCTCCTCAAATAGCGCGCGTATCGACCGCACCGCCTCAACGTACTCCCGGTTCTGCCGGTCCTGGTGGCGGCGAAAGTCCCGGCTCTTGGACCACGGGTTCTCCACTGCCTCCAAGCCGCTGGGAGCTCCATACATGATCCCGATTCGATCAGCGAGAAAGATCGCTTCCTCCAGGCTATGGGTGACCAGAAGCGTTGCGCGGCGCCGGTTTTTCTGTAGAGCGAGGAGGGTTTCCTGCAGCTCTTCCCGGGTAAAGGCGTCGAGAGCGGAGAAGGGCTCGTCGAGAAGGAGCAGTTCGGGGTCGAAGCTGATGGTTCGCGCCAGGGCGACGCGCTGCCGCTCACCGCCTGAGAGCTCTCCCGGATAACGGCGGGCCTTCGCGGCAAGTCCGAGCTCTTCGAGACTTTCCATCGCCGCCTTGCGCCGCCGATGGCGATCGGTCCCTCGAAGTCTGAGTCCCAGGCTGACGTTCTTCTCTACGCTGAACCACGGGAAGAGACCGTAGTGCTGCTGAACGAAGCCGATCCTCCGGTCTCCGGGGAGCAGGGGGCGCTCATCCAGGGAGACCCGCCCCTCCCAGGGGCGATGGATCCCCGCAGCCAGGTGGAGCAGGGTGCTCTTACCGCATCCCGAGGGCCCCACAACCGCCAGGACCTCTCCGAGCTGTAGCTCCAGGGAGAGCTCGTTGAAGAGGAGTTTGTCTCCGAATCCGGTGGTGCACCGGTCTATCAGCAGCAACGGAAACCTCTAGGGTAGCAGGCCCGATGCTACCACGGCGCTATAGCCGGGAAGGCTCTCGATGAGCCCTTTCTCGACCATCCAGTCCGTGACGTCCGACAGCTCCGCCGCCGTCGGACGACGGGCCCGCTCGTAGGTGGGAATCACCATGCTCTTTTCCACGGTGGGAGGAAACTCTCCGAGGCGGACGATTGCAGAGCGAAAGGAGTCGGGGTCCGCGTTAATCGCTTCCACCGCTCTGTTGTAGGCACGGTAGAGAGCGCGGATCTCCTCACTTTTTTCCCGTCGCGCCCGCTCGGTAAAGACTAGCACCCCCGGAGTCTGCTCGAGGACCGAACTGTCCAGGAGAATGTTGCTGCCTCGAGCCTCGGCTATTCGGGTCACTGGCTCCGGGAGAAGAGCGGCTTCGATTTGTCCTGCCACCACCATTTCCATTCGCGTCGGGACCTGGAGGGTGGTCACAAGCTCGATCGTCTCCGTCCTCCCGCCGGCGGCTTCGAGCATCCGCTCCGCCACGTAGTAGATGATGCTGTTCTCGAGGAGCCCCACCGCTAGGGAGTCGCGACGGTTCCACTCCGCAATCGTAGTCAGACCGGAGTCGGCGGCTGTTAGCAGGGCGAAGTGGCCGTCAGTGATCGATCCCACTTGCACGCCCGTGCGGTTTCGCCAGTTGTAGACCGCGTTTATGAGGTCCGAGACGCTTCCGTCGATTTCATTGGTCTGCAGTGCCGTTTCCCGGTAGAGCTGGTTGCGGAACATCCTCAGCTCTACGTCGATTCCCTCATCCTCGAAGAACCCCTGGTCTTGGGCGATAAGGAGAGGAATCGAGTCCACCGCGGGCATGAGACCGATTTCGAGATCCTGAGCAGCGACTGAGGCGCTCGAAAGAAAGACAATCGCTCCAAAGACCACCACTAAAGGGTGACCGAGACCCACGGTTCCCCGGGGTCTCCATCTTGGGGCTGAGTAAAGCATGCGTGACACGTAAAGCTCCTGCGAACCGTTTTGGGCATTGTAGATTCAGAAGCCCCCTTTGTCAGCCGCGAGGAGCGGTTCGGGATGAGAGAACTCGTTGCCGCACTGCGCTGCAACCTCCCGGCCACGGGCCATGGCCCGGCTGCTATTCCAAGCTACCGCGCGATGGCGAGATTCTCTCCCCGCGGGTCCGCGCCGGCCTCGACAGCCCCCGTTCGAAGCTCTCTAACAATGACATTGGCGTTTCCAAAGATTGCTCCACGACTCACCCTGTGTCCTCGCTCTCGCATAGCTTCGACCACCTCATTGCCGTAACCCTGCTCCAGGGCGAGCTCGTTGCGCACCTCATGAGGATAGGTGATGTCGGGAAAAGAGTGGACGATGTACCGTGGGCGGCTCACCGCCTCCTGGGCGTTGGCTCCAAAAATCGAGAGGTGGAGAAACTGCTGAATCTGCCCCTGGGGCTGGGTGTCATAGCCGGTGTTGCCTCCAAATACGAGCTTCTCCCCGGGAAGCTCCGCAATATACGGGTTGACCGTGTGCCGAACTCGTCGTCCCGGCACGAGGTAGTTAGGGTTGCCTTCGTTCTCGTAAAAGACGTTCTGGAGCCGCTGGTTCATGAGAATTCCGGTCTCCCCTGCCACCACGAACTGGGCACCGATGGATGTCGTAATCGCCGCACCGTTTCCTTCGGCGTCGACCACGGAGAAGGTTGTGGTGAAGCCTTCATTCGCCTCGAGTCCTCCCGGAAGGGGCCACTGGAGCGCCTGATTCGGCTCGATTCGTTCAGCCTGGGCCTCGGCGTACTCCTCACTCAGGAGCGTCTCGAGCGGGATGTCCACGTGTTCCGGGTCTCCCACGTAGTGGTGCTTGTCGATATGCGCGAGATTCATCGCCTCGGCCACAATGTGAATTGCCTTCGGTTCGTTCCAACGATTCTGCCGGAGGTCGGAGACCTCGATTACGTTCAGGGCGAGGGGCATAACGATTCCCTGACTGTTGGGAGGCGGATTGAAGAGCCTCCAATCGTGGAACCGCGACACCAGGGGCTCCCGAAGCTCTGCCCTGTAGGAGCGGAAGTCTGCGACGGTGAGGCTTCCGCGATCCTCCTGGGCGTGAGCCACGATCGCCTCGCCGATCGGCCCACGATAGTAGACCTCCCGTGCCGCTTCCATACCCGCGCTTCTTCCTTGCTCTCGCGCCCTCTGGTAGGCGGCAACGATCATCTTGAACGTCTTGGCGAGATCCCTTTGATAGATGGTCTCCCCCGGTTCGGGGACCTCTCCATAGGGAAGAAAGATGGCTGCAGTGGCAGGCCGGGAGGCGATGGACTCCTCCTGAAGGGTAATCCAGCCGACCATGGTGGGACTCGCGGCGATGCCGTTCTCCGCCAGATCGATCGCCGGTGCCAGGAGCTCGTCGAGCTCCATGGTTCCGAACTCCTCGAGCCAGAGGAGCCAGGCGTCCCAGGCGCCGGGGACGATGGCCCACTCCATGCCGTGTTCTCGGAGATTGTCCGGGTTTCGGAAGAAGGCGGGGTCCGCTTCACTGCCAATGGTGCCCGCGCCATCCACCGCGGTGACCGCGCCGCTCTCGGCTTCTCGAAAGAGTGCCCAGGTTCCGCCGCCCAGGGCGTGGGAGAACCACGGCTCCCTGACGCTAATCGCCGCTCCCAGGGCGAAGGCGGCGTCCGCGGCGTTTCCACCGGCCTGGAGCACCCGAAAGGCCACACGAGCGGCAACCGGGTCCCGGGCGGCAACTGCCATTTCCTCGCCGCGAGCGGGGGTATTCCATCCCCGCTGCCTCGAAAGCGCCTCCTCGTCTTCTTCGAAAGGTTCTCGATAACCCCGCAGCGCCTCGGGTACCGGGACAGTGACCGAGGCGGGATCGAAGCTCTCGTAGTCGAACCGTGTCGCAGGCTCCGGCTCCGGCAGATTTTGATCCGTGGCAGCTTCCTGGTTCTGGTCGTCCGACGGCTGGTCCATCTCCTCTCCACTTCCCTGGGCCTCGCAGCTTACCAGGGAGAGGGCGAGAAAGAGTAGCGGTAGTACCCTCGTCATCACCGGACCGTGCCTTTTCCCACACCACCTCTGGGATCGGTGCCGGTTTCCATTCGTCCAGTGGCCGGATCGATCACTATCATCTGCGCGTCTCCCCAGATGCCGCCGGATACGACCACGTGTCCCCGATCTTCCATGGCGTTTCGGAGCCAGTCAGGGGTCCCCGCCTCCATGGCAAGATCGTTGTCAGCCTGAAAAGGCCACTGACCGGCGGGAAAGGCGCGGGTTATGAATCGTGGTCGCGATACGGCTTCCTGGGCGGAGAGGCCGAACTCCACGACGCCGATAAACTGCTGCACCTGCCCTTGGGGCTGCGTATCGACGCCGGTATTGCCTCCGAGGATGTAGAGCTCCCCATTACGCATGGCGATATACGGGTTACTCGTGTGTCGCACCTTCTTTCCCGGCTGTACCGTGTTCGCGTAGCCCCTACCGTAGTAGAACATCCGCATTCTGTTGTTTATGTGCACCCCGCTCGGCCCGGCGACGAGAAACTGTGCCCCCAGCGATGTGGTTACCGCCGCGCCGTTACCCTCGTTATCAACAATGGAGTAGGTCGTGGTGTTGCTCCGCTCGAGCTCGGCGATCACCTGAGGAAAGGGCCAGGTGAGGGCTCTATCCATCCGTATCATCTCCCGGGCCTCTTGGGCGTAGGTCTCCGAGAGGAGCTCTTCAACGGGAACATCGACGAACTCCGGGTCTCCCACGTAGCGGTGCTTGGAAGCGTGGGCTATCTTTATCGCTTCAGCCTGAAGGTGAATAGCCTCCGGGGAGTTGGCCTCGTAGGAGGAGAAGTCATACCCCTCGAGGATGTTCAGGGCCATGAGCATAGTAATGCCCTGACTGTTCGGAGGGTTCTGGTAGACCGTGATATCACGGTACTCAACCGAGATTGGATCCACCAATCCGGTGCGAAACTCCGTGAAGTCGGAGAGCTCGAAGAGACCACCATGGGCGTCGGAATACTCGACGATACTCCTGGCGATCGGTCCGCGATAGAAGTAGTCGTTCGCGGCTTGCAGGGCCGCTGCCCGACCCCGGGGCAGATTTCGTCGATAGACCCGTTGAACCTCTCGGAAGGTTTCCGCCATTCGGGGTTGCCGCACTGTGTCGCCTAGCTCGAGCAACTCTCCATCGGGCATGTAGGTCTCCCTGCTGTAGGGCCAGCGCGCTATATTGCCAGCACCCCGTTCCAGCCAGGTGGCCATTTCTCCGTACACCTCGTAGCCTGCTTCGGCGATCTCGATCGCCGGTTGCAGAAGCTCATCGAGGTCCATTTGACCGTACTCCTCAAGCCACGCCATCCAGCCTGCCCAGGCTCCGGGTACAATCGCCTGGTGCATCCCACTCCTTCGGGCATTGCGATCCTGGAGAAAGTACTCCGGCGTTGCCCCGGTGGCGGCGGTGCCGACACCGTCGAGGGCGCCTACCTCTTGGTTATCCGCATCGTAGTAGAGCGCCCAGGTGCCACCGCCCATGACGCTCGAGAACCAGGGCTGCACGATTGTGAGTACCGCAGCTGTTGTAAAGGCGGCGTCCGCGGCACTGCCTCCGTCGCGAATAATCTCGACCGCCGCGTCCGTCGCAAGACGGTGCGCGGAAGTAACGGCGAGTTGCCCCTCCTGGGCGTAGAGCGGTGTGGCGAGAAGAACCACGAGAACCACAAGAACCACAAGAATTTTCAGATTAGCGAGGTAATGACCTTTTCGAAGCATAACAGGCTCCTTTAAGTTCGGCCTGGATGCGTAGACGTCCAGGTACCTTACTCAAAAAATAGGAATTCGGAACCGGGAAGACTACAGTTTTGAGAAAGATGCCCCGGGCCCTCCTGGCTGTGTGTGGGGGTGGGTTGGAGGGCCCGGGACGGTAGGAATGGACTTTGTTGTTACTTGGAGTGGACCGCTTTTGTCTGGCAATCCGGCTCCCACATGTGGCGACCGCCGAGATAGGCTCGTACAGCCTCCTCGGCGTCACGAATCTCCGTGGAGCACGGCCTGATTCCCGCCGCTTGGAGCGCTTCTCTGGCACCCATGCCCATGCCACCGACAATAACGAGCTGGCAGTCCTCTATCGCCTCCACCATTCGCTTGTGCCGGCGATCCGAGCCGTTGTGGTGTCCCTGGTGATGATCTCCCTGGCCATGATGAGTCTGGTGATGATCCTCCGTCTGCTGCGACTCAGCCTTGTGAGCTGTATGGTGCCCTTCCTTGGGACGGATCTCCTTCTCGAGTATGCTATCGCCCTCGACGGTGAAGACGAGGTAGTGCGTTGCTCTGCCGAAGTGGGGGCAGATGGTAATCTTGTCGTCCGTAACAACAGCGATTTTCATTTCGTTGTTCCTTTCCTCTTATGTAGTTCTTTCCAGGCTGAAGGCGGCCTCGAGTTTCTTGACGAGGGCCGCCGCCTCCTGATTGCTTTCTCCGGTGTAGCCTATCGGCTCACCCCGCAGCCAAGCTGCGGATATGGCCGGATCGGCGTAGAGGGTTCCGTCAGGGGCGATCTCGTGCTCTTTGAGCGTCTCCCTCAGATACTGTTCGGTTTGAGCGGTATCGACCCGGTTGAGGAGGTAGGAGAGCCCCTCTATCGAAGCGCTCCGAAAGATTTCTCGCATGAGCTCCACATCTTCCTCGCTCTCGAGATGGTCCGTTGCAGGCGGTACGCCTAGCCTGAGCGCCTCGAGCATTGCTTTCAGGTCTATAGCCATTTGAACCGAGGCAGTAGTTGGATCGATCACCACCACACCCCAGTCGATGCCGGTCACGACACCTCGCGCGGAGTCCTCGAACCCCGCCTTGAAGTCGAGAAGCATTACGCCGGGCTCCCTGACTTCCTCGACCGTGAGGTCTCGCGCGATCTTAGCCACCGGTCCGTCACAACCAGCCCCGGGACCTTGGTTGGCAATCTTGCCGGCCACGAGATACCGAATACCGCTCGGCGCGGCGGCCCTGTACTGCTCCGGGATCTCCCGCCATCTCACTCGGGCGCCTTCGATATGGCAAGGGTCGTCCACGGGACAGCTCACCTTGCCACCTCGGAACACCGCGCCTCCGAAGTACTCCATCAGCGGCGCCGGAGGTACGCGTACTCCGAGAGCTTCGTTGAGGCCGTAGTTGGTCGAGTCCGCATCCAGGACTGTTACGACATATCCGTGCTGCCGCAGGGCGTGAGCCACCAATACGAGGGACGTGCTTTTGCCAGCGCCTCCCTTGCCAAAAAAGCCGATCTTTTTGCCCCTTAGGGGTCGTTCGTCTTTCCTTTCAACGATCATTGGCGTAGCTCCCTTCCTTGCTTGTCCAAAACCAGCGACCGTATCGATTTACCCGTTGCACACGCCCTCCCTCGCTCAGGGTTCGTAGCAGCTCCTCTTCCTGGGTGGTGGGAAGGTGACGGCGGAGCTCTTCTTCCGGCAGAGGATGGCGCCGTATGATGCCGATTAGCACCTCCGCCACGTCACTACCGGAGAAGTCATAGTCCTGCGGCGTTGGGGGGAGCACCCGAGCGGCCTCGCCCAGTATGGCGAGGGCCCGCAACTGTCCCTCCCGATCCGTCGGTTCGACCCAGGGCTCGCAGGGCGGACGCTCCGGATGGGAGAGATCGATCCGGTCCGGTTCTATCTTCTTGAGTTGCTCCGATAGGTCGGCAAGTGCGGCCTCGGTGTCATTCATCCCGGCCACGAGCATCACTTCTATCCAGAGGGCGCCCATAAACTCCTCCCGAAAGCGGCGGAGGCCTTCGAGTTGCCGCTTCAGGGTCAGGCTCCGGCGGGGGCGGTTTATCCTGCGAAAGAGTTCCTCCGTCCCGGCGTCCAGAGTTGGCATGACCGCGTCGGCCCCGGAAAGCTCCGCTCTCACGTCCGGCTCCGAAAGGAGGGAACCGTTGGTAATGACCGCCACTGGAATGTCGGTGAGCTCTTTCACACCTCGAATTACCTCACCGACCTCGCTGTTGAGAGTCGGTTCGCCGGAACCTACTATGGTGACCCAGTCAATCTCTCCTGGGTGGCGAGCGGCAAGGACTGCTTGGACCTCCTGCATGATCTCCTGAGTGGTCACGAATGCACGTCGCTCCCGAGCGAGTCGGAGAGTTCTGCCCAGTTGGCAGTAGACGCAGTTCCAGTTACATGTTTTCATTGGTATCGGGTCGATTCCGAGAGAGTGACCGAGTCGACGAGATGGAACTGGTCCGTAAACGTTTCCCATTTCGTTTACTATTCTACTACTTTTGTGTTACAATGTACAAGTATTCTGTATGAAAGAAGGAACCTGAACTCATGGAAAATGAGCCCCTAAAGGTCGGACAGCGGATGCGTGCTCTTCGGGAAAAGAGCGGACTCTCCTTGCGCGCCCTGGCGGAGGCGTGTGACTTGTCGGTGAATGCTATTAGCATGATCGAAAGAGGCGAGAGCTCTCCACGGGTCTCGTCGCTTCATCTCCTGGCGAAGGCGTTAAACGTACGCATCACGGAGTTCTTCGAGAGCGAGGACCAACGGTCCGTAGTGCTGGTTCGAAAGGACGAGCGACCCCTCACTAGGAGCGAGGATCTATCGATTGAGAGTGTGGGCACCGGTTTGCGGAATCAGCAGTTAGAGCCCTTTGTTGTAACCGTCAGCAGGAGCGGGGGTAGCGGGGAGACCGTGCAGCACCCGGGACAGGAGTTCGTTCACTGCCTCACCGGCCGAGTCGAGTACCTTGTCGCGGGGGACTCTTTCTTCCTCGACCCTGGTGATAGCCTTCTTTTTGACGCAACGCAGCCGCACTCGTTCCGAAACGCCGGAAATGAGGATGCAAAAATAGTACTTGTACTCCAAGCCTCAGAGGGAACCGGCATTGGAAGGGCGCGGCACATGAATGTCTAATCGCCGGCGCGCAACCAGTTGTAAAGGGTCTTTCGGCTGATGCCGAGCTCCGCGGCTGCTCTACTCTTGTTGTTCTCGCAGCGGCGAACTGCCTCCCGTGCTTCCCGGGCTCGGGCTCGGTGATCTTCTATGTAAGTTGCCGTTTTATGGTCCCTATCGTTTCCGGTGAGAAGTACATCCTTGCCTTCCAGAATTGCTCCGTCTTCCAGTAGAGCTGCCCGGGTGAGCACATGTTCCAGCTCTCTGACGTTGCCGGGCCATGGATAGCGTTCGAGCCGCTCCATAAAGGCATCGGTGACGCCGATGAGCTTTCGACTGAGCCTCGTGCTCAGAAGCATCAGGAAATAGCGCACCAGCACCGGGATGTCCGAAGGGCGTTGCCGTAAGGCCGGTGTGCGAATCACCATGGTGCTAATCCTGTAGTAGAGGTCAGAGCGAAAACTCCCTCGGCGCACATCTTCTTGAAGATCTCGATTGGTGGCCGCGAGAATTCGGACGTCTACTCTGATCGGAGACTGGCCGCCGATGCGAAAGATCTCGCCCTGCTGTATCACTCTGAGGAGGGATACCTGTCCGTGGCTGCTCAAGTCCCCGATCTCGTCGAGAAAGAGCACGCCGTGATTAGCCAGCTCGAACTTACCTCGGCGACGGTCATCGGCCCCGGTAAACGCTCCCTTCTCATAGCCGAAGAACTCACTCTCTACGAGAGACTCCGGGATTGCTCCGCAATTCATGGTGACAAAGGGCATTTCTCGCCGCGGACTCTCTCTGTGGAGATAATGGGCCACCAGCTCTTTCCCGGTACCCGTTTCTCCTTCGATTAGCACGTTAACATCGTGTGGCGCGACTCTGTCGATAAGATCGTAGAGCTCTACCATCTGTCGGGACTTGCCGACCAGATTCGGACGTCCCGGAAGGGGGTCAGTATCTTCCGCCGTGGAACGGAGGACTCCTTTTAGTCTTCGTACCGTGGAGTCTACGATCGCCTGTACGGGAATACGCTCAAACGCAGAGCCTCCGGCGTACCCATGAATCGGAAGCTCCCGGAGTATCTCTTCCAGGTCCAACGGCTGAATGATGGAGCCACCGAACAAAAAGCAGAGCGGCTCGAGCTCGGTACTATCGAGGGCACGCCACATTTCCCGGGCGGTGGCAATGGCAGTTCGTATCTGGTTCTTTTTCTCGAGGCTGTCCTGTACGGCCCTGGTGAGCCCCACGTTGAGGATGAGCCCGTCCACGCCGATCTCGCAGAAGCTGCGGACCTCTTGGGCGCTCAGGGCAAAGCCGAAGACCGCGAAGCCCCGCTCTTTGGCCACGGCGAGCATTCTTCGCTCCGTCTCGTGGGAAACGCCTTCCGCGGCCATGATTTGACGCATCGTTCCGTCCGTTAGCCCCGTGGCGGGCCAGTTAGTGATAGCCTTTACTCCGAGAGCGCTCAACCGGTTCAGTCGCTCCTCAACGGAGAAGAGTGGGTCACCCGGCATTTGGCCTGACACCACCGGTGTCCCCCCGCAGTGGGGGAGGATCTGCCGCCGCAGGAGCTCCTCGGTCTGGTCATTTGCGTTGCCGTTAGGAAGAAAGGAGGCGAGAGATCCTACCCCGACAGTCCGGTACACCCCGGCGCTAAAGGTGAACAGAACGTCCGCGCCAGCTTGGCAGGCAGTGCGGGTAATCTGCCCCGAACCCGGGGCTACGCCGATGAGCGGACGGTCTTTGGGTTTTCCTTCCACGATGCTTCGAATCACGGGGTGGCGTCGATGGAGTTGGTCTATCAAGCTGTTACCTCCGGCGTTACCCGGTGTTACCCAGGTAACACACAATTCTACACTCGATCTCGCCGGCGCGAAAGGGAGCGGAAGACCATCCGTCTGCGCAACTGCCGTGCCCTACGGTAGTTAGCTGCACTCGGAGGAAATTGATCTGATGTCGGCACGCCGATTGCATACGTTCTGGAAACAATCACTGCAACAATGGAGGTTTCTATGGCTGCACCCAGAAGTCGATCCGAGATTCTCAAGAGCCTGAAGGAAAAAGTCTCCAAGGGCATTCCTATCATTGGCGGGGGCGCCGGCACCGGGATATCCGCAAAGTGTGAGGAGGCCGGAGGAATCGATCTTATCGTCATCTACAATTCCGGCCGATACCGCATGGCCGGGCGAGGCTCTTTGGCGGGGCTCCTCCCGTACGGCAACGCCAATGAGATCGTAAAGGAGATGGCTCACGAGGTGATAACCGCGGTCACGCAGACGCCGGTCCTCGCGGGAGTCAACGGCACCGACCCCTTCATGCTCCGGCGGCACCTTTTGCAGGAACTCAAGGAGCTCGGTTTCGCCGGAGTTCAGAACTTTCCGACGGTGGGGCTCATCGACGGCAATTTTCGAAAGAACCTCGAGGAGACGGGGATGAGCTTTCAGCTCGAGATAGACATGATCCGCGAAGCCCATGAGATGGACCTGCTTACCACCCCTTACGCATTTGACACGGACCAGGCAAAGAAGCTCGCCGAGGCGGGAGCGGACATCGTGGTGGCGCATATGGGGCTTACCACCAAAGGATCTATCGGTGCCGAGACGGCGAAGACCCTGGACGACAGCGCTAAACAGGTTAAGGAGATCGCCGACGCTGCAAAGAGCGTCCGGGAGGATGTAATCATCCTATGCCACGGTGGTCCGATCGCCATGCCCGAGGATGCCCAGTTCATCTTCGAAAAGGTTAAAGAGGTTGACGGCTTTTATGGTGCTAGCTCCATGGAGCGCCTCCCTACGGAGGTCGCCATCACCGAGCAGATCAAGAAGTTCAAGGCTCTAAAGTTCTAAGAGAGGTAGCTATGAAGAAAGCGTATGTAGTCGGAACCTTTGACACAAAGGCGGAAGAGCTGAATTACGTGGCGGATCTCATTCGTGAGGCCGGTGCAGAGCCTTTTCGGGTAGACGTCTCCTCGAAGCCGAGTTCCGCCAAGGTTGAGGTCTCCAACAGCGAGGTCGCCAAGCATCATCCCGATCAGCCCGGCTTTCTCGGTAACACCGACGACCGCGGCAAGGCTGTAACCATGATCTCCGAGGCCCTTGGAGAGTACCTGCTGACCCGAAAGGACATCGGTGGGGTCATTGGTCTCGGGGGGTCGGGAAACACCGCCCTGGTGACCTCCGCGATGCGACGGCTCCCGGTGGGAGTGCCCAAGATAATGGTTTCCACCGTGGCCAGCGGCGATGTGGGTCCCTACGTCGGTCCCAATGACATCGCCATGATGTACTCCGTGACCGACGTCGCCGGGATAAACCGGATATCCCGTACCGTCCTCGGCAACGCCGCCCACGCCGTTGCGGGAATGGTTGCCAATGAGATCCCTGAGGCGAAGGAGTCTAAACCGACTCTCGGTATGACCATGTTTGGGGTTACTACTCCCTGTGTCACCGCCGTCCGCAAGGCCTTCGAGGAGGATTTTGACGTCCTCGTGTTCCACGCGACCGGTACTGGTGGGCAGTCCATGGAGAAGCTAATTGAATCAGGCATGATCTCCCACGTGATGGACATCACTACTACCGAGGTGTGTGACCTGCATATGGGAGGCGTTTTTAGCGCCGGAGAGGATCGGATGGGCGCGATTATCCGTCGAGGGATCCCCTACGTCGGTTCCGCCGGCGCCCTGGACATGGTGAACTTCGGTGCGAAGCCGACGGTTCCGGAGAAGTTCAAGGACCGGAACCTCTATGTCCACAACGCGAACGTCACCCTCATGCGGACCACTCCGGATGAGAACAAGAAAATGGGTGAGTGGATCGGCAAGAAGCTCAATCAAATGACAGGCCCGGTGCGATTTCTCCTTCCGGAGAAGGGGGTGTCGCTGATCGATGCCGAGGGGCAGCCTTTTCATGACCCCGAGGCGGACGAGGCGCTCTTTAGTGCAATCGAAAAGACGGTTAAACAGAGCGAGAACCGAAAGGTGGAACGGCTACCGTACAACGTCAACGATCAGGAGTTCGCCGACGCCCTCGTGGCTGCCTTCAAAGAGGTTCACAGCCTCTAAACATCGTATCCCCGGGCCCGAGGTCTGCCGAGGGCCCGTCTCTTAACAAACTCGAATCGGAGGAATCGCATGAGTGTACTGGTTGGAATCGCAATTAGCGTTGGTGTGCTTGCAGGATTGTGGGGACAGTTTAGTCCCGCCATCGGTCTGGTGACCTGGGTCGGTTTTGTCTCTTGGGCATCGTTTTACGCTGCCGGGGGAAAGGCCGAAGGCCTCAAGCTCTCGATTGCCGCAAATCTATCCGGGGTGGTCTGGGCTTTTCTCATGGTACAAGTTGCCGCATGGCTCAACATTAGTCCTCTGATGGGAACCACCATCGCGCTTGGAGCCGCCGGTATGGTTCTCCAGTCCAAGATTAAGCTGCTGTCCTTCATTCCAGGCGCCTTTATGGGGTGCTCCTGCGCCTTCGGGGTGGGTCTCGACATTCAGGCTGCCGCCCTCGCTCTCGTCGCCGGTGGCCTTCTCGGGTTCGCCTCGGAATACCTAGGAATACAGCTATCCAAGGCGACCAGCAAAGGTGAGAGCCCGGCGCCGGAGCAGGGCTAGGTAGACGCACCAGCCACAGGGAGGCAGAAATGAAAGGAACCTTTGTACCAAGTCGTGAGATGGCTCGGGACCAGTTCGACTGGGGCGAGATCGCCTGGGCGAGCCGACCGGCCAACACGGAGTCGAAGCAACTGGCGATTCTCGACGTTACTATCGTTCCCGGGATGGGCCATAACTTTCACCGCCATCCTGACCAGGAGGAGATGATTTACGTCCTGGAAGGTGAGATAGAGCAGTGGATCGAAAAGGAGAAAAAGGTCCTCAAATCCGGGGACGCCGTCTTTATCAACAAGGGGATCGTTCACGCCTCCTTCCAGCGGGGCGACAAGTCGGCCCACCTTCTGGCAATTCTCGGCCCCGCCGTCGGTAAGGGAGGCTACGAGCTGGAGGACGTCTCTGAAGAGGAGCCGGCCGGCCGTCGTCCCGACCGGCGCGAAAGTCGGCGACAGGCTCCAGCTGGAGACCGTCGGCGGTCGCCTCCAGGTCGACGTCGACGGCGCCGTCCTGGTCACCGTCGACGGAGAGAA
>CAYZHV010000011.1:0-35641 GCA_964478055.1 uncultured Spirochaetaceae bacterium | reverse complement strand
TTCTTCGGTAATTTGCAGGATCCGGAGCTCGAGAATCCGGGCATTCCAGTTCAGGGGGCGCACCTCTCGGACGTTCCGCAGATTCTCGATCGCCCGGTTCAGAAGTCGCTCTCCCTGCTGCTCCTGTCCGGAAGTGTAGAGCGTCCGGCCCTGCCGAAAGTCCTGCTGAGCAAGATTGAGGTAGTTACCCAGAACAGGGAAGAGCGGATCCGTCTCGGTCAGTTCCCGTCCTTCCTCTATGCTGAGGGCAGCGTTGACGAGCCTCAAAAGCCGCTCAACCTCGGGGTTGGGGTCGACATACACCTGACTCCAGAGCTGCTCCGCTTCCACCAGGGCATCCCGGGCACCACCAAACTCGTCGGCGTTGTAGAGCTCATTTGCCTCGTTGATCAGCTCCCGGACCTCCCGAACTATCAACCGGTTCTGGGCTTCCTGAATCTCGTTACCCAGGGCAAGGACCAGCTGGTCAACGCTCTCTCGATACGCTTCGTCTTCCTGGATCGAGAGGGACTCGTAGTACGCCTCTCGCGCCTGCTCCCAGAGATTCCGAGCGGTATTGACCTGCAGGGCGGAAAGAGCTGCCCGGGTCTCGGCCACCAGTTCGTCGGCTTCCTCCCGGAGATCCTCAGCCTCCGCAATCTGCGCTTCCATTTCATCTATGCGGCTTGCGAGGGTTTCCTGGAGTCCCTGGACCCTGTTCAGGAGTGTCTCCGCCGCCTCCAACTCACTCTCTACTCTCTGATCTTCCTGAACGTAGGGTGGTTCCTCGCTGAATCGTTCCAGAAGTCCGGACAGCCGGGTGACGGCACCGGTAATCTCATTCTGCAAGTTCTCGTACCGGTCCAAAGCCCGATCGGGATACCGGGATATCTGTATGTCTTCTCCCTCTTCGATCTGTTGTAGTTGTTCTTCCGTTCCCTCTACCAGGGCGGCAACTTCAGGGAGTTCCTCGGAGACGGTCTCCGGCGTCGGGGCCACCTCTGTGCGAGTCAGCTCTATGATCCGGGCGGCTATGGTTGCCTCCAGGCGCTGAGGTCCGGTCTCCAGAATACTCCTGATTCGGTTCTCTACGTCGCTAGCCGCCCTCTCCGCTCTAGGCGGCAGGCTCTCTTGTTCGAGTTGCGCTACCACGCCGGAGGTCTCACTCTCCCAATCGGCAAGCAGCTCCTGAAGAACGCCGACATTCTCACTTGTTTCGGTCTTGAGCTCCTCCAGGGCCTCGAGCTCCTGGGGAAGCTCTTCAACGTCGAAACCGAGCTCCTGGAGCCGTTCGGAAAGATTAGCGGAGTAGACGCCGGAGCGCGCCCGGAAAGACGCCGAAAGGAAACGGTCCAGGGCGTCGTCGTTGAACTGGTTTTCCGCCGCGGACGGCGTAACCTGGGCAACATACGCCTCCTGTTCCGCTGCCACGAGCCGCTGAACCACCTGGTAGTATGGAGTCATCAGAGGAAAGAGCTCCTCCGCGGCGGTATACTCTTCCTCCTCGAAGGCTGCCAGAGCCGCTTCTCTTCGCGCCTCGGCCTCCCCTGTGGCGACCTCCAGGGAACGGTCGATCTGGTGTTCGGCGAACTGCCGAATCGCCGGCAGGAGCCCCTCCTCCCCGCGGTTCTCACTTCTTCCTCTGATAATCTGATCCTGAAAGACCAGGTACCAGTCCACCGGGTTTTCGGGAAATTCCAGCCGCACCCGTTGGCGCTGGGTCCTAATCGCCTCGCCGCTGCTTTCCAGGAGATCACGAAGTCGAGTAACCTCCGCGAGGTTCGCCAGAAGCTCCTCCACCGGGAACGGGCCAGGATCTTCGGGATCCTCTGGGTTTTCGAGGCTGGTGAGAAGGGTCGTCGAGCTCTCACTGACTGCGTCCGAAACGGCGAGAAAGCTGTCGGTGGTCTGATAGACCTGCTCTACTGCGCTGTCCACTGTGGCTCGGAATATGTCGCTGTAGCCGCGCTCCTCGAATTCCGGTCGCTGAAAATCTCGGAGGCTCACGTAGATCGAAATCGCGTCCTGGAACCGGTTCTCTTCCAGGGCGAGGAGCGCTTCGTTCATCGCGCGCTCCGCCCGGGCACGGTCGTAGGCCAGCTGCGCTATCTCGCGCGCCTGTGCTACCTGCAGTCTGGTGCGCTCGTTCGGTTCCGTGTCGAGGGCTTCCATACGATTAATGATGTCTAGAGTTGTCTCCAGGTCTTCAGGGTTCTCCAGAAGGTGAGCGATGAGTTGCTGAAATAGTTCGTTGTAACTTCCACGGCGCCGCCGTATTTCCCGGAGGAGATCCTCCGCCTCATGTATTCGCTCCGGCTCTTCTCGGATAGTCTGCTCGAGGAGGCGGATCGCCTCGTTGAGCCGGTTCTCCTCCATCAACTCCTCGGCCTGCCTGATCGGGTCTTCCTGCTGGCCCATCGCGTGGAGCGTACCTGGTACAAAAAGAACGAAAAGTGTGAGAAATACAGCCGCTCCGGAAAGGACGCGTCTTTTCATTATATCTATACGTTTTTCCTGCCGACCCGGCTTCACTATTCAATAATCGGCTGCTCTAGGTCAACCGTTGAAACTTCTACCCGTAGATAAAGGTATTGCACTGAGGTATTATTCACTACAGAAATGCGCCGCGCTGTCGTTTTGCTCTTGATGAGTGCCGTCGCGCTCCTACCGCTCCACTCGCAGAGCGCGGAGACCCTCGTCTGGTGGAGCAGCCTGTTTGACACATTTGAAGTAAAAAACACGGGGTTGACGACCTTCCCAACCTTGAACATACCCATGGGCGGTGAGTATGAGGGGATGGGTACGGCCTATTCCGCGGTTGCCCGAGACTCGAGCTACTTTGAGGCCAACCCTGCCGCCAGCTCCACCCTCACCTACACGGAACTCTCCCTTTTTCATACTAACCTTATCGCCGACGCCAATATGGAGGGTATGGTTTACACTATCCGGGACGAGGATTTCGGTATCGGTGTGGGAGGCAAGTTTCTCCACGTTCCCTTTACGGAGTATGACGCCTACGGTGAGCAGGAGAAATCGATTCGCTTTACCGAGACTGTTGTGGGGGCCAACGCTTCCTACAACTTCTTGAGCAGCTTCTATTTCTACGGCATCGCCCTCGGGACCACCCTCAAGGTCGCCTACCGCAATAATCCGATTCGACCGGACCAGAATCAGGCGGGGTTCATGGCGGACATTGGCGCCCTTACCCGTTTCAACGCACTCAAACCGTACGCATCACGAGACCGAAACGCCTCGGTGGGCCTAACCGTAAAGAACCTCGGCCCTCCCGTCGACGGGGAGCCCCTCCCCTCGGCGGCTCATCTCGGTCTTTCCTACTCGCCCCTCCGTCCCCTGGTCCTCTCCTCGGAGCTCATTTACCCCTTTATCGTCGGCACAAATGATCCCGCCGAGGCCATCGGCCTCGCCAACGGCGCCTCGGTCACCGTCACTGATTTCTTCTCGGCCCACACGGGCCTCCTGATTCGTGGGGGTAACCCTCGGATAACCCTCGGCGGCATAGTGGATATCCAGGATATTACCCTGAGCATCAATTACACCCTCGACATGACCACCCAGATCGGCAGTTTCGATCGTTTCAGCCTGCAGGCCAAGTTCAACTTCGGCGATCGGGGCCGGGCGGAGGAGGCGGCCCGGGTGGAGGATCTCTATCTGGAGTCTCTCGTGGCCTACGCCGCTGGAGATCTGGAGCGGACCATCGAGCTCACCAGGGAGGCGTTGGAGATCGACCCCGACTTCGAGCCCGCGGAAGAAACCCTGGAAACCGCGCTCCGTTCAAAGGCGCTGCAGGAAGAGATGGAGCAGATTCAGCTCGGCACCCAGGATCTCGGGCCGGAACTCGATACGGTTGAAGAATTGGAGGAGTTGTTAGACTCCGGCGCCCTCGGGGAAGAAGAGACCGGGGAAGAGACACCGCCGCCGGAAGACGAGACACCGGAAGAAGGCGAAGCCACGCCAGGTGGCGAATCCGGTGAGTAGCCGCCGAGGGGCTCAGACTGAGGCGAGCTCCTGCTTCAACTCCACGTAGAGTAAAAAGAGCGGAAGATCGAGCTCGGAGAAGCGGCTCGGATCCGTTAGGGAGCCGAGCCCTTTGCCCTTGGAGATTCGCTTTTCCAGTTGCCTAACCGTCTTGCTCCGCATAAAAGCCTGGAGCGCCTCGAAAAAGCGTGTGGCTTCCTCCCCATGCTCGGCCCAGATGGGCTCCGCTTCTGCGCTGTTGAGCCGCTCAACAAGCTTCGCCCGGGACGTGTTGTCATAGCTCTGTAGACTCTCTTCAACCTCTTTTACAAAGGCATTCTGGGTAAAGACGGCACCGTCCACCTTATTGCGAAGGGCGATTCTCCGTTTGGAGGCCTCTTCAGAGCGGAGATCCCGGCGACCAATGAGAAAATAGGTCCCGACACTCGCCCCGAGAGCGAGAAGAAGCTCATCCACCATTGGTATGGGGTCTCGCACCACAAGCGAGAAAAGCAGGTAGGTCACCAAAAAGACCGCAGCCCCAAAGAGAAAGCGCGGCAAAAAGCGCTTCTCGGCGATCCAGTCCCGGACATCTTCCTCAATACGGCGATACATCTGGTTTCGAAACATGGTCAGCGACTCCACCCGCGGCTCCTGGCCGTAGTGGCCTACTACCTGGGAGGCGTTCAAGAGCTGAAACGTGGAACCGCCGCTCGTAAAGGGGTGAACAAAGAGGGGGTCCCCACTTGCCCGGGTTAGATGGTATAGACTCAGTTGTCCCGACGCCGGCATAACAGGGTGAAGGTATCCGCCGCCTGTTGCAGTGTCAACCAAGAATTAACTCTCGCCCTGCTCCAGGAGCCGAATTATCGGCTCCTTTTTGAAGAGCTCCGCGTACTTGCGGGCAGTCATACCGAGATTGTCCACCTGATCCGTCCCGCATCCTTCCTCGAGGAGACGTTTTACGACGCTGGTGTGTCCCTCGCTTATCGCCATCATCAGGGCGGTCTGACCGTTGTGACTCTGAAGATTCAGGTCCGCTCCCGCCTCGATGAGCTTATTCGCGATAGCCTCTTCTCCAAGTACCGCCGCCTCCATGAGCGGCGAGGTGAGCCGGTCCTGGCTTACAAGGTTCACGTCCGCCCCATGCTTCAGCAGCAAGTCCACTACCGATTCCCTTCTGTTCTTGATCGCCGTGATGAGTATAGGAACGCCACGACCGTCCCGGGTATTGGCGTCAAAGCCGATTCGCATGAAGCGAAAGAGATCATCCTCCCTACCCTCTGCGGCGGCTTCGGACATGGCTTGCTCGGTAATGGCCAATCCCTCGTCGATTAGCTCCTTTCGTGCCTGTTCGATTGAACCAATGCGATCGTGATACCGCTGCTGTTCCCGAAGATACTCGAAGAGCTGCACCGTATCTTTGAAGACCGGCACTGTGGCGTATAGGCCGGGCAACTCCCCGCCGTCACAGAGAACGGCGAGCTCCCGGCGTAGCCCCATGCCGGCGATGAAAGAGCTCCATCGCTCCCGGAGCTCCGTCGCCTCCGCGGTTATCACCAGATGGGTGAGATCCTGAAAACGCTGTCTGAAGCGATTGAACTCCTGCTCCTGCCAGTGGCTGGAGAAACGGTATGCCACAGCCGGTAGCGAATGTGTCCGGGCCTCCCGCAGTAGCTCCTCGATCTGCTGGCGATGGGCTTTTTGGAAAACAAAGGCAACTTTCACTTCTCTATCTATCGACCGATTTTTACATCCCGTTGAGGCGCTCCTCACTCGGAGCGGTTCACTCGGTCCGGCGAGAAGGCAGGGATACAGACCGACCAGTACTCTGCTTCCTCCTCGAAGGGATTCGAGTACCGCACCAGCGTTCCCTTGGATACCAGCAGACTCTCCCCGGCCTTCAGTTCCAGGGGTTCTCCCTCGATCTCTACCTTTTTCCTGCCGCGGACCATTAACGTATACTCGTCGAACTCCGGCCTCTGGGGTGGTTCGGACCAGCCGGAGGGCGCAACCATGTGGGCTATGCTCACCGTCTCATCGCCCGTGGCGACCTTGCCAAAGTGTTCTTCGATCAGCTTTCCTCCGGGTACGGGGATCTCCGCAGGGGAGGTCTGTTTTTTGTGTGTCATACTGAGAATCTACCGAATATCCCGGTATGCGTCATGCGGAGAGTAAAATTACACCAGGGAAGCACCAACACGCTCGCAAACGCGAGGCCCCAACGGGAACTCCCGCCTTAACCCTCAGATAGCCGTCCGATGGCCTCGTCGATCACCCCGGCGATTCTCTTCTTGAGCTGCAATAGCTCAGCCTTGCTTACCGTGTTGATTTGCGCTGACTCAGCGGCTACCAGAGAGGTATCTTTGAACAACTCGTCCGGGGTCACGCCGAGGGTATCGACCAGGATCTGAATGGTTCTCCCTGAGGGGAATTTTTTCGCCGTTTCGATATCACCCAGATAGCTGTTCGAAATTCCCGACATGTTCGCCAGCTCGATCTGGCTCAGACCGAGGCGTGCCCGGATTCTTTTGAGGTTCTCAGCAAAGAGCTCCTGTACATCGTTCATCAGTGCTGGAAGTATTGGACCTTCCTCAGCTTCGCGCAATCGTCCAGGAGCGGACGGTCTTGCACGCCCAGAGAGGATTCCAGTCGATTGACAGAGTCTCCGGGAGCAGCGATTCTTGAGCCATGAACTTCTCCCAGGCAAATCCTCAAACCCGCGTCATCAGCTCTGCTCTTCCCTTTGCCCTGGAGGGAGGCAGTAGGGCCGTCCTGCTCATACACGGTTTCACGGGCTACCCCGAGGACATGAGATACCTTGCCGGCCAGCTGCACGCCCAAAGCTTCTCGGTCCGGGTCCCCCGGCTGCCAGGACACGGGACTGACGGTCGCGACTTTCTTTCCACCAACTGGAAGGACTGGCTCCGACGCGCCGTGGATGAGTATCTCGAGCTCTCCTCCAGATACGAAAAAGTGTATGTCGGAGGGCTCTCCATGGGAGGAGCCCTGGCGGCCATTATCGCTTCCCGCTATCCGGTGGAAAGAGTCTTGCTTTACGCCCCAGCCTTTAAGGTCAAGAACAAGCTCATTCCTATTTCCGGTCTGGTGGGGCTCTTCCGGAAGAGGGTGCCCTCCGGTGCCCACGAGTATTACCAAGAGCCCGAGAAGGAGTACATATCAAAAGAGTACTGGGACTACCTGTGGCCATCTCAGAGTTGGGGACTTTACCGACTCATGAGGCTGGCCCGAAAACAGATCAAGAAGATTCAAGGGGAAGTGTTGACCGTCATTTCAGAGGCGGACGAGACAGTTCCGACCGCTGTGGCCAGTCTCGTAGAACGGCGCGTTCAGAATGGACGACAAGAAACGGTTGTCCTCAGCAAGAGCGCCCACCCGGTTACCAGGGACGTAGAAGCAGAGCGGGTAGCGGAGGAGACGATTCGCTTTCTCCGGGGCGTAGATTAGTGGACCGGGGCGCGCCGGAGGCGGCCCCGGCTCTTACTTACCAGCGCTGATGGACCGAGGGTCGAATCCGCTTCTGGTAGATCTTGTTTATGCTCTCGTGGGCATCCGCGGTCAGGGGTGGTAGCTCCGAGACCTTAACATTCTGCGTTAGCTGATCCACCTTTGATGCTCCGGGAATCACAGTGCTTACAGCCGAGTGATCCAGCACCCAGCGCAGGGCACTGTGGACTAGGCTGTTTTCCCGAGGAAGCACTCGCTTGAGCTCATCCACGGCTTCCAGCGCCTGGTCATAATCTACCCCGCTGAAGGTCTCCCCCTTATCGAAGGCCGCCCCTTGACGATTGAAGCTCCGATGGTCCCCCTCGTCAAACTTGGTCGACTTGTCGAACTTACCCGTTAGCAAGCCACTGGCCAGAGGAACTCGGACTATTACGCCCACATCCTTTGCCACAGCTTCAGGGAAGAACCGTTCTCTCGGACGGTGGCGGAACATGTTAAAAATGATCTGTACCGTCGTCACGTTGCTGTACTCGATCGCTTTGAGCGCTTCTTCGACCTTCTCCACAGAGACTCCGAGATTCCGGATCTTCCCTTCATCCTTGAGACGATCAAAGAGCTCAAAGATCTCCGGCCGATAGTAGACCTGCGTGGGAGGACAGTGGAGTTGAATAAGATCCAGGGTTTCCAGACCGGTATTCTTGAGACTATCCTCCACGAACTTTCTGAGTACTTCCGGCGTGTATCCCTCGTTTACATGAGGGCTGATCTGCCGGCCGCACTTCGTGGCTACGTAGACCTCCTCGCTCCGGCTACGGACCACGCGACCCACCGCAGCCTCACTCTTCTGGTCATCATAGACATCGGCGGTATCGATAAAGTTGATACCCTGGTCGATCGCCTGATTCAGGATCGACTCGGCGGCATTGTCGTCAAAGGTTCCGCCCCATCCACCGCCTACCTGCCAGGTTCCGAGGGAGACTTCGGAGACCTTCATTCCTGTCTTTCCAAGCCTTCTATAGTTCATAGTTCCTCCTGTCTGTTATGAGAAGAGGATACTGCGCCGCAAAGGGTGGCGCCAAGGGCGCTCCCCGTGGCCTCGGTCAGGCGCCTCTGCTATACTCGGCGCCATATGTTCGGCTTCACCATAAAGAAGAGTTTTTTCGACCTCTGGGACAACCTTATTGCAGTCGCTCTTATCAACCTCGGGCTCATTCTGCTGATGATATTTCCTCTTGTGGCTGCCCCTTCCGTTGCGGAAAGCTCGCTCCTGGGAGGACTGATACTCTTCCTAACAGGAATGGTGGTCTTCTTCCTGGGGATCGGCGTCGCCTCCAGATACGCCCGAGATATGGCCAACTACAAGCGGCCGGAGTTTGCCTCTCTTCCGGTCTATTTCAAAGAAACCTGGAAGTTCTCGGCTGCCGTCGGGCTGCTAATCTCTCTGGTCGGATTTCTGCTTTTCGTCGCCTTTCCCGTCTATGGGTCAATGGGTAATATTCTTGGGCTCGTTGGATTCGCTCTCGTATTCTGGCTCACTATTGTGGTTTTCCTCGCCCTCCAGTACCTCTTTCCGATCCACGCTCAGTTGGAAAACGGCCTGAAAAAGTCTCTTTCCAAGAGCTTCCTTATTCTCTTTGACAACACCGGCTTCACCCTTGGGCTCGCCATTGGCTCACTTGTTGTCATCGCGCTCTCAGTCTTTACGGCGTTTCTGATTCCCGGCATCGCGGGGCTTCTCCTCTGGCACCAGGTTGGCCTAAAGCTGCGCTTGTACAAGTATGACTACCTCGAGGAGAATCCCGAGGCATCGCGAAAGCGGATCCCCTGGCAAGCGCTTCTCATGGAGGAACGGGACAGGATCGGCAAGCGCACCTTCAAGGGCATGATCTTTCCCTGGAAAGAGTAGCTACTGTCAGCAGGAGTGTTGGCGAGTCTCTTCGAGTCTCCCCTTGGATTGCCAGGCAGGTTTATCATTGCTCGCCTCTCGATCCCGGTGTATACTAGAGGCGTGTAATCGTTTACACAACGCAGGAGGTTTCAATGGCTAATGTAACTAAAATGAAAACAAATGGACCAACCAAAAGGCTCCACGGAAATCTTCCGAAAATCGGTATTCGACCGGTGATCGACGGTCGCCTCGGCGGTGTTCGGGAGAGTCTCGAGGATCAGACAATGAATATGGCTCTCTCGGCAAAGAAGCTCTTTGAAGAGAATCTGCGCTACCCAAACGGACTGCCGGTGGAATGCGTCGTTGCGGACTCAACGATGGGCCGGGTTGCGGAAGCGGCAGCCTGCGCCGAGAAGTTCGAGCGGGAAGGCGTCGGGCTTACCCTTACGGTAACCCCGTGCTGGTGCTATGGCTCCGAGACAATCGATACGACGCCCCTCATTCCCAAGGCGATTTGGGGTTTTAACGGAACCGAACGCCCCGGGGCGGTGTACCTCGCCGCGGCCCTGGCCGGACATAACCAGAAGGGTATTCCCGCCTTCGGCATTTACGGTCGGGACGTCCAGGATGCCGGGGATACTTCCATACCCGAGGACGTAGAGGAGAAACTGCTCCGTTTCGGCAGGGCCGGTTTGGCCGTGGCGTTTATGCGCGGCAAGAGCTACCTCTCCATGGGAAGCATCTCCATGGGAATCGCCGGCTGCTACGTTACCGAGAGCTTCTACAAGGAGTACCTCGGCATGAGGAACGAGTACGTCGATATGAGCGAGTTCATCCGACGTATGGACAACGAGATCTATGACAAGGAGGAGTTTGCCAGAGCCAAGGAGTGGGTAAAAGCAAACTGCCAGGAAGGGCACGATCCGAACGCCGAGAAAAAGCAGCGAACCCGAGAACAGAAAGACCAAGATTGGGATCGCAGTATCAAGATGACCCTGATTGCGAGGGACCTGATGATGGGAAATCCAAAGCTCCAGGAGATAGGATGGGGCGAGGAATCCCTCGGTCACAACGCGATCGCCGCGGGTTTTCAGGGACAGCGGCAGTGGACGGACTTCATGACCAACGGTGACTTCATGGAGGCGATTCTTACCTCTTCTTTTGACTGGAACGGGATCAGGGAGCCTTACATGGTTGCTACCGAGAACGACAACCTCAACGCGACCTCAATGCTTTTCGGTCACCTTCTCACCTACTCCGCTCAGATCTTTGCGGACGTGCGGACCTTCTGGAGTCCCGAAGCGATAAAACGGGTAACCGGTAAGACCCTCGGCGGCAAAGCGAAGGACGGGATCATTCACCTGATAAACTCCGGTCCGGCCACACTCGACGGCACGGGACAGATGGAAAAGGACGGCAAGCCGGCGATGAAGCCCTTCTGGGAGATCACTCCCGAGGAAGCAGGTAAATGTCTGGACGCCACGATATGGCATCCCGCGAACGTGGAGTACTTCCGCGGCGGTGGCTGGTCCACGGACTACCTGACCCGCGGCGAAATGCCCGTGACAATGTGTCGAATTAACATTGTGGCTGGGCAGGGACCGACACTGCAAATCGCCGAAGGCTGGGCGGTAGATATTCCCGAGGACGTCCATGACACCCTGGACAAGCGGACCGACCCGACCTGGCCAACGACCTGGTTTGTGCCACGGCTTGCGGACAATCCCCGATTTCGCGATGTCTACTCCGTTATGGCGAACTGGGGGGCTAATCACGGCGCCATCGGCTACGGACATTACGGTGCTGACCTGATCACGCTTGCGTCAATGCTGCGGATTCCGGTCTACATGCACAACGTTCCGGAAGAAAAAGTGTATCGTCCGAGCGCCTGGACCAATTTCGGGATGGATCTGGAGGGATCTGACTTCAGAGCCTGCGACAATTTCGGTCCCCTCTACACATCATCCTAGGGATAGCGGTAATCTACGGCTGGTGATCGGTCGCCTCGGGGCGGTCGATCGCCTTCATTCCTGGAGCAGTAGAAAGTCGAAAGGAGAAAACTGTGCTTAAAGGCATTTCCCCGATTGTTTCGCCTGAGCTTCTCAAGATTCTCAACGAAATGGGTCATGGAGACGAGATAGTCATCGGTGACGGCAACTTCCCCGCGGCGGCGCTGGCGCAACGCCTTGTCCGGCTCGACGGCCACATGGTACCGCCCATACTAGAGGCGATCATGCCGTTGTTTCCTCTGGATCGGTTTGTTGAGAAACCCGCGGCGGTCATGCAGGTCGTTCCCGGGGACAACACCAAACCGGTAATCTGGGATGAGTACCGGAAGATCATTAAGCAGCATGAACCGAAAATCTTTAGCGACTTCGAGCAGGTTGAACGATTCGCCTTCTACGAGCGCACGAAGAAAGCGTACGCGGTGATCGCGACCGCCGAGAGCGCGCTATACGCGAACGTGATCCTCAAGAAGGGTGTCATCGAGTAGCCCAGCATCTGGAAAAGAAGAGGCGAGTCCCTCCGCTGAAAGGGACTCGCCCGCTTTTTATCCCCGCCGCCGCGCCCGATCAGTAACGGAACCCAAAAGCATCTCTGAAACACGCCTCAATTCACGTGAGTAGCCGCGTGCCCATGGGTTGGCGCGCCCATTCTCCCGGCACAGTCAAGGTTTGTCCTCCACAGCCCACCAACATTACTTGCATATCTGTTTCGTATGACTTACAATGAGCTTACGTTTCACTTACACGAGGAGTCACGGGTGTTTTCATCCCTTTCAGAACGGGAGCAGCAGATCCTCGCCCTCATTTCCGAAGAGCCGGGCATGGCGGTCTCGGAAATCGCCGAGCGTGTCGGCGTGTCGCAGGTCACTGTGCGTTCTCAGCTCAACGGTCTCGCGGAAAAAGGGTTTCTTCTCCGGACTCACGGCGGCGGATTACCGGCATTTCATCCGAGCATTCTCGAGCGGCAGCAATCGAACCGCGTCACCAAGGAGGCCTTGGCTCGATTCGCGGCCTCCCGAGTTTCCGATGGTGAGTCGATCATGATCGAGGCGGGAACGACCACCGCGCTAATCGCCCGGTTTCTCATCGGTCGGCGAGATCTGAAAGTTGTGACGAACAACATGCTCGTCCTCCCCTACGCTCGCCTTAATCCGGGACTGACCCTTTCGGTAATCGGCGGCGAGTTCAAGGCTGCTACCGAATCCGTTGTGGGCCCCGTCGCGGCCCTCGCCCTGTCCCGGTTTCACGTGGAGACCGCCTTCGTGGGCACCGACGGCTTCTCCCTGGAACACGGATTCACCACCCACCTGGTGGAAGGAGCGGAAATCGTTCGCGCCATGGCCGCACGTGCCCGACGCACGGTGGTGGTGGCCGACGCAACCAAATTTGGCAGGACCGGCTTTGCTCACGTCCTCGCCCTCAATGAAATATCGGAACTTATTACGGATTCCTCCCTCCCGCCGGAGGCGATCACGGGCCTTCGGGAGGCGGGAGTCGCCGTAACAATTGTCGAGGAACAGAAACCGTAAAGAGGAGAAATCATGGCCGAAACTGTACTGTTACCGCGCCAGGGGAACACAGTTGAAAGCTGCATAATCCTGGAATGGAAGAAGCAGGAAGGAGAAACGGTCGCCGAAGGCGAGGTCATCTGCGAAGTGGAGACCGACAAGGCGACCTTCGAGGTGGAGTCGACCGCTTCCGGAGTGTTGCGAAAACAACTGGTCTCCGAAGGGGACGACGTCCCGGTTCTCGACCCGATCGCCGTGGTCGGCGGAGCTGATGAAGACATCTCAGAGCTCCTATCCGCCTCGGCCAGTGAGAACGCCACTCCGGAGGAGGCTCCTGCCCAGGAAGCCGCGCCGCAGCCGGACAGTAGTTCCGCGGAAGAGGAGCAGGAGTCATCCCGGAGCGTTTCAGAGGCGCCAACCGTTAGCGCGGCGCCGGAGCAGCCGGCTGAGAGCGCCACCGGAGCAGGGGTGTCTCCCCGGGCCCGGATGCGCGCTCAGGAACTCGCCGTCGATCCGGCGACCCTTCAGGGCACAGGTCCCGGGGGCCGGGTAATAGAGCGGGATGTCCTCGCTGCGGCGAAGGAGCGTGGCCCGGTCACCTCCGCGGCGAAACAGGTCCTTTCCCAATCCGCCGCGGGTGGTCGCATGAGCGCAGCACAAGCGGCAGCCGGAGCCCAGGCTTCTCCCGCGGCGGCGGCCACAGCGGCGCAACCGAGCTCCAGGGAGTATCCCGGGGCGTTCGAAGAGACACCGGTCAGGAGCGTTCGCAAGGTGATCGCCGAGCGAATGCATGCGAGCCTTCAGGAGACCGCCCAACTCACCCTTCACCGGAGAGCTGATGCTCGGGCGCTTCTCGCTTTCAGAAAGAGACTGAAGGAGAGTTCTGACGAGGCGCTCCAGGGCGTCTCCATAAATGACCTCATCATGTTCGGCGTGAGCCGGGCGCTGACGGAGTTTCCAGCGATGAACAGCCACTTCCTCGGTGAGTCGATTCGCACTTTCACGGAGGTGCACCTCGGATTCGCTGTCGACACCGACCGGGGCCTCATGGTTCCAACGGTAACGAATGCTCAGGCCCGTTCCCTGCGGGAGATTTCCGCGGAGTCGAAGCGACTCGCAAAGCTCTGCGTGGACGGTAAGGCGGGCCCCGAGGAGCTCCGGGAAGGCACTTTTACCGTTACCAACCTCGGCGCTTTGGGGGTGGACTTCTTCACTCCCGTACTTAATCCTCCGCAGGTCGGTATTCTCGGTGTGGGTGGCATTCTCCCCTACCCCGCATCCATTAAGGAGCCCGAGAGCTTCATACCGCAGATCGCCCTCTCCCTTACGATTGATCATCAGGGCATTGACGGGGCTCCGGGGGCGCGCTTCCTCCAGCGGGTGGCGCAAATGCTCGCAGAGATCGACCTGGTGCTGGCAGGTTAAGGGGGAACCGTATGCACTATGACTTGATCGTCCTGGGCGGCGGCCCCGGTGGCTACGTCGCCGCGGAGCGAGCGGGAAAACTCGGAAAGAAGGTGCTTCTGCTGGAGAAGGAGGCGATTGGTGGTGTCTGCCTCAATCGCGGCTGCATACCCACCAAGACGTTGCTCTACGCGGCGAAACAGTACGGCTTCCTCAAGGAGGCCAAAACCTTCGGTATCACCGTCGAAAACGCCTCCTTCGACCTCGCCGGCGCCATGGAATGGAAGGAAAAGGTGATCAGGAACCTCCAAAAGGGGGTGAGCTCCATGCTGAAGTCTCACCAGGTGGAGGTACTGGAGGGCGAGGCAACTCTAAGAGGTCCGGGAAAGGTAGAGGTAAACGGCGAGACTTACGAGAGCGAGTACGTTCTCATTGCAACCGGCTCCAGCCCGGCCCGCCCGCCGATTCCCGGCCTCGACGAAGCCGGGGTGATGACCAGCCGTGAAGCCCTCGAGCTCCAGGCCGTCCCGAAATCGATCGCCATAATCGGGGGCGGCTACATCGGAATGGAGTTCGCCTCCCTTTTCAGCAAGCTCGGGAGCGAGGTGAGCGTCATCGAGATGATGAGCGAGATCATACCCTTTCTCGAACCGGACCTGGCGAAGCGGCTTCGAACCTCCATTAAAGGTGTGGAATATCACCTCGGCGCCCGGGTAACCGGAGTCTCGGAAGGCACCGTTCACCTTCGCAAGAGCGAGGGCGAGGATGCCGTCCTGGAGGCTGAAAAGATCCTCCTCTCCGCCGGACGTCGACCCAACACCGAGAGTGCCGGGGTCGCCGAGGCTGGTGTGGACATAGACCGACAGGGCATCGTGGTCGACGAGTACATGCAGACGAACCTCCCGAGAGTCTACGCCTGTGGAGACGTGACCGGTCGCGCCCTCCTGGCGCATACCGCCTCCCGGATGGGAGAGGTCGCCGTTGACCACATGTTCAACGGCGCCGAAGCGGGCTCGCGAAAGGTCCATCCCAACCGCATGCGCTACGACGCGGTGCCCTGGGTGGTCTTTACGAGCCCGGAGGTCGCAGGATGCGGGCTATCGGCCCGAGAGGCGGAGTCCCGGGGATACGAGGTCCTCTCCAAAGAGGTACCAATGAATCTGAGCGGCCGCTACCTCGCCGAGCACCCTGGGGAACGGGGAGTGGCCACGGTTACCGTGGAGAAAGAAACGCACCGCATCCTTGGTGTGCAGCTTCTCGGAAGCGGCTCCTCAGAGCTCATCCACAGTGCCGCGGTCATGATAGAGCAGGAACTCCGGGTGGAAGACATCAGGGAGACCATATTTCCTCATCCGACACAGTCGGAGGTAATTCGCGACGCCCTCTGGTCGCTCGAGATTTAGATAAGGAAAGGAGTAACGATGCCACAATCAATACCTATTGATCCGAAGAAGGTCAGGGAATCCGAGACGATAAGCGTCAACGACATCCCCGTAAATCAGTATCAGCCGGATCCAAAGAAGGAAGTCAAGAAGTACGGCAAGAAGCGACTGCAAAAGGTCTATTACGACATGGTTACGATCCGCGAGTTCGAGACCATGCTCAACGATATCAAGATGCAGGGCTCCTACAACGGGGTTGAGTACAATCACAAGGGCCCGGCGCACCTCTCCATCGGACAGGAGTCCACGGCGGTAGGACTTGCGTTAAACCTCACGCCGGAGGACTACATATTCGGTTCGCACCGGAGCCACGGAGAGATTCTTGCCAAGTGCTACGCCGCGATCGAGTCCCTCGACGAGGAGGCGCTTACCAAGGTAATGGAGTCCCACCTCGGAGGAGAGACCCTCAAGATCACAGAGCGCCTCGAGAACAATGGTGTAAAAGATCTCGCCCAGAACTTCGTGCTCTACGGTACCCTCGCCGAGATATTCGCCCGAGTCGCCGGCTTTAATCGAGGCCTCGGCGGTTCCATGCACGCCTTCTTTGCTCCCTTCGGCAGCATGCCGAACAACGCCATTGTAGGCGGCTCAGCGGACATAGCGACCGGGAGCGCCATGTTCAAACGGATTAACCGAAAGCCGGGAATCGTTATGGCCAACATCGGTGACGCATCCTCGGGCTGTGGCCCCACCTGGGAAGCGATGATGATCTCCGCGATGGATCAGTACACAACCCTTTGGGACAAAGAGATCGGTGGGGCGCCGCCCATCCTTTTCAATTTCATTAACAACTTCTACGGCATGGGTGGTCAGCCGGAAGGCGAGACCATGGGATTCAAGATCCTCGCCCGCCTCGGGGCCGGTGTGAACCCGGATAATATGCACGCCGAGCGAGTGGACGGGTATAACCCCCTCGCCGTGGCCGAAGCGATCGAGCGGAAGAAGAAGCTTCTCGAGGCGGGCAAAGGTCCGGTGCTCCTCGATACGATTACCTACCGCCTTTCGGGCCATTCCCCCTCCGACGCCTCGAGCTATCGGACCAAGGAGGAGGTCTCCGCCTGGGAGCAGGCGGACGCCCTGGACTCCTTTAAGGAGTATCTCAGCGAGAACGATGTCGCCAAGAGCTCCGAGTTAGACACAATGCGCGAGGAAGTACGCAACCGGCTAACGGAGGTGCTCAAGCTCGCCATCGACGATACGGTATCGCCGCACATCGAGGGAGAGCGCATCAGCAGCTTCATGTTCTCCAACACTCCGATGGATCGCCTGGAAGACCGGGAGCCGGAGGTCCTCATCTCCAGGGAGGAAAACCCCCGAGTCCAGCAAATCGCGCGAAAGTCCCGGTCCGCCTACGATGAGAACGGTAAGCAGCTATCCAAGATGAAAGTAGTCGCCTATCGAGACGCGCTCTTCGAGGCGATGCTCCACCGGTTCTACGAAGATCCGACCATGGCGGCCTGGGGCGAGGAAAACCGCGACTGGGGCGGAGCCTTTGCGGTTTACCGCGGTCTCACCGAGGCGCTCCCCTATCACAGGCTCTTCAATAGCTCCATCTCCGAGGGAGCCATTGTCGGTACCGGCGTGGGCTACGCCCTCTCTGGTGGACGAGCGGTGGTCGAGCTCATGTACTGTGACTTCATGGGTCGAGCGGGGGATGAGATCTTCAATCAAATGGCGAAGTGGCAGTCCATGAGCGCGGGGATTCTCAAGATGCCCCTGGTCCTCAGAGTCTCGGTGGGTAGTAAGTACGGTGCGCAGCACTCCCAGGATTGGACCTCCCTGGTTGCCCACATTCCGGGCCTAAAGGTGATGTTCCCGGCGACGCCCTACGACGCCAAAGGGATGCTCAATCTCGCCCTTCGAGGGAGCGATCCGGTGGTCTTTTTCGAAAGCCAGCGACTCTACGACATCGGGGAGCTCTTTCACGAGGGCGGCGTGCCTGAGGGATACTACGAGATCGAGGAGGGAGAGCCGGATGTCAAGCGCCAGGGCTCGGATCTCACGATTCTCTCCATCGGAGCAACGCTCTATCGCGCCATCGAGGCGGCGGAGGAGCTCGAGGAGAAGCACGGCCTCTCAGCGGAAGTTATTGACGCCCGTTTCATTAACCCCCTCAACTACGAGAAGATCGTCGAGTCGGTCAAGAAGACCGGGAAGCTCGTGTTAACCTCTGACGCCTGCGAGCGAGGGAGTTTTCTCCACACCATCGCCTCCAACCTCACCCAGGTCGCCTTCGACTATCTCGACGGCCCTGTGGCGGTCGTGGGCTCGAGGAACTGGATTACCCCGGCGGTAGAGATCGAGGAGAGCTTCTTCCCGCAGAAGGAGTGGATCATAGACACTATCCACGAGCGCGTCCTTCCCCTGCAGGGACACAGCGTCTCAACGGTGCAGACCACCGGTGAGATTATGAAGCGAAACAGGAACGGTGTCTAGTATATAGAACCTTGTTGAAAATCAGGGCGTAACGCTCTGTGGTAGAATAGTTAGGCGCCGTGCAGGGGAGAAAACCGGAAAAGCGATGCGGAATCCGGCCTAACCTCCTCTGGCGGCGCCTCTTACGTCTTAGAGTACCAACAAGCTTCTTGATACTTAGGAGAGCATCACCTGGCCGCCGGTAACAGGCACCGCCTGTCCGGTCTCGTACTCCTGCTCTACTACATAGTAGATCGCCCGAATGACGTCATCTCCCTGACATCCGCGACCCATGGGCACCTTAGCCTCGTAGAAGCGCTTGACCTCCTCGATCGTCTTCGCTCCCGGCACCTTCCCCGTTTCCAGGTACTGCACAAAGAGGCCAGTCTTTGGATCACTCCAGAGAGGACCGTCAAAGAAGTTTCCGGGGCAGATTGCGTTCACCTTGACCCGGTCCTCTACGAGCTCCAAGGCGAAACTCTGAACCAGACCGATCCCGCCAAACTTCCCGCCGGAGTAGGCGCCGTTCTTCTTGGAACCCTCCAGGCCGGATTTGGAATTGATCTGAATGATGTCGCTCTGCAGATGCGGCCGATTTGCCAACTGCGCTCCCTGGGACTGGTACGCCATTATCGGGCTCGCATGCTTTGTGCAGAGAAAGAAGCCTATATAATTGACGGAAGTCAGAAAGGTGAAATCCTTCAGGGTGAGCTCCTTAACGCTCCCGGCTTTGAGAACACCGGCGTTACTCACAAAGAGATCGATGCCGCCGAGCCTTCTAACCACCGTCGACACGAGCTCCTGCACCGACTCTTCCTTAGAGACATCCACGCCCAGGGCCATGGCAACGGTCCGCCCGGCCTCGTCGTTCAGGGAGCGAGCGTACTCCTCTGCGCCCTCGACGTTGAGATCGGCTACCACCACCAGGGCGCCCCCCTCCACGAGGCCTCGCACGATCTCCGCTCCGAATCCCTGAGCGCCCCCGGTGACGACGGCGATCCGACCCTCCATGACCGCAGCTCGCTTCGCCTTCCGCGTGCGAGCCTCTGCCGGCAGAAACGCCTCGGCGTCGAGATTCCCCTCCCCGCGCTGGTAGGCGAGCTCGTAGCTCTCCCCTACGCCGAAGGTCCCGACACCGGGAAGGTAGACAGCCCGCGGCGCCGCGTTGTTTCGCTCTTGATAACTGGTTACGGCGTCCGCGAGAGCTTCGGGGAGCCCTTCGTCAGCGGTGGCCATGGCCCGGTCCAGGAGAAGCACGTCCTCCCGGGAGGGAGCTTCCCGCTCCGAAAACACCACAAACTTCCGGTTACGGCCGTCCCAAAGCGCACCTCTTAGAATGGGGGCTATTGTTTCACGCATGCTATTTTACTCCTTTCGTTAACTCCCCGGCTCGCTCAATAAGCGAGCGCGGATCACTCCTCTCCATACTGCGCCCGAGGGCGGCGTACCGATCCAATCGGTCCCTGAGAGGTAGTTCTACAAGGGGATTCTCCGGACTGAAAAGCGCGTACTTCGATTCCTCCGCGGCGAGCTTTTCATGGGCTATGAGCGCCCAGGTCGTCTCGTTGAGGTGGCGGAACGTAGGATCCATTACCTCCGGGCAGTTGAAGCTCTGTCTGGAGGAGTTGATGTCTACGCCGCTAATCTCCATTAGCCCCGCCTCGGAGGCGAGGCGCTGCACCCTCAGGAGCTGCTCCTTGGTATTTCGCGGAGGCATGTAGGTTATTGACTTGAAGCCAATTCTCGAGAGCTCCGGAACCAGCTCGTCGAGAAACGCGTCTTCGAACCGTTGCGCCTTTTTGTCACCCGTGGGCGACTCACCCACGTCCCCGAGATAGGCGTAAGCGGGAATAGCACCAATCTCGTTGGCAAAGTCGACCGCTCGGTCTACGGAGATTGCCTCGGTTTCGTCGGGCTGAATGAAAAATCGTGGCAGAAACGTGGACTTCATCACGCCAAGAAGATCGTAGGCGTAATGTGGGTTTTCCCCGGAGGACAGATACTCCCGTATCTTGCTTGGAGGGTCGATTGCAAGTCGGTCTCTCAACGCCTCGACGAGATTTTCGCCTTTTCCAAAGAGCTCGATAAGACGAAGAGCAAGGGCGTATAGGATGTGCCGTTCCGTAATCGATCCCCCCTCCTCAGCGAGGCTGAGAGAGGCCACATCCGTATCGAACTCCAAGGGCCCGATCTCATACTCCCCGAGAATGTTATTCAGGCCCTCCACCTGCTTTCGGTTTCTCCGGTTCCGGGCTTCGTTGATCGGCTTCAGGAACTCTCGCACCCGAGGTACAACGGTTCGCGGGACTCCGTGTATGACGATGTAGGCGATATTCTCCGAATCCGGATTGTTCAGCCTCCTGCCCTCTACCGTCGTGCCGGAAAAGTTGACACGCAACTCGTATCCGGCGGTAGAACCGATTCCCAGGAGGGCTGCCGCTTCCTCGGTCTCCAAAGCAGCGCCTATGGAGTCGTGGTCAACACTGCCTACCGCCTGGAGACCAGCGGCGGCGGCCTGTAATGCGGCATGAGCGGGATAATAGGGGCTAAAACTGTAGTGAGTGTGAACGTGGTTGTTCACCTCTTCGGTCTTCGGGAAACTCCCGAATCCGTAACGTTTCTCTTGGACAATCTGCCGCAGGGCGGCGATACGCTCCTCTTTCCTGGGAGCTTCGAGTTCACTGATCATGTTCATTGCTTTAGCTCAACAGCCTTTCAGTTCGTCTATGATTTCAGCGAGACGTCCTTCCGCCTCGTCGTTTGGGACTTGGCACGTTCCAGCGGCAACGTGTCCGCCGCCGCCGTATCGCAGCATAATTTCGCCTACGTCCACGCCACAGGTCCGGTTAAAAATGGACTTACCCACGGTAAGCACCGCATTTTGCCGCTTGAAGCCCCACATAGCCTGGACTGAGACGTTGCACTCCGGAAAGAGGGCATATTTTACGAAACGGTTCCCGGCATAGATGATATCCTCAGAACGCAGGTCCACGATCAGTACGTTTTCTTCCTCTCGGGCGCATTCCTTGATCTGCTCGCGAAACCGCTCCTGATGGTCGTAGAAGAGCTCTACCCGCTCCTGCACGTCCGAGAGTTGGAGAATCTCATCAATGGTGTGGTCGCTACAGTAGTCAATGAGATCCATCATGAGTTGGTAGTTCGATATTCGAAAGTTCCGAAACCGGCCCAGACCAGTGCGCGCGTCCATTATAAAATTGAGAAGCACCCACCCTGTGGGATGGAGCACCTCATCCTGGGTGAACTGGGCCGAATCGGCCTTGTCCACAGCCTCGAGCATGTCCGGAGCAACACGGGAGAAGCGCTTCTTTCCGCCGTAGTGGTTAAATACCACCCTAGCCGTGGAAGGAGCATCGGGATCAATTATGTAGTTGTCGGGTATCTTCTCCAGGCGTAGCGCTTCGGAGTGATGGTGATCAAAAGCGAGATGCACACCGGGGACGTATGGAAGATTTGTGGTGATGTCTTGCTCCGAGATCGCGATCAGCCCATCCTGCATGTCCTTCGGATGAACAAACTTGATCTCCTCGATCAGCCCGAGTTCCTTGAGAAGCACAGCGCAGACGAGACCGTCAAAATCGCTGCGAGTCACTAATCGGAACTTCTGCTCACTCACATGACCTCCTGATCGTTCGGTCATTGTAATGCAGCGGCTTCGGTGGGACAAGTAAGGTGGACAACACCCCGGGGTCCTACGGTAGACTGGCCCTCATGCGCCATATCCGCCATGAGCGTCAGTTCGACACCATTACATTGAGCTGTGATGTAGGGGGCACAAATATCAGCGTCGGCGCTGTTGGTCGGGTGGGCCGCCACTTTGAGCTGCTTGGACAGCGCCGCTTTGCCACAAAAGAGCAAACCGGCCTGCAGGAGCCACTTAAGAAGGCGATTGAGAGCTTCTCGGAGCTTTCGGAAGGGTTCGACTACTGCTGCATAAGCGGCGCCGGCCCTGTCTACGGCAACCGGTGCCACCTCTCGAACGTACCCTGGGAGATCGATGGGGACGAGCTGACCAGGCGGCTATCCCTACCCACAAAGATCATTAACGATTTTGCGGCGATCAGCTACGGCGTACCCTTGCTCAATGTAGAGGACCCGCAGCAGATCACCCCTCTCCCACACCCGGAGGGGGACATAGCGCTTAGAAGCGAAGATCAGCGCCGACTCTACGCCGTCCTTGGGGCCGGAACGGGCCTGGGTGTTGGATATCTCGTGGGAGGCGAGGGATATCTCGAGGCGTTCCCCTCCGAGGGAGGGCACGTCCTCTTCGGTCCCTTTGACGAGCTATCCCGGGAGTTTCACGACTTTCTCACAAGAACCCGGGGGGACCTCCTCGGCAGCGAGCTCTTTGTCTCCGGCCAGGGCATCGCAAACGCAGTTGAGTTCTTTCGTGCCACCGATCGTCTGACCCTAAAGGCTGCTCAGGTTCTCGAGAAAGTCCCCAGCAACACGATACCGGCAAAGGTAGCCGAGCTCTCCGAAGAGGACGAGAGTTGCGCGGAAATCATGCGCCTCTTCGTCCGAATGTACGCCAAGGTAGCAGCCAACGTGACCCTCACCTTTCTCCCGACCCAGGGCCTCTACCTCGCCGGTGGGATCGCTTCGAAGAACCAGCGATGGCTTCTGGAGGAGCACCGTTTTATCCGAGCTTTTGAGGCGGTCTATAAGGATTCACTTGTCGACACGCTCAAAAATACACCAGTTTATATTGTTAACGACTACGCGATTTCGTTGTACGGAGCAGCTCACGCAGCGTACTGGCTACTGGATCACCACTGAAGGAGACGAGCATGATGCCTGAGGAAATAACCGAGTCCTTTCGGGAGGCGATGCGACGGGAAAAGATCGACATCGACCGAACCCTCACGATTCTCGACAACTACAATAACGGGCTCTATGACTCGGTTGTCCCGGTGGAGGTGAGTGAGATTCCCTCTATTGACGGTGATTCAATACTCGACATGACTAAACCCAAGGATCGAACATTTTCGCTCTCCGCCGTGGAGACCCGGCTCGCCGAAATTGCGCCGGAAATCGACTTGAGTCTCTTTGGCACCAGAAACGAAGACGATCTCACCCTTACTCAGGGGGAAATGGAAACCATTGGCATACTTCTCTATCCCTATCTCTCCTACGGAGTACTCAACGGTGGGTCAGCGACCAGCTACGCCGACGAGAAGAAGAACACAAAAGGTTACTCGGAGGCCTTTCCGCTCCTAAAGGAGGAGTTTTCCCGCATGGCGGAGCTTGCCTCGGGCCGCCCGAAGGGAGTGACACCGGCTTTTCTACAACCCGACGGTACGCCGGGGCCTTCTTTTCTGGAACTCAAGATGCGCTCTCTGCTCTTGGAGATTCGACGATATCACCGGGTCGCGGGTCAGTACGGCATCAAGCCCCCGGACTACCTCCAACCGCTGGCACCGTTCTTCCAGATGACCAGCGTCTTCAACGACCAGGAGATAGCGCAAACCTACGAGACCTACGCTGAGAGCCCCTATTTGGCGGATCTGATCGAGCAGACCGGTGTTCATATAACCGAGGCGATTGGCGCCCCGCAGCCGATGATCGCGGCCTACACCCACTCTGAAGCGGGCCGCCCAAAGGGAATTTTCGCCAACGCCTGGGGTAAGAAGCACTCTCCCCTGGGGCTGCCCGGAGGTCACGGCCAGAACTTCTCAGTCCTCAAGGAGACGTATCAGGAACTCTACTCCTCAGGCAAACGTTTCGTCTATCTGGGAAACGTGGACAATCTCGGTTTCACTGTGGATCCGGTCAGTCTCGCCCTGGTCGCACTAACCGGGACCCAGGCGGGTTTCGACTTTGCCTTTAGGACTCCCGTGGACATTAAGGGCGGTATTCTGGTCCGGGATCAGAAGGGGCGTCTCAACGCCGCAGACATCGGCCCGGCCATAAGCAAGGATGAAGTCCTCGAAGCCGAGGAGAGCGGAAGTGACATTCTCTTCAACTGTGCCACCGGGCTTTTCTCTCTGGATTATCTTGTTCCCAACATCGAGAAAGTTATAGAAGAGCTGCCCATGCGGTTCTCCGACCAGGACAAGGACGCGGGTAGGTACTCTCAGGCGGAGCAAGTAACCTGGGAAGTCATCGGCATGCTCGATGACTTTCTCGTTTTTGGTATCAGCAAGTACGAGAGGTTCATTGCGGCTAAGATGCTCATGGAGACTCTCTTTTCCAGCGGCACCAAGGCGGAAAAGGTTTGGGAAGTCGAGCCCACAGCCAAGAAGCTCCACGAGGGCCTCAAGAGCCTTCTCGAATGGCGCTACGGTCTCACCCTCCTAGGCGGACGGTGGCAGCCGAGGGGCTAACGCTTCTTTCGGAAATCCTTGTAAAGCATACTGTGCTGTATATCGGTGTTGTTCTGGTATTTGTCGGAGTGGTAGGGGGTGTAATCCCCTTCCAGGGTATGATAGAAGATCTGACAGATCTCCACGGCGGGATAGATCCGGATCGGCTGCACGCAGAACATCTCCAGAGTCCAGTACCCCCGAAAACCAACGTCTCCGAAGCCCGCGGTCACGTGTATAAAGAGTCCCAACCGGCCCACTGAGGAGCGTCCCTCGAGCATCGGCACCAGGCCGTCGGTGGCGGTGTATTCCATGGTGCGTCCAAGATAGAGCTTGTTGCGTTCCAGGAGGAGCCCTTCCTCGGGAATGGTGATGCGAGACGAGCCGTTTTCCGATCGCATGTCCAGCTGGTCAGAGTCGTAGACCAGTAACTCGTCGTGCAGGCGGAGGTTGTAACTGTTTGGGTTTAGTCGGCTCTCATCAAAGGGGTCAATGGTAATCTTGCTCCCCAGGAGCCGTCGGATTTCTTTGCCGGAAAGGATCATATATAAAAATTAGGGCACCGAATGCTTCTCATCCGGTGCCCGTCTTTTGCTATATCGTGGGGGTTACATCAAGTCCTTGGGACGTCTACCGGTGTTTCCGGTCTTCTCACAGACAGCGTAATGCTTCATCCGGCCCTTCTCAAAGACCGACTTCATAATAATCTTGCCGCCCCACTTGCTGATCAGCTCTTGTGCATCGCCTCGTCGGGCGTTCTTTGAAATCTGTCCAGCCATACCTTTCTCCTTACAAAAAATCTGCGGCTACTAAAGCAGTTCGTGAGTATGGCACAAACTGCTCATGATGGCAAGCCCGCAAGCCGTTTCTGCCCCTCGGAAGAACAACCCCAGGACCGACATAAGCCCGCTATACCTGGCCCCCTCCTGGGACGGACCAGACCATGCGGCAGTAGCTCTCCTTGGCCGCCGGAACCGCCTCAGGCTTTGCGACCTCGATCGTTATCGTCAACAGCTCGGGATATGCGTCGCGGAGCATGGATAGAATGCCCCCACAGGCCGCTTCCATGAGCTGGTACTTCTGCCACGTTATGTGCTCGGTTACCATCGAGACAACCCGGGCATAGTTAATCGCCTCACGAATGTCGTCTCGTCGACTCGCGGCCTCCGCGTCGTACTCAAATTCTACCGTTATCTTAACCGGTTGTTTCCGGGTACGTTCCTCGTCATTCACCCCGAGAATACAGGAGACTTCCAGCTCCCTGATGCCTATACTCGCTCGTCTCATTCCTCTTCCTCAAGAAAAACCATATCCTCCGGCCGGGCGATGAGCTTTCTGCTGTCCCCAACAATCTTGGGCACCTCCGAAGAGTGCTTTCCCAGGAGCCCTTCGAGCTCCTTGCTGTTGAAGCTGCTCACAATTTTGACGCTCTCGTTAACCAGAACCACTGCCCCCGCCTCGAAAACACCCTCGACCCGCTTTACCCCCGTCGGAAGCAGAGATTTGTGGTGTCTGATCGCCTCCATGGCCCCCTCGTCCACCACGATCTTCCCTCGGGGCTCGCTGTTGAGAATCCATCTGCTCCGGTTTTTGAGCTTCCGCTGAGCGAGAAAGACGGTCCCGATCTCCTCCCCGGCCATGAGCCGGGTAATAACCTCCCGCTCTTTCCCGTGGGCGATAATTGTCCGACAACCGGCGTTCTCGGCGATCCGAACTGCCTGGAGCTTTGTTTCCATTCCTCCTGTGCCGACGCTGCTACCAGGCCTCCCGGCGCTGCCCAGAATCTCCGGGGTGAGGCTTTCCACCGTGTGAATCGGCCGCGCCTCCTTATGGCGCCGGGGATCTTTGTCGTAGAGGGCGTCGATGTCACTCAGTATTACGAGCAGGTCCGCGTCCACCTTGCTGGCAACCAGGGCGCTCAGTTTGTCGTTGTCCCCGAAGGCCGTACCGATCTCGTCAGTGGCTACACAGTCGTTTTCATTAATGATCGGGAGCACATCGAGTTCTAGCAGCGTCTCCACGCTATTCTGGAGATTAACGTAGCTCTTTCGATTGTCCAGGACTTCCTTGGTGAGAAGAACCTGGGCAATCTTTGTCTTCTGAGCGGCAAAGATTCCCTTATAGGTATTCATCAGTATTGGTTGACCGATAGCGGCACACGCCTGCCGCATCTTGATATCCTGGACTCGCCCCTTGATACCAAGGTCCCGAGCACCCAGTCCGATTGCCCCGGAACTAACCAGGAGAACCTCCCGGCCGCTCTCTCGGAGGGCGGCAACCTGCCGGGCGAGCTCGCCAATATACCCCTCGTCGATCCCCTCGGGGCTCGTAAGCAGGCTTGTGCCCACCTTGATTACGACTCGTTTTACCGAGGAGAAGTTACGCATTACCCGACTACTCCCGAACCGGGAGATCACGATGGGTAAAAGCGCGTGCTCCCTCACCGCTGTAGTCCGCCACAACCTGCCCGGTCCCGAGGAGCTCCCACTTGTAGATTACCAAGCCCTCCAGCCCCACCGGCCCTCGAGCATGAATCTTGTTCGTGGAAATACCCACTTCAGCCCCGAGACCGTAACGGTACCCGTCGGCAAACCGGGTGCTGCAGTTCCACATTATTGAGGCCGAGTCCACCGCTCGGAGAAACCGTCGCGCCACTTTCTCGTCCTCCGCGAGGATCGTGTCGGTATGCCCGCTACCGAACCGGTTTATGTGGGAGATCGCCTCCTCCGGACCGGTGACAACTTTGACAGAGAGCTCATAGTCCAGGTACTCCGTTGACCAGTCCGCCTCGGTGGCTTCTTCCATGGCCGGGACAATCCGCCGACTCTCCGGACAGCCGAGAAGCTTCACGCCCTTAGCCTGGAGTGCCTCCGCCAGCTTTGGCAGCGCCACCTCGGCGATCTCCTTATCCACAAGCAGAGTCTCGATGGCGTTGCAGACCGCCACGTACTGAGTCTTCGAGTCCACCACTACTGGCACCGCCTTCTCGAGATCCGCGGAGGCGTGCACGTAGGCGTGGCAGATACCATCGGCGTGACCGAGGACCGGTACGGCGCTCCGTTCCATGATGTATGAGACAAATTCATTCGAGCCCCGGGGCACAATAAGGTCGAGCTTTTCCGAGAGTCGGAGCATTTCACCAACCTCTTCCCGGCTCTCCAGAAGGGCGAGCCAGCCTTCTGGCGCCCCCTCGCCGATTGAGCTCTCCAGTATCACCTCCGAGAGGACCCGGTTCGACTCCCGGGCCTCGCTTCCGCCCTTGAGGAGCAGTCCGTTGCCGCTTTTGAGCGCAAGAGAGGCGATTTGAACCAGGGCGTCCGGGCGGGACTCGAATATCATGCCCACCACTCCGATGGGACAGCTTCGCTGGTAGAGGGTAAGCCCGTCGTCGAGCTCCCGGGCAGAAAGAACCCGCCCCACGGGATCCTCGAGACCGGCTACGCTCTCGATACCGCGAATCGATTGCTGGAGTTTACTTTCGTCAAACTTCAGCCTCTTGAGCAGCGGTTTCGCCAGAGCTTCCTTCTCTCCCCTATCCAGATCCTTCCGGTTCGCTTCGAGGATTCGTTCACGCTCCTTCTCGAGGCCGGTCGCGATGGCTCTGAGGATCGTATCCTTTTCCTTCCGGTCGAGCTCCGAGAGGAGCAGAGATGCCTCTCGTGCCTTGTCCGCCTGTCGACCTACATCCATTCCGCGGCCCTCCCGCTCGCTTGCTTGAGCAGTTCTTCAGTCTCTTCCCAACCTATGCAGGCGTCAGTGATCGACCGGCCGTAGGTCAGCTTATCCACCGGTGCCATCGGCTGCCGCCCCGGAAGGAGATTGCTCTCCAGCATAAAACCCGTAATCGAGGTCCGACCCTCAGCCCGTTGGTCGAGAATCGCCTTTAGTGCTTCCCGTTGTCGGGCGTGGTCTTTCTGGGAGTTGCCATGGCTGCAGTCAACGAGGATTCGGCTCGACAGACCGTTGTGCTTGAGCAACTCCTCAGCCCGAACGATGTCCCAAGGGTAGTAATTGGGGCCGTTCTTTCCTCCCCGCATAATGAGATGAACATCCGGATTGCCCCGGGTGTGCACAACGCAGGTGGTACCCTGCTCATCGATCCCGAGAAAGGAGTGGGGCTCGAGGCTAGAAGCCATCGCGTTCAGGGCGCTCTCGACGCTCCCGTCGAGGCCATTCTTGAATCCCACGGGCATGGATAGACCGCTTGCCATCTCGCGATGGGTCTGGCTCTCGGTGGTCCTCGCTCCGATCGAGGCCCAGCTCACAAACTCGTCTATGTACTGCGGCACTATCGGGTCGAGCATCTCCGACCCCGCCGGCAGCCCGAGAGAAGTGATATCCTTCAGCAAGGTTCGGGCCTGACTCAGGCCAGTCTCTATGTCGTAGCTCCCGTCCAGTTTCGGGTCCAGAATGAGTCCCCGCCAGCCGAGTCGAGTCCTCGGCTTTTCGAAGTAGACCCGCATGACTACATAGACGCTCTCCTCAACCTCTTTCCGAAGCTCCACGAGTCGCTTCGCATACTCAATGGCGGCGTCCGTGTCGTGGATCGAGCAAGGTCCAACGATGGCCAAGAGACGTGGGTCCTCGCCGGTCAAAATGCGACGAATCGTCTCGCGACCCTCCAGCGCTGTCTCGTTGCTCGCCTCCGAAGCGGGGTACTCTCGCTTGAGCTGTTCTGGGGGCGGGAGTTTTACAAATGAGTGTATGTTGAGATTGCTTGCCCGTTTCATTGGAGTGCCCAGTATAGTGGATTCGCCGACACGATGTGTAGCCTAGATAGTAGCTCCCCGCGCAGCGCGAGCCACCGGCAGAGTCATGCAGCGCGGCCCGCCCCCGCCCCGAGCGAGCTCCACCCCGGGAATCGTAAAGGCGTAGCGCCCCGAGAGCGGCGGCTCCGGTAGCGCGTCCTCCCCGGGCACGAGCAGGGTGAAACCCTCCTTCTCGAGGCGGCTATTGGTTGCGGCGTTCGCCTCAAAGGTGACAATCGCGCCAGGGGCGAGGGCGAAGGTGTTGGCCGCGGCGAGCCACTGCTCTCTCGCCTCCGAGACCGGATCCTCTCCCCCACACCGAATGAACTTTAGAGGGTTCCCCGCGGCTCTCAGAGCATCTCGGAGAGAGGAAAATTCCTGAAGGAACGTGCCACCCACTGGTTCCACGGTTAACGATAGAGTCTTGGCGGTTTCCAGCGTCTTCTCGTGTACCAGGGCGAGTTCCTCGTCTATCTGCGTAAACACCATGTCCAGGTGAATGGTCGAGCGTTCCGCAGGCAACACTACGCCGATCACCGTCACCGCCTCGCCCGCAGCGGCGGCGGCCTCCTTTGCCAGGCGGTCGAGAGACTCCGGCGCGGTTCGCTGAGAAAGGCCGGCCACGATCAGATTGCCGGTGAGCACGGCGATGTCTCCCCCTTCGATTCGCTCCTGCATCTCCACGATCCGGCTGTTTTCAAAGCGGCCGCTGAACCCGAGGGCAAGCTGCGTCAGGAGCGTTTCCCCCTCTCGCACCTTGTGCGCCATGGAGCCGAGGAAAAGAGTATCGCGAAACACAAACGCGCTGTCTCGCATAAAGTAAAGGTTCGGAAGCGGCGGAAGGTCGTAGTGTCGGGAGGAAAAATACTCCGCAAAGCCTCTCGAGCGCTTTGCAAGCCCTTCGATAAGGACTTTTGCGGCCTTCTCCGGTGCCTCGGACTTTAGGGGAAAGTCTATCCACGGGGCAAGCTCTCCCAGCCTCTCCGCCGCAAAGGCTCTCCCCGCCTCGGTTCGGAGCGCCTCCACCAGAAGGTCTGCGATTTCGTCTACCCTGGTGTAGCGCTCCAGGAGCCGACGAAAGGCGCGGTGCTCCCGACGAACCACTTCTCCGGGGACGATGTCATTGTAGAGGAGCTCCCCGGCGGTGGCGGGAGTCATTTGCTCCACCTCCGCCCCGGGCTCATGAACTACCACTCGTCTGAGTGGACCGATCTCGGAGTCCTGGTACAGCTTGCTCGTGCTCATCTGCGAAACAATAGCAACACCCCGGGCCGGTTGCAAGGAAAAGGGAGGTGTGGTACCTAATCCTCCATGGAAAGACATCGCGTTGGAGATCTGTTGTACAAGGTTGAGCCGGGCACTTCCGTTCTGGCCCAGGGGTGGGTGCGCACAAAGCGTGACAGCAAGAACGTCTGCTTTCTCGAGGTAAATGATGGCTCATCTCTGTCCAATCTTCAGGTGATCATAGACAAGGGGAACACGGATCTCCAGGAGGTCATAGACTCGATTTCTACCGGGGCGAGCCTGCGGGTCGAAGGAGAGCTGGTGGAGTCTCCAGGAGAGAATCAGCGGGTGGAGCTCGCCGGCAAGGCCCTCGAACTCGTGGGTCCGGCGCCGCAGGACTACCCTATGCAGAAAAAGCGGCACTCCTTTGAGTTCCTCCGGCAGATAGCGCACTTGCGCCCGAGAACGAACACCTTCGGTGCCGTGGCCCGAGTTCGCAACGCGCTCAGCTACGCCATTCACACCTTCTTTCAGGAGCGCGGTTTTATCTACGTCCACACCCCGATAATCACCGCTAGTGATGCCGAGGGCGCCGGGGAGCTCTTCCGAGTAACCACCCTGCCGCCGGCCGATGGCTCCGGCAAGACTCCTGACCCGAAAGAGGACTTTTTTGGCCGCCCCTCCTACCTGACGGTGAGCGGTCAGCTCAACGCTGAGATCTACGCCACCGCCCTCGACCGGGTCTACACCTTCGGTCCGACCTTTCGGGCGGAAAACAGCAACACGACTCGCCACCTGGCAGAGTTCTGGATGATCGAGCCGGAAATGGCGTTCTGTGAGCTTTCCTGCAACATGGAGCTCGCTGAGAGCTTTATCAAGGAGATTCTAAAGGCGGTTCTGGAACGACAGGAGGAGGACATGGCGTTCTTCGACAAGCGTATTCTCAACGGCCTCCTCGAAGGGCTCACCAAGGTGGTCGAGGCGGAGTTCGCCCATATGACCTACACCGAGGCAGTGGGCCATTTGGAGAAAGCATCCCAGAAGTTCGAGTTCAAGCCCGAGTGGGGAGCTGATCTTCAGAGCGAGCACGAGAAGTATCTCACCGAACAGGTCGTCGGCGGCCCGGTCTTCGTGACGGACTATCCGAGGGAAATCAAGGCGTTCTACATGAAACAGAACGAGGACCGCAAGACCGTGAGAGCCATGGACCTGCTGGTACCCCGGCTCGGTGAGATAATCGGAGGGAGTGAGCGGGAGGACGATCTGGACCGTCTTTCGACGCGCATCGAAGAGGTGGGACTCGACCCATCTGCGTACTGGTGGTACCTGGACCTTCGCAAGTACGGTAGCGTCCCGCACTCGGGCTTCGGCCTCGGCTTCGAGCGGCTCATTCAGTACGTCACGGGAATGCAGAACATTCGTGACGTAATTCCTTTTCCCCGAACTCCGGGAAGCGCGGAGTTCTAGTTCTTCCTATCCCTCTTCCCAGAGGAACTCCTAGCAAAAGGGCCGTCCCCCTGGAGGAGACGGCCCTTCGTTTCTTTTAAAACCTACTCTTGTAACTACCCGGCGATTACTTCGCCTCCGCGCCGGCCCACTCGAGCACCTTCTCCGCGAGTTCCTCCCCTCTCTTGTAGAGGAGATCAATCTCTTCTTCCGAGGGGGCTCCCTTGAACTCAACGGGCTCGATGAACTCCCACTTCATTTTCAGTCGCTCGACCATCTCGTCGAGCTCCTTCTGCGCGCCTCCGGACCAGCCGTAGGAGCCAAAGCGGAACGCTTTTCGATTGAGGGCCTTCTTCTTGCCGATCTCGTCGACCACCGAAACCATGGCTGGGAACATACCGTACTCGTAGGTGGGCATGCCTAGAACAACGCCGCTGGATTGCCAGACATCCCGAATGATGTAAGACATATGTGTTTCCGGAACCTGGTGCACGTGAACCTTGACACCCTTCGACTCCAGTCCCTTTACCACAGGCTCCACACCCTTCTCGGTGTTGCCATACATGCTACCCCAGATAACGGTGACCTCGGGCTTCGCCGGTCCCTTTGAATAGGAGGCGTAGCGCTTGTAGTCGTTGACGATCTTCTCGGGATTCTTTCTCCAGACGATGCCGTGGCCCGGGGCGATAATCTTGATCGGAAGCTTGTCTACCTTCCTGGCCGCCTTGATCACCGGGTAGGAGAAGGCTCCAACGATATTGGCGTAGTAGCGAACCGCCTCGTGCTCGAAAAAGTCGATCTGCTCCTGGGTAAGGGTGTCGTCGTACGCCGCGGAGTCGTCTACGCTGCCGAAAGAACCGAAAGCGTCGCAGGGAAGCAGAGTCCCGGACTTGGTGTCGAAGGTAGCAATGGTCTCCGGCCAGTGTACGTTCGGGATCTCCTCGAAAGCGAGGACCCGGCCGTCTCCGAGATCCAGGGTGTCCCCGGACTTGACGGTGACGATTTCATTACCGAGCTCGTCGATTCCGTAGAAGGCGTCGAGAAGATCCTTTGCCCGCTCGCTGGTGTAGATAGTGAAGTTCGGCCGGATTTTCTTGAAATCCTGGAGCCAGCCGCTGTGGTCCGGTTCCATATGGTTGATAATGACGTAATCGATATCCTCAGCCTTGACGTTCATCTGTTCGAACTGCTCGAAGAGTGTTTCCGGCACGCCATCCCAGTCGCAAACACCGTCAACGATTGCGACCTTTTCTCCCTTCACTATATACGAGTTGAGGGCAATGCCGTGCGGTATGGGCCACATGCCTTCGAAAAGGATATTCTCCACGTTCGCTGAAAGGCGCCAAATGCCGTCTGTCACCTGTGTAGTCTTCATGATCCTCTCCCCTCTCTATAACTTCTTGGTAGTTCTATTGGTCTGCCGTGATGAGGAATCGTAAACCTGACCATATCCCTCGGCAATCAGTAATATAATAACGATTCGCCGATCAATGCAACCGTTTCGTAACAAATCGATCGAAGGCATCGGCGAAGTTTTTCAGCTCCTTTTTCCCGTAGTTCGCTCCGCCGGAAGAGACTACCCCGCTCTCCCGAAGGAGGAGCATCATGTCCCTCTCGGACCGACGCTTTCCGATATTCTCCTCGGTAAACTCTTCTCCACGGTCGTTCAACACCAGGGCCTCCCGTTGCAGTAGAGACTCCGCCAGAGGAATGTCCCTGGTGATCACAAGCTCCTCCGGTGCAACATGTTCCAGGAGATACCGGTCTACCGCCTCTTCTTTGGGTTCGAGAACAACAGTCTCGACTCGCTCCTCCGAAGCCGGGCGAATCCGCCGGTCCGAAACAATTACCACATCATAACCTCGGGCGCCGGCGTGTCGCTCCACGAGACGTCGAGCCTCCCGGGCAACCGAATCGCCGTCGATCCAGACGCGACCCGCCATTATCCCTCAAAGGCTCCTGCAACGGTGGCACAGTAGACCACGCCGGGTCCGGAGATCTCCACTGTCGCCGTACCGGGAGTCACGAAGAGAGATTCCCCCGGGGATAGGGGTTCAGAGGAGACATCCTCAGCCCGTACTTCCGGCCGCCCCGCGGTGCAGAGCAGTATCAGGGGAGCCCGATTCGTAACATTGCGCCTCAACTGCCGGTTCTCCTCACTCAGAGACAGCCGGAGTATCTCGAACTCCTCCGCGGGAGTGCGAAAGAGCTCCATCCCTGCCTCAATCGGGATGGGCACAATTCTCTCAACGCCCCCGGCCTCGAAATCGAGGACCTGCAAGAGCTCCTCCGGGTCCACATGTTTCACCGTACAACCGGAACGAAGTACGTTGTCCGAGTTGGCCATAATCTCGACGCCCGTACCCCGTAAGTAGGCGTGGAGCACTCCGGGCCCCATGAAAACCCCTTCTCCCGGGTACAGGTGGAGGAGATTGAGAAAGAGCGGCGAGAGGGCGCCAAAGTCTCCCGGATACTCTCTGTTGAGCTCACCAACCCACCAGAGGGGGGAGTCGAAGTCAGGCGTCCCGGGAACGTCCTCCAAAACTACATCGAGCAGCGCCCGCCGGCTCTCCTCGGGGAGACGCATCCATTCCTTGAACCACGCCTCGAGTCCCGCCCGGTCAGGACGCGGCAAAGCGCCGACGGAGGAGGAGACGCGGTTCAGATAGGTTGAAAGGTTTGCTTCTATCTCCCGGGGCTCGCGAAAGCCGCAAAGCGCGAAGAACTCCGCGAGCGGCAGCATGAGCTCCGGTTTGTGGTTGCGGTCCCGATAGTTCCTGTGCGGAGCACCGAGGGGAATAGACTCCTGCTCCTCGCGATTGTATCCCTCTTCAGCCTGCTCCTTGCTTGGATGCGCCTGGATCGACAGAGCCCTCTCAGCAGAAAGAAGCTTTAGCAGAAACGGAAATTCCCCGCCGAATCTCGCCGCCCCGGCGGGACCGATCCATCGATTCGGGTCCTGCCGCACCGCCCTATCAAGAGTCAGTTCCCCCTCTCGATGAAGGAGGGTGCTCGGCGCCTTTGGATGAGCCCCCATCCAGATTTCCGCGATCGGCTCCTCCTCGGGATTCGGAATACCGAGAAGCTCCGGTAACGCCGTCGCGGATCCCCAGGCGTAGTGCTGAATCACATTGCGCATTTTGAGGAGGGCCATACGTGTACGATAGGCGCCCCCGGGCGCCTAGTCAAGGAACCGCTCCTCTCAGAGCTGCCGTGGTTGAATAGGGAAACTACAACCGATAGAATAAGACTCCACCTTCTACTTGGAGTAATAGCGATGACAATATCACCCCTTCAGAAAGCACGGTATGAGTACAACCCGAAGCTTCCCCCCTCCATCAAGCGTTCCATAGAAGACATTACGCTCTCCTTCGGAGGCCCTACGGAGAGCGTGGACAACCAGGCGGACCTGAAAAAACTCTTTTCCAAGAGCTATGGACAGCCGATCGGAACCTTCTCCGAGGGAAAGAACGAAAAGGCCGGTAAGGAGCGCCGGGTCGGTGTGATTCTTTCCGGAGGACAGGCGCCCGGTGGCCATAATGTCATAGCCGGGATCTTCGATGCCCTCAAGAACGCCAACGCCTCCTCCACCCTTTGGGGATTTCTCGGTGGCCCCAGCGGACTCCTGGAGGATGAGAAAATAGAACTCACCCCGAGCTACGTGGACCAATACCGAAACACCGGCGGCTTCGACATGATCGGCTCGGGCCGCACCAAGATCGAGACGGACGAGCAGTTTGCCACGGCCCTTGCGGTCTGCAAGAAGAATGACCTCGACGCAGTGGTGGTCATCGGCGGGGATGACAGCAACACCA
>CAYZHV010000010.1:0-35768 GCA_964478055.1 uncultured Spirochaetaceae bacterium | reverse complement strand
TCTCCGGCGACCAGGCCCCGCCCGCCACTTGTCTGGGGGCCCTCCTCTGCCCCGGTCTCCGTCCCCGAGGGCTCACCCTCAGGCCCGACCCGGACCACCGCGTCCTCGTCTCCGGGACGGTCGAGGTTCGAAAGAGCTTGGTCCAGGCGGCGCTGGAGCCGGTCGATTTCCGCGGACGCCTCAGTTCCGGGCTCCTCGCTCTCCGTCCGGGCGGCGATCAGCTCCTCCTGGAGCCGCTCTATCTCCGAGAGCTCCTCTTCCAATGCGGCAAACTCCCGCTCCATCCGCTCCTGCTGCTGCTGTCGAAACTGGGCGTCCGGACCCGTTGGCAGGTCCTGGGTGAGCTGCTCCCGGAGTCGTGGCTCCGGCGGCGGTGCAGGCTGAGACTGCTCCTGGGCGGACTCCGGTATGTCCCACTGCTCCGCCTGCGGTTGCTCGGCCTGGGGCTGCTCCGTCCCCGGCTCCCGGTCTCGAGGCGCCGGGGTCTGAGGTGCTGGAGCGCTGGGGGCCTCGGGAGTAGGTTCCGGCGTGGGCTCAGGGGTCGGTTCCGGCTCCGGTGGTGGCTCCTCAGGCTCCGGCTCGGGTTCCGGGGCTTCCGGTGGTTCCGGTGCTGGCTCCGGGAGCTCCTCCGGGGGCGGCTCGTTCAGCACCACCCGTAGGGGCTCGCGAAACTCCTCCTCGGGATCCGACTCCCAGGGAACGGTCAGGGCGAGCACAACCGCGATAACGAGATGAATGAGGATCGCCAGAACGAGGGCTGAAACTATGCGTTCGGCGTCGACGTGTTTCATTCCAGCCTTGTCTTGAGGTTGGCCGCGGTGAGTCCGTTTCGCCTCAGCACGTCGAGGACGGTGATGACAAGCTGATAGGGAATCCCCGCATCCGCCTCCACAACCGCGGATATGGGACCCTGTTCTCCGGTGGTCGCGGAGAGCTCCGCCTCCAGCTCCTGCAGCGAAAACGGTTCGCCGTTGAGGTAGATCCGTTCCTCCGAGACGATGGAGACGGTGAAATTCGAGGTGACCATCTCACTGGCTGTGTCTGAGCTCGGAAGGGCGAGACTGATGCCGGCGGTGGTGGCAAGAGTGCTGGAGAGCATGAAAAAGACGACGAGCTGAAAGACCACGTCGATCATCGGGATGAGATCGACCCGCGCCTGGGGCTGTAGCCTTCTTCTAAACTGCATCAACTCGCTCCTTTGAGAAAGAAGACGAGCTCGCTTACCCGGTTCTCCAGGCGAATAATGGAGTGGTTTACCTTGCTCACCAGGTAGTTATAGAACGCCACCGCCGGAACGGAGACGATAATGCCTGCGGCGGTCGTAATGAGTGCCTCAGCGATACCCTGGGCGAGGATGGCGGGATCACCACCGGCGATTCCTCCTGATCCCAGGACGCCAAAGGCCTGAATGTTTCCGGTGACCGTACCGAGGAGTCCCAGGAGGGGACTAATGTGAGCGATGGTTCCCAGAGAGGAGAGAAAGCGCTCCATCCTCGGGATCTCCATATTCGCCGCGTCGGTGATCATGTCCTTGATCACCTCCTGGGAGTAGTCCCGGTGTTCAATGCCGACCCGCATCAGGTTTGCCACGGGGCTCGGATTCGCCTCGCAGATGGACAACGCCTCGTCGAAGTGCCCCTTCTGGAGGGTCGCCTTTAGCCGGTTTATGATCACGTCCTCGTCGGTCCTGATCTTCCGGAAAAAGAGCATTCGCTCGATGATAATCGCCAGTCCCACAACGGAGAGGAGGATTATCAGCCAGAGGATCGGTCCACCATCAAGTAGTAGTTCTCTCATCAGTTAGCTTCTCCTAGAGGGTGATCCGGGCTTCCAACCGGACCGTAAACCCCGGTTCAACAAAGGGGTACTCCTCGGTGGGCTCGTTGGCCTCCCGGCCACGGCCATCCTCGAGGAGGGGCGAAAGGATATCATCCACCCCGAGGCGAACCTCAACCGCCTCGAGGGGACGAACGTACGCTTCCATGTTCCATTGAGGCAGCAGGAGCTCGTCGTAGAAGGGGACAGCGAGGTCGAATCGGGCGCCCCAGACCCTGCCCGGGGTGAGATAGTCTCCGGTTACCGTTCCCTCATGCCTCGGCTCGAGAAAGTGGCGATTTAGAAAGAGACTTCTCAACCCTGCGGTCAGCTCCACCCGGGCGTTGGGGCGCCAGAGTGTATTAAACTCCCCGGTCAGCTGCTCCCGACTCTCGGTTTCGAAAGGGAGGAGATCCACGCTCTCCTCATAGGGCTTGATCTTCATTCCCCGGAACCGCTCCTCGTACCTTCCCCGGAGCTCGAATTCGAGACCCGTAAAGGGTGGCCGCCAGCCGAGGCTTCCCTCGCCGTACCACGCCTCCTGGGAGGGGAGCTCCCACTCTCCGGTGCTTCCCGGAGCAAGGAAGGGATACACCTGCCAGAGTTCTCTTAGGGTCGGCACGGTGTACTCCATTCCACCGGCGAGCTCCAGCGAAAAACGGTCCTCCAGGTCGAGCCCAAGGGAGAGAAAGAACGGAAAAAGGAAGGAACGGTCGATCTCCCGGAGCACCTCCATCCCTGCACCAAGGGTCCACTGCTCCCCGAGCTCGTAGGAAGCCTCCGCCCCGCCGGCGAACTCCTGCACGGTAGAGACCGGAGTACCCCCTAGGTCCCGGAGGCCGTAGCGACCGTAGAGATCCAGGCCGAACCGATTGAAGTCCAAAGCGACTCCTAATCGGGGGCGTACCCTGCTCTCACCCGTCTCCGGGGGCTCCAGGGTCGGGTCTTTCACCGTATAGAGCCGGTTAGTGTAGCCGAGCTCTGCTTGCGCGTAGGCAGCCACTCTGTCAGCCAGGGGGTAGCGAAACTGCAACTCTCCCTCGATAGTTCTGAACTCAGAGGAGTAGAAGCTCGGCCTCCCCTGAAAACCGATTTCCCGCTCGCGGTAGGTCGCCGAGAGCTCTCCGCTGGTCCCGCTCTCCGACTCTGCCGCCACCCATCCGGCCAGGCGGTCCAACCGGTGGAAGTGGCCCGTTCCGGGATCGTTGAAGGCAAAGCCATCGAGACCGCGGTGGAGATACTCGAAACGGAATCGCGGCTCCTCTCCGATCTTGTAGAGTGCCAGCTCCCCGAGAATGTAGTTGACGCTTCCGGCACCGAGGGTTCCGGTGGTAAAGATCGAAGAGCCCCCGGGGGCGGCCTCCTCCCGAAAAACCTCTTCGGGCTCAGGAATACGAACCGCGACTGCCTCTCCCTCGTCAGCCGTGGGCTCCGGCACTGGGACACTGAACCCCGGGGCCTCGATAGGTGGAAGCTCCGGAAGCAGCGCATCAACCTCCTGAGGACCCGCCTCCCTGAAGTCAAAGAACTCCGGAGGAAGGATGATCTCCGTCTCCTCCGGAGGCTCCGGCGCCTCCTCCTGGGCGTACAAAGACCCTCCGGGCAGAGCAGTCAACAGTAGTATAGCGAAGGAAACCAGGAGAAATCCTGGGTGATGCAGCATAGCGATCCTCATCGCTCCCCTCCCAGTAAGCGCCGGCCTTCGGCGGCCCAGGTAGATTCAGGGAGCTCTTCTTCGATTCGAGAGACAATTGTCCGTACCGCCCCCCGATCTCCCTGGGCGCCGTACATCTGGGCAGCCCGAAAGAGGGAGCGGCCGGTGAGGTCTCGTCCCGCCTCCTCCGCGGCGGCCAGATACGCGTCAATCGCCCTATCGTACTCCTCTCGATTCGCGTAGTGCTCTCCAAGGAGGAAATTCGCTCGACTAGCCCGGGGGTCGTCGCTCTCGCCGAGCTCCCGGAGGTAGCCCACCAGAAGCTCCCGCCGCGGGCCCGGGGCTCCGCCCTCGTAAATCACGATTCGCGCAAGCTCCAGAATAGCCTCCCGCCGCTCCGCGGTGCCGGCGTCGAGACTCTCGATACGTGCCCAGAGGGTCGCCTCCCGGTCGGAAAGCCCTTGAAGCCGGAGGGAAAGCTCCTGCCGCCGCTGCTCCAGGCCATCCTGTCGCGCCCGCTCGGGAAACGCCGCCACGAGCTCGCCGTAGAAGTTGTACGCCTTTCTGAGTTCTCCCCGCTCCGCGTAGAGGGGCGCCAGGGAGCGCTTTACCTCGTAACTGAGAGGGCTATCGCCGAATTCCTGGAGAAATCGCTCCCAGACCAGGATCGCCCCGGCGGGCTCACCCTGGGCCACAAGGGTATTCCCCTCCTGATAGAGGGCTGCGTCACCGAAATCGCCACTAGGATACCTTCTTCGGTACTCGAGAAACCGCTCTCGCGCAGCCTCATAGGAGCCGGTCTCCAGCAGGAGGCGCCCCTCCTCATAGAGGGCTCGCTCTCCCTGTGTCGTCTGCGGGAATTGTCCGTTCAGGGAAGCAAGCTCTTCCGCCGCCTCCCGGGTCCTGCCCAGCTCCTCGAGAAGCAGGGCGTAGGAGAGCCACGCCTCGGCGATTACGTTACCCCGCTCCGCCTCGGCGAGGATGGTTCGGTAGACCGAGAGCGCCTCCGCCGGCTCTCCGGCGGCACGATGACTCTCCGCGAGGAGACGCCAGGCGTCTTCCCGTATCTCCATAGTCGTGTCGAAGGAGGAAACCCGCCGCAGCAGCTCCACGGCGCGATCGTAGGAACCGAGGACAAAGGCGCTCCAGCCACCGAGGTACGCCGCCTTTGCGGCGAAGGGAGAGGTTCGCTCCCGGGAGATCCGGTCGAAGCTCTCCAGGGCGGGCCGGTTGCGCCCGAGGCGGTACTGCGCCCAGGCGAGATAGTATTCCCGATACGGCTCCAGGGAGGGACTTCCTTCGAGGCCGGTGAGCGTTTCCACCGCCTCCTCGTAGCGGCCCAGACCCACCTGGGCGAGGCCGCGAAGGTACTCGGTTTCGGTGCCGGAGAGCGTCTCTGCGGAGCTATCCAGCTCCTCCAGGAGGCGCTGGTACTCGCCGAGGCGAAAGAGGAGGGTCACGTACTCGAACCGGGCCACCGGGTCATCCGGTTCCAGGGCGACGTACTCCCGAATCGCCTGGAGTGCCTGTCGGTAGCGCCCGAGATCCCTGAGCGCCCGAGACCGGAGGCGAAGGAGCTTGGAGCTCTGTCCCCCGGCGAGTCCCTCGGAAAAAGTATCGTCGATGAGGTTCAACGCTTCATCGGTACGTCCCCGGTTGTAGTAGACAAAGGCGAGGCGATAGCGCACCTCGGATTCTTTCGAACTCTCCCGTTCGAGGAGCCCCTCGAGAAGCGGCTGCGCCTCGGTGTACATCTCCTGCTCAACGTAGAGCCCCGCCAGGGCGAGGGTGATCTCCTCTCGCGGTGCCAGCTCGAGTTCCCACGCCTCCTCGAGAAGCGCCGCCGCCCCCTCCTCGTCGCCCTCCTGGAGCAGAATGCGACTCAGATAGAGGGGTGCGGCCCCGGATATCCGGGTTCGGTCCCTGAGGTCCCAGACCCGGCGAAAATAGAACTCCGCGAGATCCATGGAGCCCGCCCGGTACCGTTCCACCCCCACCTGGAGCCAGAACTCCTGAAGGACACCCACCGCCCCCGCAAGGCGCTCCTCGGCCTCTTGAAGTATAGGTCGAACCTCACGATTAAGCCTTTGGGCGATGGTAAAGCGGCGCTGGTAGATAGCCGCGGTGAGTTCCCGTTCCTGCGGACCCGGCTCGATGGACGCAAGGACTGCTTCGGCTTCCTCCAGTCGGCCTAGCTCGAAGTAGGAGTCTCCCACGTAGAAGAGTACCTCCGACTTCCAGTCCCCGAGCTCCTCTTCCGCCCAGGTCTCCTGCTCGTAGGCCGCCACCAGGGCATCGTAGGTTTCCTCTTCGGTTAGGAGTTGGGCCCAGAGTGCTCGAGCGTAGCCCGCGATCTCCGGAGTATCCGTCTCCGCCGCGGCGCGCAGGTCCTGCGCTGCAGCCGTCGGCCGCCCCTCTCGACTGCGGATTATTCCTCTGTAGAGGTGCGCCTGGTAACCGCGCTCACCGTCGCCGGGACCCTCGAGAAACCGGCTGAGCTCCGCTTCCGCCGATTCCGGGTCCCCCGCGTAGTAGTGGGAGAGGCCCTTCCAGAAGGGGACGGAGTCGAGAAATTGTGTCGATCGAAAGCGCCGCTCCACTCGGTCGAGGAGAATAATCGCCTCCTCGTACTCCCCGAGATGGTACTGCGCCAGGGCGCGACGAAACTGAGCATCCGGAACGTACCGGGAGTCGGGGTGGGTCTCGATGAGCTCGCTGTAACGGTCGAGAGCAGCCTCGTACGCCTCGTTTGCGAATCGATTTTCCCCTTCGAAAAAGAGCTGTCTTGCCCCTTGCTGGGCGAACAGGGGTGTGAGACAGCCTAATATCGCCAGGATGGCGATGAGGGCTCGCTTCATACGTGCCGAAGTCTATCTCAATGAAGCTCGTTGTTCAATTATTGAAGACAGGAGGTTCGAAATCCTCGCTCGCGGCAACCCGGACCAGATGCAGATAGTCTCCTCCGTAACGACGTTCCAGGGATTCCACGCTGGTCTCCACGTTGCGTTCGAGGACGGCCACTTCGAAGGTCCCCTCGTCGGAAAAATAGGGAAAGAGTACGACCACGTGGGTGTGCTGCCGCAGCACCGGCTCGGAGCCGAACTCCCGATTAACCGAGCCGAGGTAGAAATGGCCCGGCTCCTTTACCGCTAGGTAGTAGAGCACGTGACGCAATTCGTCCACCGGATAGCCCACGTCCTCTATGTAATTCGAAAGCCGCACCGACCGCACGTCCATCGCCTCGGGGCTAATTTCCCTCGGGGGCACTCCGCGCTCCGCCGCTGCAACGGTCCGGGCGAGGTTTCGAGTCCAGTCGAGGCCGAAGAAGGGATCCCGGTCCGCCTCTCGAGGGGTAGTCCACCCGGTGCCTCGGTAGGCAAGGTGCTTCTCCTTCAACGGCTCTATCGCCATGAAAGAGCCCTCCTCAGGCTCGTAGACCCCGTCGCAAATCCACTTCGCAAAGCCTGAGCAGTTGAAGCCCGGGAGCTGTTCCATCGCCCGAAGGCTCTCGATGAAGACCAGGCCTCCCGAGGCGTCCATGGCGCCGTCCTCCGCGTCGGGAAGCAAAGGTAGGGCTTCCCGGGCCTTGCGGACCATCTGCTCCACCGCGGCGTAGCTTTCGGTTGTTCCCGTGGGACGCAGGAGGGACCAGTCCACCAAGTGCCGAGTCGCCTCCACAACCTCCCGAAACGGTGCAAGGAGCACCTCTTCAAAGCGGAGTGGCACGGGTATCTCGTTGTAGAGCTGCTTTCCGTTTATGAAGAGATTCATCCTGCTCCGGCTTCCGTCCGGGAAGATCCGGGCGAAAAACCCCTCGTCCGTGCGCAGGAACACCTTTGCCTGAACGAACTGACCGTCGTCGAAGGAGCGCTTGATAATGTAGCTGCCGGCTCCATAGACCGGAAATCGTCCCCCGTGCTCGTTGAGAAAGAGCTGGTAGAGATGGTCGTTCTGAACCTCCGTCCTATAGAGAAAGTCGGGAGCACCGGGATAAGGTTCGAGGAATTCACGATCAGTCAGAGGAATCTCGCCAACCGGGGCGAAAATAAGCTCCTCGGCGTAGAGCCGGGCCGCACTATTGTCCGGGACGATCTCATCCTCGGCGAATCGGGCGTACTGCGGAAAAAGGGGGGCTCCGAGAAGCAGAATCGCCAGGGCCGCCACGACGTGTCGGCCTCGGGCGCCCGGGACTAGGCCGCTATGAGCTCTCTTCTCTCCTATCACGTCGCACTTTTCTCCTTCGGGCAAGGTCCTCTGGACTCTCGGCGAACAGCGGATCGATCTCTCGCTCAGGCCGTCGGCCCACCTCCTCGCACCAGTCGCGAAAAAGCAGAGCCATGAGCTTTTCCAGCTCCTCGGGCCAACCCCGATCGTACCGCACCGGTCTCAGGCATCGCCTCGGAGCAGGAACGGCAACACCACCTACCGCGCTGAAGAGGTGGGCCATTGCAACCTGCCTCTCCCTAGTATCGGCAGCACCATCAGGGCTCTCCAGAGGGATCGCCTCATCCTGAAGGCGGTCACTGGAATAGATCATACCACCTGAAAGGCGCCATCGACCGCCGCCTCTATCGCAAGCCCTCGCCGAGGCTCCCGCCCCCTCGGCAAGATGGAACGATAGAAGCTCTTCATCGAGAAAAGGGGCACTCACCTCTTCAAGTGGGGTGAAGTGAATGAGGGAGGGGTAGTCCTCCATAGATAGAAGCCAGGCGAGAAAAGTCGCGTAGGGAGAGCCAGCCAAAGGTTGGAGGAAGCCCGGCAGCCCATCCCGTGCCTCCGGGCCCGGGACAGCGAGCAACTCAGGCCGATATATAGCCGGATAGGAAGGAAGCTGCCGCTCCACCTCCGGCAGAAACCGGTCCCAGACAAGATGAAGCCATCTCGCTGGACGCCCGAGGCGGTAGGCGATGGCTCGGGAGCGCTCCATCGCTCCCTCGAGAAGCGAACGGCGACTCTCCGGCCAGACCGGGAGGCACTCCGCGGGGGTCTCATCTCGGCTACTGAGAAAAAGGTGAGAAACCGTAACCAGCAAGAGCTCTCCCCTCAGTACCATTTCCGCCGCAGCCGCCCGGAAGTAGCCCGACTCCGGTTTTAGGTGCCGCCGCAGGGTGATCGCCGGGGGCGTCCGAGGCGCGTCAGTCAGTCGCTGTGGAGTCAGGGACTCCAGCGCCCAGGGTCGCCGATTCGTCCTCGAACTGTCCTCGGCGGTTGCGCGACCCGCCTCGAGGGCCCGAGCCCCTGAATCGCGGCTCGATTCCCGGGCCGACTCAGCTTCCCGCACCGCTTTAGCTTCCCGGGCCGCTTTAGCGTCCCGCGCCGACTCAGCTTCCCGCGCGGCTTTGGGTTCCGGGAACCTTCCGGCGCGACCCTTGCTCTCGTTAGCAAGAAGGCGACCTCGCAAAGCCAGGAGGTCCGCCCTGAGTCCCTCGAAGGCAGCCTTCTGGGGCGCCTGCCCCGGGGAAGCTTCATCCAGGATGCGCTCCAGGGCTCCTTGGACGGTATGCTTCTTCTCAATGACGAGATGACGAACCCGATAGAGCAGGCGGAGGTCCTGCTCGCGATATACCTTGCGTCCTCCGGTATCCCGGTCAGGCGCTATGAGAGGTATTTCCTGCTCCCAGTAACGAAGAACGTGGGGTTTAACCCCCAGCAGCTCTGCCATCTCCTGGGTGCCCACCACGCGTCGCATCAGTCGCTCCGACTATTGTCTCGCAGTTCCAGGGCGATGGGAACCCGAGAGAAACCGAGCTCCCGACGTATACGATTAAGGAGGAATTGGTAGTAGAACCTAGGAAAGTCCGAGGCGCGATTGACAAAGGCGACAAAACGCACCGGATGCGTCGAGACCTGGGTCATGTACCGCACTTTCCACCGCTTGCGACCGCTCGGAGGCGGCGTCTCCGCCACCCAAGCCCGAAGGGCTGTGTTGAGCTGGGAGGTTTCCACCCGGCGATGGAGCTGGCCGAAGACTTCCTGAATCACCCCAAGGAGCCGGGAAATACCTAAGCCCGTAGTAGCCGAGGTGGGGATAATCGGTGCAAAGGAGAGCACCGGAAAGAGGAAGCGAATCCGATCCACTAGAGCCTCTTCCTGATTGCCCAGGTTATCGAGGAGATCCCACTTGTTGAGAACGAGAATCAGTCCTCTACCCCGGTCAACCACCAGGGAAGCGATTTTCTTGTCCTGCTCTACCAGACCTTTTTGGGCGTCCACGACGAGGCAGACCACATCGGCTTCGTCTATGGCGTGGACCGCTCGCTGTACTGAGTAGTACTCGACGTTTTCCCTTACCTTGGTACGGCGCCGCATGCCGGCGGTGTCGAGAATCCGAAAGGGGCGCCCCTTGTATTCGAAACTCTCCTCCACCACGTCCCGGGTCGTTCCCGGGATTTCGGACACCAGGGCGCGTTCGCGGTTGAGAAACCGGTTCATGAGGCTCGACTTGCCGGTATTCGGCTGTCCGAGGACCGCGATCTTTATCTCCCCGCTCTCTTCCGCTCGGAGCTCCTCCTCGGTTATCTCCGACAGATCCGCCCCGGCCTCATCGAGGAGGTTCAGGTAATCCAGGATCGCCTCTTCCAAGTCCTCCATGCCGAGGCCGTGAGCCGCTGAAATCCCAATCGTTTTTTCAAACCCCAGAGAGTAGAAGTTCCAGAGGTCCTGCTCCCGCTTCTCGCTGTCGACCTTGTTTACCGCGCAGACCGTCGGGCGTCCGATCCGTCGCGCAGCCTTGACTATTTCCTCATCCTCCGGGGTGAGGCCCGTAACGTCCAAAAGAAGGACAATCACGTCCCCCTTCTCCATTTCTTCTAGGGCGTTACGGCTTACGATCTGGTCAAAGGGTCCGGCTTCGTTTGTCACGCCGCCGGTGTCCACGAGCCACACCTCGCGATCTCCGACCTCCGCGGTGGTCCTGATTGCGTCCCGGGTAACTCCCGGGGTGGGATCAGTTATCGCGTGTCGCCGTCTTACAATTCGGTTGAATAGGGTCGATTTGCCGACGTTGGGACGCCCGGCGATTATTACACTTCGTTTCATACTGTCCTTACTGCCCACCACCGTGATGGACACTATACATGTTGGTCGTCTCGGCTCTTGTCAGCAGTGGACTATTCGTAGTGGGTGACCCCGAAGCGTTTCTCCATGGTGTCCCGGATGTACTTGTCGATTTCGTCGGCGGAACGCATCTCGAGAACATTGCCCACGATCTCCTCCGCTTCCGAAAGGGCGACGGAGCGAATAATACGCTTCACCTCTGGGATACCGACGGCGCCCATACTAAACTCGTCCAGTCCGAGTCCAAGAAGGACGACCGCTGCATCGGGATCGCCGGCCATCTCACCACACATCGCCACGGGAATACCCCCGGTGTGGCCCGCGTCGATCACCGACTTGAGAAGCCGTAGCACCCCGGGATGAAAGGGTCTGTAGAGGTAGGCGATGTTCTCGTTACCACGGTCGACGGCAATGGTGTACTGAATGAGGTCGTTCGTACCGATGGAGAAGAAGTCCGCCCTGTGAGTCAGAATGTCCGCCGTGAGGGCCGCCGAGGGCACCTCTATCATGATGCCCACCGGCACCTCTTCGTCGAAGGGGACCTCTTCGTTTCGAAGCTCTTCTTTTACCTCTTCTAGAACCTCGTACGCCCGGGATAGCTCCTCGAGGCCGCTAATCATGGGAAACATGATGCGCAGGGCACCGTTGACCGAGGCACGCAGGAGCGCTCGAAGTTGGGTTTTGAAAAGGTCTGGATTCGCCAGGCAGTAACGAATAGCCCGCCAGCCGAGAATCGGGTTCTTCTCTTTCGCCTCCCGGAGGTCCGGACTGATCTTGTCACCACCGACGTCGAGGGTACGAATAGTAACCGGAGCGTCGTTCATCGCTTCAAGAACGTGGGTGTACGCCTCGTACTGCTCGTCCTCCGTGGGAAGTCCCCCGGGTCGAAGGAAGAGAAACTCCGAACGGTAAAGGCCAATACCGTCGGCCCCGTGGGATAGGACTGCGTCAACCTCCTCGGGGACCTCGATGTTTGCCTTGAGTTGGATGAGCTTCCCGTCCCGGGTCTCCGCGCGGAGCTCGTTGAGCCCCATGAGTTGCACTTCGTGCTGCCGCCACTCACTCTGCACCCGGAGATACCGCTTAACCGCCTTCTCGTCCGGTTGGGTTACTACCCGCCCCCGGTTACCGTCTACGATGATCTGTTCGCCGCTGGTAACACTCCGGGTCACTTCCGAGAGGCCGAGAACCGCGGGAATCTCAAAGGAGCGGGCAAGGATGGCGGTGTGGGAGGTCTTTCCTCCCGCGTCCATGGCTATTCCCTTTACCATGCGGCTGTTCATCGCCAAGGCGTCCGAAGGCATTAGGTCGTGGGTGACCAGTATCACTTCTTCCTGCAGGTCCGCGAGCGATATACGGTCCCGGAACATGAGATGGTCCAGGAGGCGCTTGGAGACATCATTGAGATCCGCGGTTCGTTCCCGGAGATACTCGTCTCCCGAGGCCGAGAGCTTGCCTGTGAGGTCCTGAGTAACTCGATAGAGCACCCACTCGACGTTCATCTCGAGCTCGTGGAGTTTCTGTTCTACGTTCTCGAAGAGACTCGGGTCTTTCAACATAAGGAGATGAGAGTCGAGGAACTTCAACGTATCGTCGTCGTGATCCTCCTCCCTCTGCTTCTTCAGACCCTGCAGCTCGGATTCCGCCTTTTCCACGGCGTCATGGAGCCGTTGCATCTCCGTCTTGATCTGTTCGTTATCGATTTCGTACCGGGGGACCGACGGCGTGTCATCCAGATAGAGGAAGACCTTGCCGATCGATATACCCGGAGAGGCGGAAATCCCTTCAAGCTCTCTCATTGTCATTGCACTATACGCGTTGTCATAACCCGGTGTCAAATCTTTGCTACACAGACATTAAGCGCTCGAGCCCATTACGCCGATACTCTCAGCATGGGAAACTCGCGATCAAAGGGCAGAGGCCGGCTCGGCTTTCTCTTCTGGACGGCTTTTATACTCTTTGTGGCTGTGATCTACCTCGCAAACCGGGAGGACATAACTCAGGTTCTCGAGTCCACGCAGTTCGTGGAGATCGTCTCCACTAAAATCCGTGGGAAGGACCCCACGGTAGTTGTGGAACGGAGAGAGCAGGAACCGGTGCCCTCCTCCGAAGAAGAGGTTGGTGACGGAAGCATGGATGAACAGGAAGAGCAGGATTCTTCCCCCTCCGTAATCGCCGAGGAGGAACCCCGGCAGAGCAGCGAGCCCGATGACGACGAGGCGGAGGATAGCGGTGCCGAGACAGATGAGTCCGAGGAGCAGGAAGCGGTCGAAACCGTGACAGCCGTAGAGCCGCCTCCGGAGCGGACGGATGAACCGGAACAGCGGCTCCGGAGAGAGCGAGAGTCCAAGCTCTACTACATTCGGGTCACCGAAGACGGTTCCATCTACCCGCAGGCAGTGACCAGGTCCGTCTTTTACACCGACAGTCCCATGACCGAGACCCTGAAGGCGCTTCTCTCAGGCCCCACCATTGACGAGCTCAATATGGGCCTCCTCAACCTGATCCCGGAGGGGACGGAGCTTCGCTCGGCCTGGGTCAAGGACGGAGTGGCCTATCTCAACTTCAATGAGGAGTTTCGATTCAATCCGATGGGCGTCGAAGGATTCATGGCGCAGTTGCAGCAGATTGTCTTTTCCGCAACGGAGTTTTCCACCATCGATGAGGTGCAAATTCTCATCGAGGGCGAGCGAATCCAGTACCTCGGGGGCGAGGGGATCTACATCGGCGAGCCCTTAGGGCGTCGCCACTTCTCCTCTTAGCCTTTCAGATTTCCCAATAGACGGTCTATCCAGCCCCGGTCCGGCGGAGCTGTGCTGGAACGGAGATCCACCAGAAACTCCCGATTTCCCCGGCTACCTCGAACCGGGGATTCAAGGATCTGCTCCACCCGGGCACCGTCGCGAGTCCAGACCATCTCCAAAGTCTCCCGTAGAAGGCGATCAACCGTCTCCTCCTGCCGAACAACCCCATCAAAAGGGGTGCGCTCCCCCTCAGGAAGCTCCTTGTTCCGCTCCTGCAGCTCGAACTGCGGCTTGAGAAGGGCTATTAGTCGCTGTTCCCGGGTTAGGGCGAGAAGATGAGCCGCCGCACCGGCGAGGGAGCGAAAGGAGAGGTCGCAGCATGCGTAGTCTGCCGGCGGCTCCAAGTCGGTGAGGTCGAAGAGGCTGGTTCCTTCTCTCGAACTTACCCGCGGATCCCGACGAAGTGAGTAGGCGAGCTGATTGGTGCCCACATCCACAGCGTGGACGTAGGCCGCCCCGTGCTGCAGAAGCGCGTCGGTAAAGCCGCCGGTAGAACTGCCCGCATCGATCCAGATCGTACCCTCCACCGGCAGCTTCCACGCCTCGATAGCCGCGGCGAGCTTTTCCCCGCCCCGGGAGACATACTGCCGACGCTGGAGCTCGAGCTCCGATTGGGGGGAGACACGCTGTTTCGGGTCTTTGAGGCGCTCCCCGTTTACCAGGAGCTCTCCGCAGAGGATAGAGGCGTAGATTTCCTTCTTTTCAATCTGTGGAAAGCGTTTTCTCGCCAATTGGAGCAGCGTCGGTTTCACGTCGGTCTCGTCCCGGGAACAGTATCTCACGGGGCCGCCGATTTTGTCCTCTCAGACCGCCGACTCCGTCCGGTAGCGCTCTATGGAGCGTGCCTTGCCCGTCTCAGCATCGGCGCTGATTACCACGCCGTTCAGCGCAGCCGCACCTTCGGCCACCTCATTTCGCAGAGGCATCTGCGTGAGGGCACGCTCGACGCTAATGGCCGGATTGAAGCCGATGACGCTCTTGACTGGTCCAGTGGCCCCGATGTCGGTTATGTAGGCGGTACCTTTCGGCAGGACTCGCTCATCCGCCGTGGCGACATGTGTGTGAGTCCCAAAAATCGCAGTGACCTCGCCATCGAGATAGAAGGCCAGGCACTCCTTTTCCTCGGTGTCCTCGGCGTGAAAATCGATGAAGACAAGCTTCGTCTCCTTCTTCACCGCTCGAATCGCCTCGCGGGAACCGCGAAAGGGACAGTCGATCGGCTTCATCCGATAACGCCCCTGGAGGTTGATGACCCCTATCTTGTTGCCCCGGACCTCGTAGATGCCATAGCCGTGTCCGGGGTTGTTTTTCGGGTAGTTGTGGGGACGGAGGAGCCGCTGCTCCTGGTCGAGGGTGCGAAAAAGCTCCTCTCGATGCCAGATGTGGTTGCCGCTGGTGATGACATTGGCTCCGGCTTGAAAGAATTGCCCAACCTGTTCCGGGGTGAGACCGAAGCCGTCGGCGGCATTCTCCCCGTTTACTATGACAAAATGCGCTCCCGTAGCTTTGATTGCCCCAGGAAGGAGTGAAAAGAGAGCCCGGGAGCCGGGTTGCCCAATGACATCCCCGACCACCAGGGTTGTTACGTACTCTACCTTCCCCAAGGAAGCTCCCTTCTTATCTGGCGTACTCGATAATCCTGGTCTCTCGGATCATGGTTACCTTGATCCGACCAGGGTAGCGCAGCTGGTCTTCGATCTTTTTGGCGATCTCTTTGGCGATCTCCTTGGCCCGCTGGTCGCTCACCTTCTCGTGATCGACCATGATGCGCAGCTCTCGTCCCGCCTGAATGGCGTACGCCTTCTGCACACCCTCGAACTCCTCGGCGATCTTCTCGAGGTTCTCAAGCCGCTTGATGTAGTTGTCCAGGGTTTCCCTTCGCGCGCCCGGCCGAGAGGCTGAGAGGGCGTCCGCGATTTGCACGACTACAGACTCCACGCAGCTGTGGGGAACGTCGCCGTGGTGAGCGGCTACCGCGTTTATTATCCGCGGGTCTTCGCCAATCCGCTTGGCCAGTTCTACACCCAGCTCGACGTGGTTGGAATCGCCATCGGACTCGATGCCCTTGCCGATATCATGCAGAAGCCCCGCTCTTTTGGATAGCTCGACGTCCGCTCCCACTTCAGCGGCGATCATCCCGGCAAAGATGGCAACTTCCTTCGAGTGGGCCAGAACGTTCTGACCGTAGCTCGTCCTAAAGGCGAGACGCCCCAGACCACGGATACCCTCGGGCTTGAGGTGATGAATACCGAGCTCGAAGAGCGCCTTTTCTCCCTCTTCATAGATCGTCTGGCTCATCTCCTGGGTGACCTTCTGCACCACCTCCTCGATACGAGTGGGATGTATTCGGCCATCTGAGATGAGTCGCTCAAGAGAGCGCTTGGCGATCTCCTTCCGAACCGGATCGAAGCAGGAGACAACCACCGCCTCCGGGGTGTCATCAATAATGATGTCAACGCCCGTCAGCGTTTCGAGGGTGCGAATATTGCGGCCCTCGCGACCGATTATTCGTCCCTTCATCTCATCGTTCGGAAGACTGACGGAGGTAACCGTCACTTCTGCGTTGACGTCCGAGGCGATCCGTTGAATGGTAGAGACGAGAATCTCCCGTGCCTGCTTGTCGGCGGTGAGATTCGCCTCCTGTTCGATCTTATTGATTAGACCCTGAGCCTCGTGGCGAGCGTCGTCCTCCAGGGATTGCATAATCATGCGCTTCGCCTCGTCGGCAGTTAGCCCTGATATATGCTCCAACTCCCCTCGGAGTCGCTCTTCTTCCTCGCCGACCTCCTGCTCTCGTTCAGTCAGCTTCCTCTCACGGGCAACTACAGATTCCTGCTGCTCTTCTACGGCAGCCAGTTTCTGGTCTAGGTTTTCTTCTTTCTGCAGAAGTCTGCGTTCATACTTTTGAAGCTCGCTTCGCCGATCTCTTAGCTCCCGCTCCTGCTCGTTACGCTCTCGCTGGAGCTCGTCTCGGCCCTCGAGTATGATCTCTTTCTTCTCGGCTTCAGCTTCTCGAACCGCATCTCTCTTTAATCGCTCCGCTCTCTGCTCCGAAGAGGAGAGCTGGAACTTGGCATATAACCATCTAATTGACCAACCTAGTAGTACACCCGCGAGGGGAAGGGTGATCCAAAGCCATAGCTCCACAGCCTTCCTCCCTACGCGTTGTAATGGGTAAAATTAGCTGCTATACAGTGGTGTTGTCAAGGGAATATATGCGCTCATTGCGCCTATTCTGGAAATTTGTGTTTTTATTAAATTTATGGATGAAACAACCTTCAAGCATATTATTGACATAGAGAACGAAGCCCAAGCTGCCCGTCTCGCTGGGATTCTCGAAGAGGAGGCGATTCCCTATCGCGTCGTCCGAAACTATGACAACATCTACGCCGGAATCTTTATACCCCAGTACGGTTGGGGTTACCTCGAGGCCCCAGAGGAGTACGAAGACCAAATCGTCGACCTCTATTTAGACCTGCGACAGAGTAGCGGAGAGTCCGAAGAGCAAGGGGAAGAGGAGTAAGCGCGCCCCGGGGTGATCGACGGAGCCGGGGTGGACTCCTTCCGGTCCGGCTTGGGTAGCTACTCCGTTTCGAGCCATTCTGGCCCTTCTCCCTCTTCGAGGAGCCGTCGGTCCCGACGCTCGTCCCGCCTCCGAATACGTATAACCCTTCGCAGGCCCCGCTGCACGAGAACGAGGACGTCGCTGATGAGATCATCCACGTCGGGGTCGTCCATGTGGGCGATGACGGTGTCGAGAATCGAAACGACCATGTGGGAGGCGTTGTGGTAGAGACCCGTACGAAAAATGCCCCGTCGACCGCCTTCACTTATGATCTCCAGGAGCAGGCGCTCAATGTGAGCGCGAACGCCCTCCCCTTTTCGCAGACGCGCCTCGAAGCCGGGGTAGAGGTATTTCTCGTCTCTGAGCAGAACTCCTCGGAGAATTGGGTACTGTCGAACACCGAGGGTAATAAAACGGTAGACCGCCTTGAGCTTACTCACGGGAGAGGAGAGGCGGCTGACGATCTGATTCGCCTTGCGTATTCCCTCCCCTTCGAGGCGGTCGAGGATCTCCTCGTAGAGCTCCTCTTTGCTGTGAAAGTACTTGTAGAAGCTACCAACACTCATGCTACAGCCTCGAGCAATCTCTTCTACTGACACGTCTCTAAAGCCGTAACGGGATATAAGTTTGGTTCCTTGCTCCAGAAATAGCTCTCGGCGCTGCTTCCAGCGGGTTCGCTGCATGACCTTATAGTAGCACGAGTTATGCAGAAAGTGAATCTGGTGCTCACATATTCACCCTCCAAATCATGCATAACCTCCTTTTACGCTTCCGGTGAGCAACACATTGTTAGAGGCGAGTTAGATGTGAAGCCTCTTCGTTGACATCTGTGCCAGGGCTCGCAATACTCGCCGACGAAGAGCAAATGGAGAGGTGGAGTATGTCCAGTCCGGCGGGTACCGACAGTCGACAGAGTCTGGAATGGCTTTTCCAGTCGTCCCACTACTCGCTCCGCTGCCTCGGCACGGGGGAGGAGGTACTAGACGACCTGGAGCCAGGCACGGGCAACTATCCTTTAACGAATCCACGCTCCGAAACTCCTGCGTTTCTCCGAGCAGAGTATACCCATCGTCAGCTCGAACCCGGAGCTCCGTCCCTCGGGCTTTATCGGTACGCTCAGTGGCTACCAATCCGAAGGATTCTTCCCGGCTCCTCCGCGCCTGTTACGTACAAGAGCACAGGCCTCGCAGAGGCTCTCGGTTTGCCAGAACTCTATATTACCTTCAGCGGCTACTGGCCCGAAATTGGTGCGACGATGAAGAGCGGCACCTTCAAGGAGTGCGAGGCGTACTCCGTTGCCGGGCGCCTTGGCGAAGACTTCGACTCTACCCTCGTCATCGCTTCCGCGGGAAACACCGCCCGAGCCTTTCATCGGGTCTGCTCGGAGCATCACATTCCACTACTGATCGTGGTCCCCGAAGAGAATCTCGACAAGCTCTGGCGCAGTTGGGAGCCAAGTCCTGCGGTGAGGGTCCTGGCAGCTGGGGACGGAGCCGACTATTCCGACGCAATCGCTCTGGCCGGCAGAGTATGCCAGCTTCCCGGATACGTCCCTGAGGGAGGAGCGAAGAACGTGGCTCGACGAGACGGTATGGGCACCACCATGTTATCGGCCACAACCAGTATCGGCCGCATCCCGGACCACTACGTTCAGGCCGTGGGTAGCGGAACCGGGGCGATCGCCGCCTGGGAGGCGAATCAGCGCCTCATAGCTGATCGACGCTTCGGAGCTCATCTTTCAAAGCTTCACCTCGCACAGAATGCCCCCTTCACCCTACTCCATGATTCCTGGGCTCGAGGACGCCGGGAAATTCTCGATATTGATGAAGCACTGGGAAAGACGCAGATAAGCGCCATCAGTGCCGCAGTCCTCGCAAACCGAAAACCGCCCTACTCCCCCATCGGCGGCCTCTACGACGCACTCTCCGCTACTAACGGTGAGACCTATGCGGTCGACAACAGTGCCGCTAAAGCCGCCGGGGAGCTCTTCCACGAGCTGGAGGGCATAGATCTCGAACCAGCGGCCGCCGTGGCAACCGCTGCCCTGTTGCAAGCGGTACGAGACGGCAAGATCCGCAGCGATGAAAGCGTAATGCTTAACGTTACCGGTGGCGGCTTCGATCGCCTCGAACAGGAAGAACGAAAAGAACAGATAGAGCCGGACCTCACCCTGAGCCGCGAAGAGTGGAATCCGGAAAGTCTCGGCAAACTGATGGATAGGATCGGATAAGGAGACCCAAAACGATGGCAGACGTCCAGCAAACCACGAAGCACGTGGATATTTTTGACAAGTGCACCGGGGACGGAGGTTACTTCGGCCCGCTGCGTCACGCGGGAGACAGTTACTTCACTCGTCCCGTTCTTCCTCCAAAACCGGATAGGGTCATGGAGTTCCAGGGCGAGAAGAAAATCATGTGGTCCGTGAACAACTACCTCGGCTTGGCAGACCATCCAGATATTAAGGAAGTCGCCCGAGAAGCGGTGGAGGAGTATGGACTGAGTGCCCCGATGGGATCTCGCATGATGAGCGGAAACACCCAGCACCACCTCGACTTTGAGAAGCAGCTCGCCGACTTCTCCGAAAAGGAGGCGGCGTTCCTCTTTAACTACGGTTATCTTGGCGTCCAGGGTACTATCGCATCCCTCGCGGGGCCGGACGACACACTCGTAATGGACAAGCTGGCCCACGCCTGCATCGTCGACGGCGCTTTTGGCTCCCAGGCGCAGGTGCGCGTCTTTAAGCACAACAATATGGAAAGCCTCGAAACCGTCCTCAAGCGAGTAAACCGAGACCGGAAGGGCGGTGTCATGATCCTAACCGAAGGCGTCTATGGCATGACCGGGGACCTCGCGAAGCTCAAGGAGATCACTGAGCTCAAGGAACGCTACGACGCCCGGCTGTACATTGACGACGCCCACGGTTGCGGCACTATGGGAGCCGAGGGCCGGGGCACGGCGGACCATTTCGGAGTACAGGACAAGGTAGACATCTACTTCGGCACCTTCGCAAAGGCCTTCGCGGCGATCGGAGGCTTCTCCGCCACAACGAAGCCCGTCCGGGACTGGATCATGTACAACGCCCGAACCCAGGTCTTCGCCAAGAGCCTCCCCATGGTCTACGTGAAGTCCCTCGGCAAGACCCTCGAGCTCGTGCGCTCCGGAGAGGCAAACCGACAGAAGATGTGGGAGATCAGCAACGGTCTAAAGTCCGGTTTGCGCGAACTCGGCTACTACGTGGGCCCGGGAGAGTCTCCGATCTGCTCGGTGTTTGTCCCCATAGGGACGGAGGAAACCGCCGCGGTAGGTATGCGCCTGGTGAGCTACTTGCGGGAGCGAGGTATTTTTGTCACCGCCATTACCTACCCGGTTATTCCCTTGGGACTCCTGATGTTCCGGGTTATTCCCACCGCATCCCACACCGAAGAAGATGTTACCATCACCATTGCCAAGTTCAAAGAAATGCGAGATGAAATGAACTTGACCCTGGATATGACCGGAGAAGATGAGAAGAAAGTGCGCAAAGTTTTCGGGCTCTAGGTCGCGTAGGAGGTCACCGTCGGGGACGGAGGCCGGCGACTTGGGCGCAGGAGGCGATTAAGCAAGATTTTATCGCTACCTGAAGCAAGAGCCATGAACTGTCGTACTCCATTTGCATGAGACACCCAAGACTTCTGAAAGCTGGTGCGGAGTATCACGTGGTGGCGAAGGCAAATCGGGGGGAGTTCATATTCGACTCGCCGGTCATCAAGGACTTGTTTCTTGATGTCGTGAGGCGAGCGAAAAAGAAATACTCCTTCAGCGTCCGCAATTTCTGCGTGATGAGCAATCATTTCCATATGATGATTCGCCCCGGGCCTGGCGAAAACCTCTCTCGAATCATGCAATGGATCCTCAGCGTATTCGCCACGGCCTTCAATCGCGCCTTCGGATACTTCGGTCATGTCTGGTACGATCGATTCAAGAGCCGGATAATCGAGTCATTTCGGCAGTTTATTACCACATTTTTGTACATCGTAATGAATCCCGTAGCAGCGCATATGGTCAAGACGGTAACGGAGTATCCCTACTGTGGCATCAGGCACATTCGGGACGGGGACTACTCAATCCTTGATCCCCCATCGATTTACCTGCACTTGGTGTTCCCCGGGCTTCTATGTGTGCCAACTCTACCAGGATCAGCCGGCAACAAACGCTAGGCAAAATCGACCCCGCCGACGGGCCGACCCGCGAAACAGAGCGAAACTGAAACAGACGAGCTCCTGCGCAGTTGTAGAAGGCCGAGGCTTGTATCGAAGGCGCCGATACTAGTTAGGCGCCGTCGGCTTGAACCTGTTGAATCCCATCATTTTCAGCATATACTTCGGCAGCGGCTTCGCTTCGTTTTTCTTGGCAAGATTCACCTTGAGTCCGAGCTTCTTGTGGATCGTTATTCCGTGGGTCTCAACGAACTCAATGAGCGTGCCGTCGGGATCCTCGATGTAGGAAAAACGTCCCCCCGCCTCCCCCATCTCGAAGGTCTCGTTGGAATCCACGGTAAAGGGGTGATTCGCCGCAGCGCACGCCTCTTTTAGCGCCTCCGTCCCCCACACGTCGAAACAGAGATGAATGAAACCGAGGTCACCCCAGAGGCGATCCTTAAAAATCGGCGTTGGTTCGTATTCCCTTGCCATCACAAGCTCGATACGGTTCGGCGCGAAGAGCTCGCTGAACCACCCCTTGGCGGGGACGGAGCGCTCGAGGAGCACCCTCCGAACGGTGCGATCGCCCCCAGGAAGCGCCTGGAAGTCCTCAAACGTCCCTTCCTCGTCATACACGACTCGGTCGAACCCGAGAACCGTCTTGTAGAACTCGAGAGAACGATCCATCTCGGAGACACCGATCAGGACGCCTTCCACACCGCCAGTGTTCGCCTTCTGGTTGGAGAAGAACTCGCCTCCGTCCCCATAGACAACGTCAAAGATGTTGCCGTAGGGATCCCGGAGGAAAAAATGTTCCCGCCCGTTGGGTGCCGGCTTGATACCACCGAGCACTTCACCCTTGCTTTCCTTGATTCCGGCGTAGGCTGTGGCAACTTGGGTGCTCTTCATTCGCACGGCGAAGATGCCGGTATCCCCAAGTTGAATCTCCCGATTCGGCGGTTGCGGCGTCCGGCTGGTGTATTGCCAGATTTCGAAGCCTCCACCGCCGGCGAGGTTTATCGCCAACGCGGCATCACGGCTTTGGACCGATCCGCCGGTATAGCGAGTCATAAACGGCGCCGGAGCAGCCTCCCGGAAGGCTGAGACGTCCATCCCAAAGACGCGGGCATAGAAGTCCCAGGCCTCTTCGATCCGGGGTATACCGACTCCCACTTGCTGAATACCGCCAAAACTGTATGAGTCACTCATAATCTTAAACCGCCTTATTGAACAGGAGCATCAAAGGAGAAGCAGCAACCAGTGAAAGGCCACGAAGATAACCATTGCTCCCCGGGCCCAACCACGAGAGATCCTGGTCGCTCCCTCCGTTAGTTCCACCGGCTCTACCGGTATACCAGGAGCGTAGATAGAGGTTAGGACTTCGTCAATGCTCCCAATCAGCCGTTTCGCTTCGATCTTGTGCCGACCTTCCATGATTCGCTCAAAATAGAAAAAGAGCCTGGCCACGAGTCCCCCAAGGCGCCCAGGCAGCTTGAGGTCCGAGCGCACCGAGAAAAGCGAAATGAAGACAAGCCCCACTATGGTGAGGCCCTTGAGTAGCCCGTTCCGAAGGGCTACTTCCGTAATCGGCAGCGGACCCAACTCAAAAATCACCCGTCCCATGGGAACAAGAAGGTGAAAAAAGGTGATGGATGAGACCATGATGACGAAGTAGAGCCACTTGATACGCTTGCCCGCTAGAGCCGCCAGAGCGGCAAACAGTAACACTTGGAAGAGGCGTATATAGAGCTCTTCCTGGAGCAGGTACGCAGGGAGGGTCAGAGCACCGGTTAGAAAGAGGTGAATCGCGCTAAAGTTGTCCCGAAGGAGTCTATGCTGCCGCCGAATACTCACGGCGCACCTCCCCCAACCAGCTGGAACTCTCGAAAAATCGCTCGGCAAACAACCCTATCGCCACGCCGCTGGCACTTCCGAGAATGAGAAAGAGCGGCGCAATCACCCAGGCGCTGGTTCCGAAGATAAAGAAGACCGAGAGCAGCACCTGGACCACGTTACTCGCCACCGCCCCGAAAATGCTTACCCCGATGAGGGAGATCCTCCGTCCCCCAAGGCGGTACGCGCCGAGCATTGCAAAAACGCTCGCAAAGGAGCCTGCCAAAGAAAAGAAGAAGACGTAGGAAGCCAGCGTCCCGTTGATGAGCCCTTGCCCGAGCACTTTGAGCAGCACGAGCAGTAGGGTGTGCTTCGGCTTAAAGAAGGGAAGAGTCACGATAATCGGCAAATTCGCCAGGCCGAGGCGAAAGAACGGCACTGGTTTCGGAATGATGTACTCTATGGTCGAAAAAAAGAGCGAGACCGCCCCGAGGAACGCGATCAGTTCCAGGGTCGTATCACGCCCTTGGCTGTTACTCATTTCCGCTGAGGTTAGATAATAGCCGGGGTTAGGTCAAGCAATACAATGAACGCGGCGGGATTCGAACCCACGACCTCTGCCTCCGGAGGGCAGCGCTCTATCCAGCTGAGCTACGCGTCCGACTTGCCTACTCTACTCAACTGACCGATTAAGGTCAATCAATTCTGTCCATCTCCACGGTTCCTGACAGTAGCAATCGAGGCCCCGGCCGTGATAGATTTCGCCCGGCTGGGATCGCCTCGGGGACTTTCCCCGCTTCTCGGTCCTGGATAGCAGAAAACCACCGGAGCGACACTACAGATGCCGAGCAGATCAACACCCACTCTCTTTTCGCCTCAGCTGATCTTTGTTCTCGCAATCCTCGCCGGCACCCTCGGCTGGGAGGTCCTGGTATCCCTCCTCGCCTTGGGGGGATTGGAACTCGACCTTTCCACGGGGCCCGTGGGCTTTGACGCAAAGGTCATCTCCTTCTACATGGAGGTTAATCCGGGCACCTTCCTGGGACTCTTTTTTGGCTATCGTTTTGCCCGAGCTGTGGCCGGAACAACAGGAGGCTCTCGGCGGTCTGAGCGTTCCAAAACCTCCGGCGTCCGCGGCAAATCGGGTTCCAGCGGTAGCTCGGCCTCGAAATCCGGGGCAAACTCAGCCGCCCCTCGGGGAACAAAAGCAAAAGAAGGGGGACGGAGCAGTGACTGAACGCATTACCCTCGCCTCCCGCTCCCCTCGAAGGCAGGAGCTCCTGCAACGACTCGGGATTAGCCTCGCCTCCGTCCCCGCGGACATTGACGAGGAGGCAGTAGGGGGTGCCCCGCCGGTGATGGCTCAGCGGCTGGCGGAACGAAAAGCGCTGGCTGTGGCGGATCGCGCCGAAACCCGGCTGGTCCTGGGGGCGGATACGGTGGTCGCCCGGGGGACGGAGGCGCTGGGCAAGCCGCGAGACGTGGCCGACGCCCGCCGCATGATCGAGACCCTCTCCGGGCGCGATCACGAGGTGCATACGGGGGTAGCAGTCCTGGAGACGACGACTGGTGCGGTCTTGAGCAACGTCTCCACGACGACGGTTCACTTTGCCCCCCTCAGCGATACGGAAATCGACTGGTATCTTGCCACCGGGGAGTGGCAGGACGTGGCGGGAGGCTACCGCATTCAGGGTCTCGGGGGCTGCTTTATACCCCGCATTGACGGCTCCTACACCGGGGTCATGGGGTTGCCAATCGACTCCATTTACTCTATGTTGTGCCAGTATCACTTCACATGGACCGGTTCGGAACCCATGTAGACTCCGTGCCGCAATGGCGGTAACGAGAAATAGAAGAGAAGGAATCCGAGACGCCCGGACCGGGCCCGTCTAACGGGGATGGTGCGTGGTCTGTATCGGATATGAGGAGGATGACGTGGCAGTAGTCACCATGAAGAACCTACTGGAGTCCGGCGTACACTTCGGACACCAGACGAAGCGTTGGGATCCCCGGATGAAGCCCTACATTTTCGCCGAGCGAAACGGGATCCACATTATCGACCTACAGAAGACGATCGGCGCCATCAAGGACGCCTATACGGCGGTCCGGCAGACTGTTCTGCAGGGCAAGTCGGTCATGTTCGTGGGCACCAAAAAGCAGGCACAGCAGGCGATTGAGCGCGAGGCGCAGAACTGCAACATGTTCTACGTCAACAACCGCTGGCTCGGCGGTATGCTTACCAATTTTTCAACAATCAAGCGCTCCCTTCTCCGGCTCAAGAAGCTGGAAAAGATGGAAGTGGACGGCACCTTTGAAAGCCTCACCAAGAAAGAGGTAGCCAAGCTCAACAAGGAACGTCTCCGGCTCGAGAAGAACCTCGGCGGTATCAAAGAGATGAAGGAGCTTCCGGGCATTATTTTCATCATCGATACCCGGAAAGAGGCGATCGCCGTGGCCGAGGCAAAGCGTGTCGGTATTCCGATCGTCGCGGTGGTGGACACGAACTGCGACCCTACGGGAATCGACTATCCCATCCCCGGTAACGACGACGCGATTCGTGCGATTAACCTTTTCACCTCTATCATCTCCCAGGCGGTAATCGAGGCGGACAACGAGATTGGCCTCGAGGTCATCGAGAGCCTCCAGGACGATGACGAAGAGATCGATACCGGCATCCGGGAGGAGGAAAGCCCGGAGGTAGAGACTTCCACCATCGGTGGCGAGGACGAAGAAGAGGAAGAAGAGAGCTTCACCGCCGAAGACTACTCCGACTACGAGCCGGAAACGGACGAGTCAGAGAAGAAGGAAGAGGAAGAAAAGCTTCCCGAGGACGAGGTCGTCGATGAGGCCGGAATCGACGAGGAAGAGCTCTACGAGGAGTAGGAACGAATGGCAGACATTAGCGCAGCAGATGTAAAGAAGCTCCGGGAGAAGACCGGAGCGGGACTGATGGATTGCAAGAAGGCTCTCAGCGAGGCTAACGGTGACTTTGCCGCGGCTGAGAAGCATCTCAAAGAGCTCGGCCTTGCGGCCGCAGCCAAGAAGAGCGGCCGCGCCACCAACGAGGGGCGGATTTTCACCCGGATCGAAGGTGACAAAGCGGTGATCCTCGAGATGGCGTGTGAGACCGACTTCGTCGCCCGAAACGACACCTTCATCAAGCTGGGCCACGACCTGGCCGGCCACATTATCGAGAAAGGGCTCAACGAGGCGGACGCCGACATGGAGGCGATGGTAAAGGACACCATTAGCACCATAAAAGAAAACATGGGCATCCGTCGCTTCAAGCTCCTGGAAAAGAAGGATAGCGAGCGATTTGTCGACTATATCCACGGAGAAAGCGGCAATATCGGCGTCATCGTCCGGCTGGGGACAGAGCCGCCGGAGGCGATCGACCACGAGGCGGTAAAGCAGTTCAGCTTCGACACAGCCCTCCATGTGGCGGCTTTCAATCCGCAGTTCCTCTCCCCAGAGACCGTCGATGAGCAGTACCTTAAGGAGCAGGAGGAAATCTTTCTCACCCAGGCGAAGAATATGGGCAAGCCTGAAAAGGTAATCCAGGGTATCGTCCAGGGTAAGCTCAAGAAGCACCTCTCGGAGATCTGTCTCACCAATCAAGCCTTCGTAAAGGACGACAAGAAGTCCCTTTCGCAGGTCGCTCAGGAAGTTGGCAAAGAAGCCGGCGCTGAGGTAAAGGTGGTAGACTTCGCTTACTACAGCGTAGGCCAGGAGTAAGTGCGCAAAGGAGGCACCAGATGAAACAGGTAATCTCAGACGCTGAGAGCCGTATGAAAAAGTCCCTCGCTGCGATGCAGGAGGAGTTCGACACTATCCGAACAGGTCGCGCTTCTGCGGCGCTTTTCGAGAAGATCAAGGTCGAGTACTACGGCAACCCTACCCCGCTCAATCAGGTGGCCTCGATTAGTATTCCCGAGTCCCGGCTGGTGGTTATCCAGCCCTGGGACAAGGGCTTGCTGAACGAGATCGAAAAGGCGATTCAGAAGTCCGAGCTTTCCCTCAACCCGAGCAACGACGGCAAGGTTATCCGCATCAACATTCCCCCTCTCACCGAGGAGCGGCGGAAAGAGTACGTCAAGATTGCAAAGAACATGGCCGAGCAGGCCCGGGTCGCGATTCGCAATATTCGCCGGGACGCCAACGATGAGCTGAAGAAGCAGCAAAAGGCCGGTGACATAAGTGAGGATGACGAAAAGCGCGGTGAGGACGAGATTCAGAAGCTCACGGACTCCTACGTAGAAAAGATCAACCAGGCCCTCGAGGAAAAAGAGAAGGAAATCCTGGAGATCTGATGGCCGAGGATAGCCTGCTCGCGAACCCACCCCGCCACGTCGGCATTATCATGGACGGTAACGGCCGATGGGCGGTTCAACGGAACCTGCCCCGCACCAAGGGTCACCGCGAGGGCATCGAGGCGGCAAAGCGTATAGTCCTTGCCGCCATCGATCTCGGCGTTGAGTACCTCTCCCTCTACGCCTTTTCCACGGAGAACTGGCGTCGGGCTGAGGAGGAGGTCGCCTTCATTATGGGTCTGGTGGCCCGTAATCTTAGGGACCAGTACGACTTCTACCGGGAAAACCGCATTAGGCTCTACCACTCCGGAGATATAGAAAATCTCCCGGAGGAAGTACGCTCGGAGATCAAGGCGGTTACCGAGGATACCCGGGAGTATGACCGAATTAACGTAAATCTCGCCGTGAATTACGGTGGACGAAATGAGGTCGCCCGGGCAGTCAATCGATGGCTCCAGGCGGAAGGTCCCCAGGAGTGGATTGATGAAAAAGCTATATCCGAGCACCTCGACCTTCCCCAGTTTCCCGACCCCGACTTGATTATCAGAACCGGCGGGGAAAAACGTACGAGCAACTTTCTCCTCTGGGAGTCCGCATACGCGGAGCTCTACTTTTCAGACCGCCTCTGGCCGGACTGGGAGAAGAGTGATCTCGCAGAAGCGGTGAAAGACTACTCTCGACGCAAGCGGAACTTCGGCGGGATGCGATGAGCAACGTAGTCAGGCGGGTACTCGTGTTCTTCCTGGGATTACCCCTACTCGTGGCAAGCATTTTTGCCTTTCCCGCCTACAATCGGCCCTTTTTCTTGCTAATCGTCGTCGCGGCTTCCGCCCTGAGCGCCCTGGAGTTGCGAGAGTTCTTTGCCCCGGAAACCACGAGCTACCCCGGAAGTATCCCTGCGGTTGCCGCTCTGGGAGCGCTCCCGCCGCTGGTCGCCGTGTTTATCGTGTTCTTTGACCTGCCAGCAATACTGCTCCTGGCGCTCTACACGCTCATTCTCGGTATTGTCCTGACAGCCCAGGTCTTTCGGCGAGAGCCCGCACGGTTCAACAGAATCAACAGCACCGTCACGGCCCATCTTTTTATTGCCCTCTATCCGGGACTTCTGACGGCCCACGTGGTCTTACTCACCGGTGTCCCACAAAGCTCTCTGGTACTGCTCATCTTTCTCCTGAGTGTGTATCTTAACGACACAATGGCGTACGTATCGGGAATGCTCCTGGGAAAACGGAGCCGTCCTTTTCTTAGAATCAGTCCGAACAAGACTCGGGTGGGCTTTGCCGGGGGCTTCCTCTTCTCCGTTCTAGTAATGGCTGCGGCGGCCCTTCTAATACCCTCTCTCCTTCCCGGAGCGCTCTGGAAGGCAGTGCTCTTCGGAGCCCTCATTGGAGTGGTTACCATTGCCGGCGACCTGGCGGAGTCGGCTCTCAAACGCTCCGCGGAAATCAAGGATTCCGGAAACCTCATCCCCGGGCGGGGTGGCCTTCTGGACTCCATTGATTCTCCCCTCTTTGTGGCGCCGTTTTTCTTTTACGCCTATCACATTTTCTACCTGCTCTAGGGAGACACCATGCTTGGCAGTATTCTGATTGGTCTTATCGGTCTCGGTCTCGTCGTATCGGTGCACGAGTTCGGTCATCTCCTGGCGGCGAAAGCCGTGGGAATCAAGGTTGAAGCGTACTCAGTCGGCTGGGGAAGAAAGCTTCTCTCCTTTCAAAAAGGGGAAACGGAGTATCGACTCTCTGCTATCCCCCTCGGTGGGTACTGCAAGATGAAGGGGGAGCACGCACTCATGGAGGCGTGGCAGCAGGACGAGCGCACCATTCCTCAGGAGGAAGGCGCCTTCTACTCCGCCAAGCCCTGGGAGCGTATCCTCGTGCTCTTCTCGGGCCCTCTGGTAAACATCCTTTTCGCGGTTCTGGTCTTTGGTATTGTCGCCTGGGCGGGATACACAGTACAGACCTTTTCCAACCGGATCGTTCTCGCCAGCGAGCTCACCGGGCAGGAGGCCCCGGCGGATCGGTCAGGGCTCGAGACCGGCGACGTCATCCTTGCAATTGACGGCGAGGAGACTCGATCCTTTCGAGAGATCCAGGAGGAGGTAAGCCAGTCACCTCAGGAGACCCTCTCCGTCCGCGTACGCGGGGACGGAGGTGAGCGAGCCCTGGAAATCACCCCCGTCCTCAACCGGGAGACCGGGGCGGGGCAGATAGGTATTTACCCCTGGATCGACCCGGTAATAGGATCGGTTCGAGAGGGCTCAGCTGCTGCCGTGGCGGGTCTCCAACCGGGGGATCGCATCCGCTCCATCGGAGGGACGGAGGTCGCGAACTCCATCGACCTCATCAAGGCGCTGCAGAACGACAGCGGCTCTCAAACCATCACCTACGAGCGGCGTGGAGAAGTCCGATCCGCGCAGATCGTTCCCGGTGAGAATGAGGCTGGAGAGCCCTCAATCGGCGTGAGCTTCGAGCCCCTGGAGTTTCGGGTGCAGGCCGGCGGGCCGGTACGGGCCCTTGGTCGCGGAGTTTCTCGCACCACGGAGACCCTGGTCCTGGCGGTGCGCAGCATCGGTCTCCTCTTTGCGGGGGTGGACCTTTCTCAGGCGGTAGCGGGTCCGGTCCGGATCACCTACCTGGTCGGCGAGGTTGCGCAGCAGGGATTTCGGTCAGGCTTTGGACAGGGGCTGGTTTCTTTCTTCAACTTCTTGAGTCTCATCAGCGTTATGCTATTCTTCATGAATATGCTACCTATACCGGTACTCGACGGGGGGCAGATACTCCTTTCCGCCTTCGAGGGAGTTACGAGAAGACCTCTGCGCCCTCGGTTTGTCTACCGGTATCAGATGATCGGAACGGCAATCGTCTTGGTTATAATCGGTTTCGCCTTTTTTAACGATATTCTCTTTCTCGCACGACAGTAGGAGGTCTCCTAGTGCGCCGGCTGCTTACCATTCTTGGTTTTCTCTTGCTTGCATCGACGGTTGGAGCGGAAGGCGTGGTGCTGAGAACCGCCCATGTGGACTCGGTGAGCGCCATGCTCTTTGATCAGGACCGAAACCTGCTCGTCACCGGTGGGGTGGACGGAAAGATCAAGGTTTGGGACCTGGAGACCGACGCGCTCCGGTATTCGAGTCAGATTTCCAACCTGGCTATACTCGACGTGGCGCTACATCCTTCGCGGCCCGAAGTCGCCATCGTAGAGTCCGACGAAAACCTCCGCTACCGCCTCACAGTCTGGAACTGGGAAAATCGGGAGGTGCGATATACCAGAAACCTCGACGCCCAACCGCTCCACCTCGCCTACTCCCCTCAGGGGTCCTTTGTGGTAGTCTCCGAGGCGGCGTTCAGAAGCATGCGCCTCTTTGACGCCCGGACAGGCCGGGAGGAAGAGTATCTCCAGCGCGGTTTCGGAATCGTCTCCTACTTCGCAGTCGCCCAGAGCGAGGCGCGAATCATGACCTACTCAGCCACCAACGGGGAAATCATTTACTGGGACCTTCAGAGCGGCTTCGAGATCCAGCGCTCCGAATCCGAACCCGGTCTCGAGCATATGCGCCTCTTCGGCAACCGCCGGTATGCGGCGGGAGTGCGAAACCGCACCCTCTATCTGGTGGACGTACTCGGAGGACAGGTAGTTGACTCGATCCGCCTCGGAGCGACTCCGGTGGACCTGGTGATCGAATCCGACGGCGAGTCTGTCTCCCTTCTCGTCTCCGAAGCCTCCGGCGAGCTGGTGCTCCAGAGCTATGCCCTCAGAAACGGAAGGCTCAACCGCCGCTACTCCACGACCTACCGGGACATTCCCGAGGGGATCAACCTGATCCGATACGCCGGGGAGGAGCTCTTTGCCGCCCGGCGGGATGGCACTATTTACCGCTACCGCAGGTACCAGCGAAACCCGTCGCTCTTCGCGGAGAACGTCATTCAGCCGATCACGGACATCGCTCCCGGGGATGGGGAGCTTCTGATAGCCTCGAGCGGACGGCTCCTCACCCTCGACTCCGATCTCTTCGAGGCTCAGGACGTTCGCCTCGAGGATGTGGAACGGATGGAAGACTCCTACGTCTCCCTCCCTTTCTCCGCTGGGGTACGCTTTACCCAGACTCCCGACGGCACGACCTACATTTGGAGCGAGGAGAGCAGAGCCGGACTCTACCGCATGGGGCGCTTCTCGACCATCCTTCCTCTGGAGCTACCGGTCCGGGGTCAGCCGACGGTTATTACGGCCATGCTCCCGAATCGCCTGGTTCTCGTGACTCGGGACGGGCGAGTCTCCATTATCGACGCCATATCTCGGGAAGAGCTCTTTACGGTGCAGGCTCTCGGCATCGAGACCGCCATCGAGACCGAGGATCACGGCCTTCTCATCGGCAAGAGCGTTACCGGAAGACTCGACTCCGCCCTCCTCCGGATAGACCCGGCCACCGGTGAGACCGTCCCCCTGGACACGGAGCTCTTTCTTATTTATCGCCTCGGTTACGATGAGCGGAGCCGTCGCCTCTACGCCATTGGCCTTCGTCGAGATGCGGAGGACCGAATAGAGACGGTCCTGCAGAGTTTCTCTGGCAGTGATTTGCAGCGACGACGCACCCTCTTCTCGGTGGATGGAGAGTTCCTAAACGCCGACCTCGCCGTGGACAGCGCGGAGCGAGAGGTCTTTACGACCCTCGGAGAGTCCGGCGTTCGCCGTTACGACGGCTCGCGGTTTCAGGAGTTTGCCCGGGACGCTCACCAGACGAGAACTATGAGCCTCTTCAGCGGGCTCGTCCTCGGCCTAAACCGGGACGGCTCCCTGAGCATCTGGTCGCGGCGCACCAGGGATTTTCTGGCAACCTTCTACGTCCTCGGCAACAGGCAGTGGATTGCTCTCACCGCTGACGGGAAGTTCATCGCCTCCCGGGGGCTCGATCCGGACGAGTACCTGAGCGCACCGGAGAACGAGGATATTTCGGAGTACAGGGTTAGGCTCTAGGGGTTGGTCCGTATTTTCTCGATCGCCTCGGAGACCGCTTTTCGAATCTCCTCGGAGTCCTCAGCGTCCAGGGACTTGGCGTAGAGCCGCCCGAGGAGATTGGCCCGATACATCGGACGAACATGGTTGAGGGCGTACGCGGCGATGTCACGGACTAGGTCCTCGTCACTCAGGAGATCCTGGTTTTTCGGCTCCTCAACCTGCCTGCCGAGCTCATCTATCACAAGCCGCTCAGACTCGTTTACCAGGTCTTCGAAGTCGACATAGTTACGTAGATCCATCTCCTGCTATCCCCCCATGGTGTACTCTTCGGCCAAGGACTCGAACTTCGTATAGCGGGGCACAAAGGCGATTTTGACCGTCCCCACCGGACCGTTACGTTGCTTCGCCACGATAAGCTCGGTCTCCACGACGTTCGGAGCCTCATCGGTCTCTCGGTCGATGCCACGATCCCGATGAAGAAAGAGTACCACGTCCGCATCCTGCTCGATAGACCCGGACTCTCGGATGTTTGCCAGGGTGGGCCGCTTGCCCTCGGTGTCCCGGTTAACCTGAGAGAGAGCCACAACGGGAATTTCGAGCTCCCGGGCGAGGGCCTTGAGGGAGCGGCTGATTTCCGCAATCTGCTCGTGTCGAGGGAGGTCGTTGTTCTCCGAGGAAACGAGGGTGAGGTAGTCAACGAAGATGATCCGGACGCCGTACTGCGATCGCATGCGCCGCGCCTGGGCCCGCAAGTCCAGAAGCCGCATGCTCGGTGTGTCGGCGATCCAAAGAGGGGCCTCGTAGATGAGTCCCGCGGCATCGATGAGATTCTTGAAGTCCGAGGGCTTGAGCATCCCGGTCCGCAGAGACTGGCTTCCGATGCGCGCCTCCGAGGCTAGGAGCCGCTGCATGACCGCCATGTCCGACATCTCCAGGGTGAAGAAGCCGCAGGGTATCTTCTGGTGAATAGAGATGTTTGCCGCCATGGAGAGAGCGAGAGCGGTCTTTCCCACCGAGGGGCGAGCTCCAATGACGATGAACTCGCTATCCTGGAAGCCCGAGAGCATATTGTCCAGAGAGGGAAAGCCCGAGGGTATGCCTGTGTAATCGTCCTTGGTGTGGTAGAGCTTCTCGATCGCCTCGACGGTCTGTTCGACGATCTCCTTCGCCTGAACGAAGGTGGAGGTCTGATTGCTCTCCGCGATCTCGAAAATCTTTCGCTCCGCCTCCTCCACAAGGTAGCGAATCTCTTTCGAGTTGTCGTAGGAGTCTCCGGTTATTTCCTGGGCGATGCGAATGAGTCGGCGCCGAGTACTCGCCTGTTGAACGATCCGGGCGTAGTACTCGACGTTCGCGCTGGAGGGAACCTTGGAGGTGAGAGAAGAAACATACCCCGCCCCACCGGCCTGTTCCAGGTTTCCGGCGGCCTGGAGCTCATGCGTGAGAGTCAGCAGATCGATATCGTCGTTTCGATCCGACAAAGCGAGAATCGCCTCATAGATGAGACGATTCGCTCTGTGATAGAAGTCGTCAGGGCGGATTTGGGTGAGTATTCTGCCCAGAGCCTCTCCGTCTAAGAGTATGGCCCCTAACGTAGCCGATTCCGCCTCACTATTGTGAGGTGGGACCCTCCCTTCATCCACCGCTGTCAGTGCTCCTCGCCCTGTCGGGCCTATTTGTCCTCGACCTCTTCTTCTTCGTCCGCTTCCTCAGCAGGAGTCTCTTCGGTCGCAGCTGCCGCTTCCTCCGCACTCTCGTCGCTGGCGGTTTCCTCGGCTACGGCTTCCTGTTCGGTTGCTTCCTGTTCGGTTGCTTCCTCTTCGGTTGCTTCCTCTTCGACCGCTTCCTCAGTGGCTGCCTCTTCCGCGGCCTTCTCCTCGGCGGCAGCCTCTTCGGCGGGCTCTTCCTTTTCCTCGGGCTCTACCGGGGCTTCCGGGTCGATCTTTGCCGCCTCGGAGTCCGCAGTCGGTTTGACCGCGACGCTCAGTGTAGCTTCTTCTTCCTCGTAGAGCTTCACCGAAACCTTGAAATTGCCAATGGTCTTGATGGTGTTCTCGGGGATCTCGATCCGCTTCTTCTCTACGTAGATGCCCCACTTCTCGAGCTCGCTGGCGATAGTCTGGGGCGTCACGGAGCCGAAGAGCTTCTTGTTTCGACCGGCGGGCATGGTGAGTACCATCTCCTCGCTCTCGATCCGCTCGCGGGCGCTCTGTGCGGCCTTTCGCTTCTCTTCCTTCCGGGCGCTAATTGCCTCCCGGCGGGACTCGATAATAGCCTTGTTCCGATCGTTAAACTGAAGCACCATATTGCGAGGGATCAAATAGTTCCGGGCGTATCCCCGGGCAACCTCGCAGATATCTCCCTCTTCCCCGAGGTTCTCGATATCTTGATTAAGAATGACCTTCATCTACGTCTCCTTTTCCCTCTTAAAGTCAACCCAAAGCTCGCTCACCCCGAGGGCGGGAATTCCCAGGGCGACCAGTAGGTTGATCCCCGGGATAAAGAGGGCCGCAATGAGCCCGATTCCCGCAAACCGTCGGCTGCGAGCGTTCATTCCCGCTCTTGCCATGAGCGCGGCGGCGACGCCAACGCCCTGAACGGCGTAGATAAGCGTAAACAGTAGGGCCAGATTCCAGCCCGCATACCCCAGAAAACCAACGTTTCCGAGGACATCCAAGCCAACCAGAGCCCAGCCCCCCAACAGCGGCCAGACCGCCGCGTCCGGGACTGCCACCCTGTCTACAGGTGGCGTATACGGCTCGTCGGCGCTAAACCGCGCAACCAGATGGCGTCCTAGGAGCGCCCCTAGGCCGAGAACAATCCCGAAAAAGAGCGCGAAGGAGCGCAACACCATCTCCATCGCCTCATCGACGATCATCTGCGCCGCCATATCCGGGTCACCGGCTCCGAGATTGCGCATCATCTGCCCAATCTGCGCCTCCATGGCGCCTTCGAAGCCCGTGGAACCACCAAGGGCCGCCATTACCGGCACCGCACCCAGGGTGGCAACGCCGGTTGCCAGGGCGTACCGGTACGCCCACTGGGGAACCCGCCCCCGGAGATACCGCAGAAGGCCGAAGCCGACCAGTAGCCCCGCGGGCATCGCGAGCTCCCCAAAAAAGAAAAACCCCGAAAGCCCGACGCCGACCTGCACCGCCATGATTCCGCGAGTAATGGCCACAATGACCAGAGTTCCCACGGCAGCGACAAGGTATCCCTCATCGCCTCGACGGAGCGCTATTATGGCCAGGGGGACCAGAAAAAACATGAAGAGCCCCCCGGACAGGTAGAGAAGGGCCGCGGCCACCGCGGCGGCTCCACTCTCTCCCCAGGCTCTCAGCTGCTCCCCATCGGGGCTGCTCATATACTTTCTCAGCGCTACTTCTTGCCAAGCGGAAGAAGCGCCAGCACCCTGGCGCGCTTGATCTCCCGTACGAGCTTCCGCTGATTCTTCGCGGAAGTGCCGGTAATCCGGCGGGGGAGAATCTTACCGCTGTCCGTTATAAACCGCTTGAGAATCTCGGGATGCTTATAGTCGATAGTGAGATTCTGCGCCTTGATCTTGTCGATCTTCTTACGAAAGTACGGCTTGTTTCT
>CAYZHV010000009.1:31376-35919 GCA_964478055.1 uncultured Spirochaetaceae bacterium | reverse complement strand
CCTTATAGGTGAAGTCGAGGATATTGGCGTCCAGAGACTCCACCTGGATCACCACAAGGTTGGGTTTATCGGCTACCGCGGGTTCTTCGCCGAGGGCGATCTCATCCGTCGACTCGCTCTCCGAGGGCTCCACGGTATCCTCCGGCAAATAGTGATAGTTGTAGATTTCGAAGAGATAGAGGGTGCCGACGCCGTAGACGGCGGCAAACCCGCCGGCGGAGCGTTCAAACAGCTCCCGCGGCGAGGGAGTACCCAAGAGGAGGTTGCCGAGGAGCAGCTGGGTCGGTAGGAGGGCCAGAGCAAGGAGTAACAAGCCCCTGTTTGCCTGCACTCCTCGACGGAGGACCGTACGAAGGTTCGTCTCGCTTCCTTGCCCATTGAGACGGCGGAAAAAGAACCCAATCCCCAGGAAATCCGCGATGAAGAGAACATCCCAGACTCGCCACAACTGCCGGGCGAGCACCCGCACCGGACGCACTCCCTGGCCCATGAGCAGATCATTGTAGCTGAGGTAGTTGCCAAAGTACCGATTGTAGTAGAGGTTCGCGAGAAAGAAGGCGGTGTAGACACCGAGAATGGTCAGAAGCAAAATGCGCCCGTTGCGACTCTCGGCAAGGTGAACACCGAGAGTGACGAGAAGCAGGAGGTGAACGAGATTGCGCAGGAGAAGACCCGATGCCAGGGGAACTCGGTAAATCAGCAGGAGCGAATAGTTGTTCTTCAGCAAGAAACCCAAAGCGAAGATGAGCAAGAACGCCCCTGCGTCTTTGGAGAGTCCTTTCCACGGTGCGAGAGGGTTATATCTGTTCAAAAGCTCGTCCTTTCATCCTCGATGTTCACGCCGGGAATCCCCAATTCAACAGAAGTTTCTACCCTGAGAGCGCTTCCGTCCACTCTCCGAGAGTCAAACATAATAGCAGAAACCAACGGATATTTGGTACTCTCACCTGCCCGGTAGTACTTTAGGTAGTATTACAGCCGTGCCTTTCCCGGTCGTTTAGGAGCCAGGCGCCTTCCGGCAAAAGAGTCCGGATCCCCAGGAACGGCACCGAAAGGACACTGATGGACAGACTACTTGGAATAATCTTGCTTCCGGCAGAGCAGCTCGTGAACGTTGTTATTTCGATGGGCCTTGCCCTGATACTCGGCCTCATCATTGCCGGAGTATACCGATACACCCACCGGGGTATGAACTACGAAAGCGGGTTTCTCTCGACCCTGGTCCTCTTGGCGCCCATTGTGGCGGTGGTGATGCACTTCATTCAGGGCGATCTGGTCCTCTCCCTCGGGCTCGTGGGGTCCCTGGCCATCGTTCGTTTCCGAACTCCCGTCAAGGACACCAGGGACATGGTCTACATCTTCTGGATTATCGCCGTGGGCCTTGGAGCGGGAACTCTCAACTGGACCGTGGCGGTGATCGCGACGCTCCTCATGACCGTCGTTACGACCGCCTTCTATCTGTTCAAGTACGGACAGCCTCTCCACGCGGAGTACATTCTCGTGGTATCCGGTGCCGCTCGGGGAGGTGAAGAGCGGGTCGACCAAATTGTCCGAGATCGAGAGGCGAACGTCCAGCTCCGGAATCATGAGGTTCAGGGGGGGAGCTGGGAGCTCACCTACGAGCTGCGCTTTGCCCGGGACAAAGAGGCCGGCGTCCGAAAGGTAGTGGGAGAGCTCGAGCGGTTGCGGGAGACCGAGAAGGTTTCGCTTCTTACTCCTCAGCTTGCCCTTCCGATGTAAGGCGAAGCCAATGAACGGCGTCTCACGGTTCGAACGAAAGTATCTCATCGACCTCGACGAGTACTATAGGCTGCGAAACAGGATTGTTCCCTTCGCCGAGAAGGACCACTACACCCGCCTCGCCGGGGACTCCTACCTCGTGCGGAGCGTCTACTACGATACCCGGGATTACCGCGCCTGGTATGAAAAAGAAGACGGTGATTTTGGCCGGATAAAGCTGCGAATTCGCGCCTACACCGACCGGTGGGACGAGTGCGAGACGGTCTCGGTAGAAATCAAGACAAAGCAAGCGAATGCCATGATCAAGTACTCCACCCATGTGGAGCCGGGGGAGTACGAAGAGTTCGTCAGAACCGGCTCGTGGCCGAATTACCAGGACGAGACAGTGATGGAGTTCGAGCGTCTGAGACGTGTTCGTCAACTCGTACCGGTCTGTCTCGTGCAGTACAGACGAGAGGGATTTCGCTCCCGGGACGGTTCACCGGTGCGGCTCACTATCGACCACAAGGTGGAGAGTACCCGGGCGTCCTGGCTCTTTCCGAATTCTCCGCTTCTCAAGCCGCACCGGCCGAGGAGGACTATCTTCGAGGTCAAGACCCGGGAAGATGAGCCCGATTGGCTTCGGGGGTTGATCAGGCGCCACAGCCTCAAGATGCAGGCAAACAGCAAGTACTGGCAGGGAATCGAGGTGATCAGGCCGAACATGGTGACACCGAGGCAGGTGGCGCCGTGAGACGGCTACGACGACTGCTAATCGGGTCTCTCCTGGGGCTCGTCGTTATCGGCGGCGGCTACTGGCTCCTCACCTCTCTGGTTCAGGAGTCGCCGTTTCTCGACGGTCGCTTGGAGGCGGCGGTTCGGGAGGAGCTTGGTGTCCCTGGGAGTTACATACCCGTGAGCGAGCTCGAGGCGCTTACGGAACTCGACGCCTCGGAGCGAGGTATCGAGTCCCTGGAAGGGATTGAGCATCTCCCTAATCTGCGTCGGCTCAACCTCGGTGGTAACAGGATTAGTGATTTGCGGCCCCTGACGATGCTCAGTAGGCTTGCGGCCCTCGACCTCAGGGACAACTACATTTCGGACCTGGAGGCGGTTCATCTGGGGAGTCTGGGTGAACTCAGGGAATTGTCGGAGTTGCGCTTGCGGAACAACCGGGACTCGGCGCATCCCGAAGAGCCGGATAACTTCGAGCGGATCTCCGATATTACTCCGATTGGGAGGCTCTCGGCCCTGGAGATCCTCGATCTCAGGAACAACCATGTGGAAGAGCTCTCTCCCCTCGGGGAGCTGGAAGCGCTACGATACCTCGACCTCCGGGGCAACCGTCTCACCGAGGATGCCGTTCAGTTCCTCGGCTCCCTCCGCCGCCTCGAGCATCTCAACGTGAGAGATAACGATCTACGGAACATATCCTCCCTCTCCTCCCTGGAGCAATTGGAGTATCTCAACCTCCACTCCAACAGCCGAATCGAGTCCATCGTTCCGCTCTCCGCCCTTTCCGGCCTCAAGGCGCTCATAGCCAGGAAAGTACCCATTGGAGGGGAGGCGGGGGTTCTCCGGGAGTTGATCAATCTCGAGCGGTTGAACGTGCGAGAAACGGGACTCCGGGATCTCCGGTTTCTGGCGGAGCTCATGGAGCAGGGGGCGTTGCAGGACAGGCCGGAGGATAACATCTTTGCCGAGGTGGACATACGGGAGAACCCGATCAGCGCCCCCGAAGGATACAGCGTGTTAAAACCGTACTGGAATAACATCGCCGTCCGCCATCCAGAGGAATTGCCGGAATGAGAGACCCGCCGCTCCTTCTGCTTGTCTCGTCGCTCTGGTTACTCTCCCTGGCGTGCGCCGGTGATGAGCCCTCGGTTAAGGATACCCCGGACGGAATCGTCGAGATCGACTTCGACGAGTACCGGGGAAGTGAGGCGACTCTCCCGGAGGGGATGTTTGTCACCGGTGAAGACGGAGACGGCGTCTCCGTGGGAGGGGACTTCTACCCCTTTACCGGAGTAAGCACCCTCCGTCGGGAAGACGAGTTCGTCGGGTTCGGCGCCTTTACAGCGGATGAGGAGGATTACTCCTTCGGCATCCGTGAGCGGGGCTCCTCGGAGCTCAGAGACTCCCGTCTCTTCTTAGAATACGAGAACCCCACGGACCGAACGGTATACGGCTTACGCCTTTCCTACGATGTGGAGACGTGGTTTGTCGGTGAGCGGGACAACCGTATCCGGCTCAAGTATCACACCGAGACCAAGGGCTTCGGCTCCATCGACGAGATCGTCTCCACCGCGAACCCTCGAGGAGTCGATCCCGACGACGAGGCGCAGGGCGAAGCGGTGGACGGCTCAGTTGACGAGAACCGCACCACCGTGGAGGTGGCGTTCCACTTTTCCGAGCTTCGGGGCACGGCCAAAGAAGGGCTCGACCGGTTCCGACCACTCGAGCCGGGGGAGAAAGGGTATCTCCGATGGCAGTACTCCAACCACCGTCTCACCGAGGGCTCCCAACGAAGCGCCCTCGCCCTGAACAACCTCCGGGTGGAACCGATTTTTACCCCCGCTCGTTCGGAGAGCCCGGACGGTGCGGATTCCTCGGATCGGGACGGTTCGGTTACACCCCTCGGTTCGATCGCCTACAGCCGGCCCCCGGGCCGGTACGAGGAGCCTTTCGATCTGGAGCTCCACACTTCACTTCCGGACGCGCGGATCTACTACACCCTGGACGGCTCGGAGCCCGATCCGGACCGGGTTATGAGCGACGAGGAGTGGGACGCGGCTCCAAGGGGGACTCGGAGGCGCACTTTCGA
>CAYZHV010000009.1:0-31366 GCA_964478055.1 uncultured Spirochaetaceae bacterium | reverse complement strand
CGAGTATAGGGACCCTATACCCTTAGAAGGGCTCCTCCGGCGGGAAAACGACATCTCTCTCATACCTACCGCCGCTCGGGAGGACAACCTCGGATGGGAGCCCCCGGGGTCGGAGATGCCGAAGGTTGCCACCGTTCGGGCGGTCGCCCTGGGTGAGCTCAGTCGCTCTGCGGTCCGAACGGGGAGCTTTCTGATTCCCAACTCGGGGATGGAACACCACGAACTTCCGGTTTGGAGCATCCAGACCGATCGGGGGAGTTTTTTCGACCCCGACTCGGGGATCTACGTCCCCGGCAACGATCTTCCCGAGGTCAACTACTTCCGCCGTGGGACGGAGTGGGAGCGGGAAGCGCACGTGGAGTTCTTCGAGGAAGATGGTAGTCGGGTTCTCGCGCAGGAAATGGGTGTCCGGATTCACGGCAACTACACTCGCACTTTCGCCCAGAAGACACTGCGCCTCTATTCACGCACCGACTACGGCCCGGGAAGGATGCGACACCGCTTCTTCCCATCCGAGGATCTCGACGATTACAACCGGTTGCTCTTGAGAAACGGAGGCAACGACTGGATGGGGGCGATGCTCACTGATCCGACCCTGCAGACCCTTGTGCAACATCTACCCATCGACACCCAGCATTACCGTCCGAGCGTGGTCTATCTCAACGGGGAGTACTGGGGGCTCCACAACATGCGGGATAGGCAGGATCAGCACTACCTGGAAACACACTACGGCGTGCCCAGGGACGAGGTGGTGGTCGTGGAGATAGAAGGAGTCGTTGACACCGGTCAGTGGGACGAGGAGGGGAAGCTCTACGAGCCGTACATCGAGTTCAGGGAGCGCGTCTCCTCCGGGGAGATCGCCGGGTGGGACGCCCTGAACGAGGAGATGGCCCTCAGTGAGTACATCGACTACCTCTTTGCGGAAGTGTACGCAGGGAACTACGACTGGCCTCAGAACAACATACGGTACTGGCGCTACACCGGTCCCGACCCGTCCGAGGAGGAAGGCCCCCGGGACGGGCGGTGGCGCTGGCTCCTCTACGACGTGGACTTCGCCTTTGGGCACCAGCTCTCCACGACCTTCGACATGGTTGAGTGGACCTTCGGCTACACCGAGGAGCACCCCTTCCTTCAGGAGGGGCGCCGGGAGGACGAGCAGGAAAGGTTCGAGCTCAACCACCGCCTAATGGACTCTCAGAGGGTGCGGCATGAGCTCTTGCAGCGGTTCGCCGTGCATCTGGCGACCACCGCCAGGGAGGAGCGGGCGCTAAAGCTGGTGGAGCGGCACGCCGAGCGTATCGAGGGGGAGATGCCCCGGCAGATCGCCCGGTGGGGGCGGCCGGAGTCGATGGAAGCGTGGCGGGAGTCCGTTGACCGGATGCGGGAGTTTGCCCGGCGTCGCCCGGAGATCCTTCGGGGTCATCTTTTGAGGTTTTTTGATGATGCAACGGATATCGCGGAGCTTACCGTGGAGGGGCTCACCCCGCAGTCGGAACTCTCCCTCCATACGGTGGACCTGCGCCCCCGAACGCCGGGTGTGGAGATACGTGACGGCCGCTGGTCCGGGGAGCTCTTTGCCGGCGTTCCGGTTACTCTGGACTCGAAAGGTGTGAACCTGCGGGAGGTTACCTTTGATCCCGAGGGCTCGGTAGAAATAGTGGAGCGCACCCGGGAGCGACTATCCTTCTATCTCACCGAGGAGACGGTGCTGTCGCTTCCGCCGCACCGGGAGTAGGCGCTCCCATCTCGGCGAGCCGTGTATCGACGGCTCCCGGCTCCGTGGCGGCAACCACGGCGCCCCTGAGCAGGGTGTTGTCTACCACCTGGGCCAAGGCGTCCGCCCCGGCACCCGTGGCGAAGAGAGGCACCTCCGCGGCGGTATGTCCATTGGTCGACCAGGTTACCTCTGGCACAACCCCTATCCCGCGGTTCTCGGTTACCGCGAGCCCACCGGTCTCATGATCGGCGGTAACCACCAGGAGGGTTTCCTTCTGCAAGAGGGGGTGGTTCAGTAGCATCTCCACCACCGCATCGAGTTCCAGAACCTCAGGAACGAGGCGGTGAATATCATTGGCGTGGCCGGCGTGGTCGATCCGTGCCCCTTCGATCATGAGAAAAAAACCCTCCCCATCCCGTGCAAGGAAGTCGACCGCCGCCTTCGCCATGTCCACCAGGCTCGGAGTCTCCTCGGGCCTCCCGTCATACAGATAGGGAAGGTATCCCTCCCCGAAGAGTCCGGCGATCCTTTTGCCCGGGGCCATCCGCTCGCTCTCCCTTGCCAGGGCGTCGGCGTCCCGAACCACCGTGTATCCCGCCTCTGCCACGCTCTCCGGATCCATCCCGTAGCCACCGCCGCCGAGGATGAGCTCAGGCCGCAGACCCGACAGGTAATCCCGGGCGATGCCCGCATAGTCGAGGCGACTCGCGACGTGGGCGCCAAAGGCGGCAGGGGTAGCATGGGTTGTAAACGCCGTCGTCACCAGGCCTATCGCCCACCCCTTCTCTTTGAGCTCCCCGGTGATTGACGGGAGGTCGCTCCCGTCCCCCGGGAGTCTCAAGCCTACCACCCCGTTTTGCACCTTTATCGCCGTCGCAAGGGCCGTTCCGGCGGCGGCGGAGTCGGTTATCTCGTGAGAGGCGCTGCCGGTCGCGACCTTCGCTCTCACCGGGAGGGAGTGCAGCACAAGGCCCGCTTCCTCTCCACTCTTGTAGAGGCTCGCGGCCTCGAGTTGTGCCGCTCCCATGCCGTCGCCGATTACCAAGATTATGCGGCTCGCTCCGGCTCCTGGAGACTCAGATATCTCCTCGACTCCTACCGGTGAGGCGGAGGGCTCGGGAGAGTCGAGGCCGGGGCTCTCCTCACTGCCGGGTACCGGTTCCAGGGAGCATGCGGCTGCCATGAGCAGGAGAGGGAGCGCGAGAAGTAGGCTCAGTAATCGGATTAGCTGGACGGACTTACGGGAGCGAGGGGGTAGGCGACGATTCATGGAAGCTTCCTCTAGACCTAAGAAGGCCGACACGCAGATGTATAAACGGATCCACCGACGAGTCCGAGTGTATCACGATATGTTACCGGAAGACACCACTTTGCCCATATTCCGTTGTCTCAGCTAGGTGTGCGTCGCCGGCAAGGGCGCCACGCCAAAAAAAGAGAGGCGTCGGGAAAGCCTACAAAAAAGGCGCCGGGAAGCGCCGCCTCTCGAGAGGGGTGCGTCCCGACGCCTAGGGTCGGTAATTTGGGGACAGTTAGTCGCTAACCAGCTCGAACTCCACCCGTCGGTTTCGCCATCGGTCGTCGAGTTCCTGATGGGAGACGAGGGGTTCGGCACCGCCTCTGCCTGCAGTGGAGAGACGATCCTCGTCAACCCCCCGCTCCACGAGGGCTTCCTTTATCGCCTCCGCTCGAGCACTGGAGAGGGGAAGAAGGGTTTGCTCCTGTTCGAGCTCCCGGCGCTCCTCGTCTACTAAGATGTGGACCGCGTGACCCTCGATACGCACCTCCCGGTCGGGATACTCCCCGAGGAGATCGGCCACTTCGTCGAGGGTCTCCTCGTTCTCTGCTATCAGTTCCTCGTCGTCGAGATCCTGGTAATCCGCCTCAAAGGGCGCGAAATGGATATCGCCGATCCGGAAACGCAGGTCCCCGTCCTGATCGCGCTCAACCAGGATGCCTATGGGTAGGTCCCGCTCCACGGTGGACTCGTTGCCCACCTCGTCGGTTACGGTCACCGCCAGGCTATACTCTCGGCCCGAGGCGGGCAGCCCCCCGTCGTCGTTGCGGCCGTCCCAGCTTACCGTGTCCGAAGGGGCGCCCTCGCCGGTAATGCGGTGAAACTCGTCACCTCTATGATTGTAGATGACGACCCTCCACTCTTCGATACTCGCCCTGTCGGAGATATCCATGCCGATTTCCAGCTCCTCGTGCCCCGCCTCGTCTCCAGGGGCAAAGGGTGTTGGCTCCAAGGTGAGACCGATGGAGGGAGCGTTCCGGTCGAGTAGGAACTCTTCGCTCTCCCGGGTAACACGGTTGCCCGCGCGGTCCCGGCCGCGCAGCTGGTAACGGTAGCGGCCCGTGGCGGCTTCCTCGCCGCTTTCGGTCTGTCCGTTCCAGCTGAACTCCTCGGGAGCATCATCTTCCCACTCAACGGAGGTGACGATGTCATCCTCCTCCGCGGGCAGGATTCGGCCTTTCCAGCTGATAGCGCCTTCGGTCTCCTGTTCGATGGTCATCGTGGTAGGACCGTCGTCACCGTCCGGGTTGAACCCGTCCTCGGCGAGGGCCACCGATGCCTCCGGAGCGGTGAGATCGAGCTCTACCGGCTCGGTGGTGGCCTCGTCACTCTCGCCGTTGCGGTAGGTCACCTCAACTCGGCCACGGTAGGCGCCCTCCGGAAGTGGCTCGCCCTCCTCGAGGCCGTCAAACTCGACTGCTTCGGGCAGGCTCTCCTCGCCGCTACGACTGAGGACCGCTTCCTCATCCTCCTGGGAGAGTACCTCGAAGCTCCAATCCAAGAGCTCCAGGTCGTCGGGAACACGAATCTGAAACGTCACGGTGTCCCTAAAGCCGTCGTCGTTGGGAGAAAAGGCGCGGCGGCCGGCGGATACGCCGACTTCCTCTATGTCGGTTTCGATTCTAATACCTTGCTGCCGGGCGATAACGCTATTGCCTGCTCGGTCAACACCGCGCAACCGGTAGGTGTACCTTCCGTCCTCCGCGTAGTCGCCGTCGTTGTTTCTTCCCTCCCAGCGGAGCTCCCGAGGGGGTGTGTCGGTCCACGCCCAGCTCCGGACGATGTTCCCCTCGTCGTCGAGGATCTCGCCCTCCCAGGCGGCCTCGTCTTCAAACTGATTCATAATGATAAGCGCGTCTCTTTCTCCCTCGCGTCCGGGAGCAAAGACGTTGTACGGGATGGCCACCTCGGCGTCGGGAGGCGTGTTATCTACGATCACCTCCATCGGCTGGCTCTCGGCCGATCGCCCCCGGCTATCGACGATTTCCACCGAAACGACGTATCTACCCTCGTCGACGAAGTTTCCGGAGCCGTTCCTGCCGCTCCAGGGGATTCGGTTTGGAACGTTCACCGGGGTGTTCTCGTCGGGGCTACTTTCGGACATTGTGTAGACGCTCTCGCCTCGATCGTTTACCACCTGCATGGAGTACTCCGTGAGCATCCGATCACCGGGCGCTCCTGCCTCGATTTCCATGAAGAGGGCGTCCTTCACGCCGGGTGAGGCGGCAGGGGATATGTAAAGGGGGCCGTCCCTTGTCACGGTAATCTGGGGTCCCTCCGGGCCGCCCGGGGTCGTTGCGCAGCTAAAGAGCGCCGCGAGGGCGACGGTTACTATAGTCGCGTATAAGAATAGTTTTCGCACTGTTGAGTACCTCCTTTTTTCAAAATGGGAACAAAAGGCAAAGAGGAGGTAGTCTTGATGTCAAGTTTTGGTCAAGAATGTGAACACTCGCGGCCAGGCGCGCGGGTTCAGAGTTAGCTGTCGCCGAGCGGAATTGTCACCGTAGCGAGAGTACCGTGCCCACCCCCTAATGTCAGTTCTCCGTCCATTCTCTCCACCACATGAGAGGCGAGGCTAACGCCCGAGAGCCCGGCGCTTGGTTGATCCAACTCTTCGTACTCCTCTTGCTCTGAAAGGTCGTTCCAAATCGTGAGCTCGAGATAGTCGTTGTTGCTCCGTTGCAGCTCAACCCCGATCCGCTTCCTATCCTCTGGTAGCGCGGTCCCCTCCATTGCACGGGAGACGATGTCCGTCACTATCTCTCCGAGAGCGGTAGCAAAGCGGTCGGGTAGAGTGAGCTCTTCAATGTGTGCCTCGAACTCCACCTTCCGTGCTTCTCTCAGGTGCGAGAACCCAGCCAGCATCGCCTGCAGAAAGGGTCGAAGCGCCACCGTTCCAGTTTCCGGCTGCCGCGCTCTAAGCAGACCTTCGTGGAGGGTTGCCATTCTTCGGGTCCTGGAAGCCACTTGCTCCACGGACGCCCCTAGAGCCTTGAACTTGGACTCCGCGTCGGCGGGATAATCGGTGAGCCGGTCGAGTTCCTTGAAGAGAAAACCGGACAGGATCAGTAGTTGCTCGCGTATTCGGTGGTGCGCATCTCTGAGCGCAGCCTCTCTGTAGCCTATCTCCTCCTGGAGGCGCCTTTCCTCGGTCACGAGATCGGTAACGTCGGCGGCTGTGCAAACTACCCCTTCCGGGACGCCGAACTCGTTAAACTCTGGCAGGAACCTCCAGAGAAACTCTCGTTTCCTGCCTGCCTGGTCAGCAGCTACCACCAGTTTTTCGGCCCCACCGAGAGTCAGAGCACGCTGAAGCGAAGCGAACCACGCTTCGGACATTGCCCCCGTGCGAACGAGTAGCGCGGCTTCTCTCCCTTCGAGCTCTTCGGGCGTGAGATGTATGATTGACGCGGCCCCACGATTGACGAGCAGCAGACGATTGCTGGCGTCGACTCGGATAACCGGGTCAGGCGAATGGGAGAAATGGTCGACATATAACTGCACGAGCTCATCCATTCCCCTGAGGTCTCCTACTACCTCAGGATGCCTACTATAGGTCACTACCGCGCCGGTAACCTCCTCGTTCGCGGTCTCCAGGGGTTGTGCTCTCTGTTTGTATTCATATCCGTCCCGGTTAGTGAGCCTGGTAAAGAGCACCTCTCGCTGCTCTATCGCCTCTACCACGGACGTTACCGCCTCAGCGCTGCCTCCGCTCGGCACGAGTTTTTCGAGAGGTTTTCCGACGTCGGAGAGACGCAATCCAAACAGCGACGCCGCCCGAGCGGAGAAAAAGAGTAGTCGGAGATTCCTGTCGACGACTATAAATGGCACCCCAATCGCTTCGAGGAGGGATTCCAGGACTTCGCTTCGTTCGTCCGGGTCAATTCCGAAGTCGTTTGGTGTCGGCTGCATCAGTAGCCTCCTCATGCTCCTCAGTTCCGAACTCGGCGCTGAATTGCTTGCCGGAGCGTCCGATCCTCCCGGACGGCAAGAATAAGGGCGTTGAACCGCTCAACAGAAAGGTCCTGAGACTCAATAGTCTCGACCATGCGAGCGTGGGTTTCGCGCTGAATCTCGTTGATCTTGGTCAGCACTTCCGCGTATCCTCGCTTTTCGGCCTCTCCAAGTCGATCACGATCTTCCTCCTCGGCGGATTGCATGCGCCGATGTAGCTCCCTGAAGCGCCTTTCGTTGAGCGCGGAGGTCGCGAAAACCTGGTCCATTTCCGCCGCGGCTTGGCTCTGGATTTGTTGAATCTCCCGGAGAGCGGTTACGAACCGGTTGAATTCCGAGGAGTTCACCGATACATCAGTCGCGGGCTCTCCATCGAGCCCGAGGCCGAGTCCACCTGTCTGCGCTCGGAGCGTCAGGGTGATCGCCACCAAGAGTGCAACCGTCGCCGCAAGGGTCATCAGTTTCTTGTTACTTCCGTCCATCATTGTTTTTCTCCTTTCGACTCTCTACATAAGGCGTCAGGTCAACCGAGACGCACAGAACCGCCGCGGGCACGCCAAACTCGTTGTATTCGGGAAGAAAACGCCAGTAGAGCTCCCGTTCCTCCTCTTTCCAGCGAAGCTGTTCGCGCCGAGCGGATGGACTCCCGTCAGACAACGCCTGACGAACCGCGTCGGCCCAGAACGCAGGCAGAAACCCTGCCCTGGAAACCCGATCAATCTCTTCTCCGAGAAGCTCATCAGGTGTCAACTCGAACAGTGACGCAGCGGCGGTGTTCAAATAGAGCAGACGCTCACTTTCACCCACACGGAGGATCGGATCAGGAAGATGTCCAAACAACTCACTGTACATTCTTGTCAAATCCTCCGGTCCGTAGGAACTCCCGGGTTGGGGCTGTACGCGTCGGAAGGTTATCAACCCGCCTACCCAGACTCCGTCCTGGCCTTCCAGGGGTTGGACCTGCTGTCGTAGTCGGTACCCGTCGAGGCGCTCAAACTCCACGGGTGGCTCGACGGAACCGCCTATAGCACGTTTAACGCTTCTGATCGGAGCTCCCTCTCGCCCCCCGGGAATGATTTGTTCCAACGGAAGTCCAATCGAGGAGAGGGAGAGTCCAAAGAGGTCTCCCGCCTGAGAAGAGAAGAAGAGTAGCCGAAGGTCTTTGTCCACGACGAGAAAGGGGACGCCGAGGGACTCTATTAGGGATTCAAGAACCTCGGCTCGCTCTTCAGGGTCAAAGGTCAAACCATGGGTGCTCGGCATCATCGAATCGAGCCTCCTGCTTGTAGTCGGTGTGATCGGCTTCGGCTTGGAAATGCATCGCCAGTGTACGGACCTGTACCTCTACCGAATGGCCTGAGGGACCGTGTACCGTAGTGTGAATACTCCGATAGCCGGTCGATTTTGGTGACGCAATATAATCCTTGAAGCGGCCAGGAACGGGCCTGTATAGCTCATGTATCATGTCGACCACGAACCGGCAGTCCTCGTTTGTGGCACAGATGACTCGAAGTCCGAAGAGGTCATAGATCTCTTCCGGTCTTACTCGCTTGCGTCGGAGCTTTCTATAGATCGAGAAGAGATGCTTGATACGAGACTCGATATGAACGATCCGATCCCGAGGAACCACCGCGCTCAGCTCGTCGACCATTTCTTGAAGGACCCGCGCATGGACTCGACCATTTGCAGTGTTCACCAATTGGCGAGTCCGTTCGAACTGCCGAGGTTTAATGCGTTTGAACAGCTGGTCCTCCAGTAGCTGCCTTTTCCTAAGTACCTCACCGGCATGCTCATTGGTCCGTGGTAGGACTATGCTTTGCTTTTCCACCATGGGAGCCTCCATCGGCACGTCGCCGTTCTTTTCGTTAGAGACGTTACCCTACCGGTGTCAATAATAGATGGTCTCTCTGTGGAGATTCTGTTAAGTTCAAGTGTGACAAGTTTCCCGTCGGAGGAGAGTTCCTTACGTCTTTCCCTCCAGGAGCGAATCAAAGAGCTCAACTGTCTCCTTGAAGTTGCGAGGATACTCGTCTATCCCGAAATGTCCGTGCCCACCGCACTACAAAGAATCGCCGCGGTTGTACCCGGTAGCTTCTCGAAGCCCGAGGAGACACAGGTGCGAATTACCTGCTGGGGAGACATCTACACCGATGGCGCGAAAGGAGAGCTTCGGGAGTCGATCCAGGAGGAACTGGAGGTCCGGGGCGAGAAGATCGGCACTATCGAGGTGGGCATCGTACGCAGCGGCGACGGGCGGTCCGCCCGGATTCTCCCGGAGGAGCGACGTTTGCTCGCCGGCATAGCGGACTTGGCGGCGGCGGTGATCCAACGGATCGCCTCGGAGAACTCCCTGGCCGAGGCGGCTCAGGAGCTCCGAGACAAGAATGCGGCGCTTCGGGAAATACTCTTTCAGATCGAGTCGGAGAAGCGACGGTACCTCCGGGAGTTATGCGGATTGGTGGAAACCAAGCTTTCCGCCCTTATCGAGGACGCTCCTCGTCTCTCGGAGGAGCTCGCCCGAAAGGTGATGGAGCGGTTGCGGTGTGAACTGGACCAATTTACCGCTTCCCGTGCGTCAACCGCCACGGACCCCTTCGTCACGCTATCCCCGAGAGAAGTCCAGGTGTGTGAATACATAAAGAGGGGAATGTCCAATAAGGAGATCGGTGAGCTTTTGTCCCTATCTCCAATGACCGTGGAGAAGCATCGTCATAGCATTCGCAAAAAGCTCGGGTTGACGAACACCGACGTCAATCTCTATAGCTACCTGCGCAATCTCTAACCGCCGAACTGCACCGGAGCCTACCCATTAGATACCCGGTTTTTCCACGTTGTCCCTTCATATCCCAACCTCTATGGTGTCTCCATGACGACCTCGGAGCGCATTCTCAATCGCCACGACATTGATCGTATCCGCGGATTTCTTCTGCTCGCAACAGAGACGGGCGCACAGAAATTCCGCACCCTTCTTCAACTGAAGAAGGACCTCGCCACCGCGACGATGGTGGATCCCGAAGAGATCCCCGCCGACGTGGTTACAATGAATAGCGAAGTACGCATCGGCGGTCCTTCTTTGGACGGTTCGACGGTCGTCAAACTGGTCTTTCCGCAAGAAGCGGGTCTGGCGCAAGGGAGCGTTTCGCTCCTTGCGCCCCTGGGAGCCGCTCTTCTGGGTCGCAGAACCGGAGACAAGGTCTCCTATGTCGCCCCGGGAGGGGAGGTTGCGATCGAAATCCTCGGCATCATCTTTCAGCCGGAGTCGGCGGGTGACTACCGGTCCTAGATCCTCCCGGCGGTAGCTCCCCGAGGTGCCGCCCTCCACCTCTGCGCTCCATCTCCTCCGCACCTATCCCGACCTAGCCCGTTTAGGGGGTGTTCTCTTCTCCCTCCCGGTTAGTAGCCTTAGGAGTAGGAGGAACACGATGCAAGACTATCCCAAGCATCTCCAGGAACTGAAGACACAAATGGGAAAGCTCGGCGGCGAGATCCCGGAAACCATGGGTGCCTTCCAGCAGCTTCATAAGAGCGGAGTCGCCGATGGGGCGCTGACAACCAAGACCAAGGAGCTTATCTCCCTCGGCATAGCAGTGACCGTTCGGTGCGACGGATGTATAGCGTTTCACGTAGACGGAGCCCTCTCCGCCGGGGCATCCAGGGAGGAGATCGTCGAAACCATTGGCGTTGCCGTACTCATGGGTGGCGGTCCTTCCGTCATGTACGGATGCGAGGCACTAGCCGCCTTGGAGCAGTTCCAAGGAAGCTAAAGGCCCTGGGAGTTCGTGCGGAACCGGCGGCATTCTCGCCGTCGGCTTTCGCTCATCCATCCAAAAAGTATCGCAATGAAAAGACGGAACCTTTTGAAGATAATCTCGGTAGGATTAGTCGTCGGACTGGTTACGGGAACCCTCACGTCTCTCCTTGGATCGGACTCGGTCCTGTACTCGGCGGTCGCCGCCGGCGGACTATCCGGAGCGATATCGGCCATTCTGGTTACACGGAATCGAGGTGCCCGTGGAGCAAGGGGCGGAAACCATGGCTGAGAGGAGTAAACGGAACCGGAGAGTCCGCATCGAAGCTCCCTGGAGTAGGGAGGCGAGAGAGGTAGCCGAAGCCCTCGGAGCGAGTACCGAGGGGGGGCTCTCCTCGCGAGAGGTGGAGTCCCGGCGGCGCAGGTTCGGAAGAAACAAGCTCCGAGAGGTCGAAAAGGAAAGCACCCTCGAGATATTCCTCCGGCAATTCAAGAGCATCATTATGCTCGTTCTCGCTCTCGCCGCGGGAGCGTCCTTCGCCTTCGGCGAGTGGATCGACGCAATAGGCATCCTTATCGCCCTCTTTGCAAACGCCGCAATCGGATTCTTTACGGAGCTCCAGGCGGTCCGGTCGATGGAGTCGCTTCAGGAGATGGATGTAAAACACGCCACCGTCCGCAGGGATGGCCGGGCGAGAGAAGTCGAGGCGGAGGAGATAGTCCCCGGAGACCTCGTCGCTCTCGAGGGTGGAGACATCGTGACCGCGGATATGCGGGTCATTGAGTCTAACAGGCTGCAAATCAACGAGTCCGCCCTCACCGGTGAGTCGGTCCCCGTACAGAAGAGCACCGGTGTAGTGGACGCCGACGCCCCTTTGGCGGAGCGAAAGAACATGGCGTACAAGGGAACCGCCGTCACCGAGGGCAGTGGCTTTGGTATCGTCGTTGCCACGGGAATGGATACCGAGATCGGCGGGGTAGCCTCCATGGTTCAGGAGGCGCACTCCGAGGAGGATCCCCTGAAGCAGCGCCTCGACGCCCTGGCGGGGCAGCTCGTCCGAGCCATTCTCCTGGTCGCCGTCGTCGCCGGGGTGGCCGGGATCATCGGCGGCAAGGAGCTCTTTGTAATGATAGAGACCTCCGTGGCGCTCTTCGTCGCGGCGGTTCCAGAGGGATTGCCGATTGTTGCGACCCTCGCCCTCGCCCGAGGGATGCACCGCATGGCGAAGCGAAATGCCCTGGTCAGACGACTCTCGGCAGTGCAGACCCTCGGTTCCACCAACGTCATCTTTACCGATAAGACCGGGACGCTTACCGAGAACCAGATGACCGCCACCGACTACTCTCTTGCCGGCGGTCGCCTCGGGGTCACCGGGGAGGGGCTCTCGGCGGAGGGCTCCTTTTACCGGCGTCGAGAAAAGCTCGACGTCGCCGAGACCCCGCCGCTCAGGGAAGCCATCCGGGTTGGGGTACTCTGCAATAACGCCTCTCTCGATGATGGCGAAGCCGTGGGGGACCCGATGGAAGTGGCGCTCATCGTGGCGGGGCGGAAGGCGGGGGTCGACCGTGGCACCCTCTTGGAGGAGCTTCCGGAAGCGAGGGAGATTGCCTTCGATCCTGATGTCAAAATGATGGCCACCTTCCATCAGGAGGGAGAGGGGTACCTGGAGGCCGTAAAGGGGGCGCCGCACGCCGTCCTGGACAGGTGCACCCGCATCATGAGCTCCGACGGTACCCTCGAGGAACTCGGCGAGGAGGAGCGAGATCGGTGGCTCGCGGAAAACGAGGAGCTCGCCGCCGACGGGCTCCGGGTCCTCGCTCTTGCCGAAGGGCGAGTGGACGATCCCGAGAGCGAGCCATATGAGGATCTGACCTTTCTCGGATTGGTGGGCCTTCTCGACCCTCCCCGGGAGGAGGTAAAAGATGCGATCGCCCTCTGCCGGCGGGCGGGGATCAAGGTCATCATGGTGACCGGGGACCAGCAGCCGACCGCCGTCGCCGTCGGCAGAGAGCTCGGCATCGGAGGCCGGGAGCAAAAGGTGTTCCACGGCAGCGACCTGGCGGACCCCGAGGAGCTCACCGGCCGGGAGCGGCACCGTCTTCTGGAAGGCGCGATCTTCTGCAGGGTCAGTCCGGAGCAGAAACTCAACCTCATACAGATCCATCAGGAGGCCAAGTCGATCGTCGCCATGACCGGCGACGGGGTTAACGACGCTCCGGCCCTGAAGAAGGCGGATATCGGCGTGGCCATGGGGCTCCGGGGGGAGCCGGTTGCCGAGGACGCGGCGGATATACTCCTTCAGGATGACCGCTTCGCCACGATTACCGCCGCCGTCGAGCACGGGCGGATCATCTTCGAGAACATTCGCACGTTCGTTCTCTACATGATCTCCGGCAACGTCGGAGAGATCCTGGTAGTTTTTCTCGCCTCGGTAGTCGGCGCTCCGTTACCACTGCTTCCGCTGCAGATTCTCTACATTAACGTGGTGAACGACATCTTCCCGGCCCTGGCCCTCGGTCTCGGCCCGGGCTCCGGCGAAACCATGAGCCGCCCCCCTCGAGATCCCACGGAGCCGATAATGGGCCGGCGGCAGTGGCTGGTGCTCAGCGGCTACGGGCTTCTTATCGGGCTCTCCGTCCTCGGGGTGTTCGCCCTGGCCCTCGCCCATTTCGACATGGAGGTGGAGCGGGCGGTGACCATCTCCTTCCTCACGGTGGCTCTCGCTCGGCTGCTACACGTATTCAACATGCGCAACGTCGGCTCCTCGATGATAGTAAACCAGGTAACCACCAACCCCTTTGTCTGGGCGGCGATTCTCCTCTGCCTGGGGCTTCTCTCCTTGGCGATTTACATACCCCCGCTGGCGAGTGCCCTCGATATCGTCACACCCACCGGGCTCGACTACCTCTTGGTGGTCGGTGCGAGTCTCGTGCCCCTCATCGGCGGCCAACTCGGTAAAGGGATCGTGAGACGGTACCACCAGGAGAGGCGGGAGTGATCGATTATCCGGTGGCCTCTAAAGACTTGCACCTCCGGCGAACTGCCAATAGTATTTACGACTGAGAGACTCAAGTTCGTAGTTCGTGAGGTGACTGGTTGTGAAGGCGCGGGGTAGTTGGAACTTTCTGGTTATGGTCGCAATCCTGACGGCAACGTGGTGCGTCTGGAATGAGTCCATCTCGCTTCGGACTGTCGGTACTGGAGCGGCGTTTTCTCTCCTTGCCTTGGTCGTGACCAACCGGTACTTGCTCAAAGCGCCGTATCACCAACGCTTTGCCCTCAGTCCGGGTCAGACGCTCGTCTACGTCGGCGTGCTGCTTCTGGAGATCTTTCGATCGGGGGTTCACGCGATATACGTGACGGTGACCGGGAGGCTCAACGTCGGCGTGGTGAACATTCCCACGGAGATCACTAACCCTTTTCAGGGAGTTCTCGTTGCCAACGCAATCACCCTGACTCCGGGCACCGTAACGATCGACCATCGGGAGGGTGTGTTCAAGGTTATCTGGATAGAGTGTGAGACCAATGACCCGGTCGTCGCCGCTTATCGGATCAAGGGGAGCTTTGAGCGCGTCTTTCTCTCCCGCGCAGAGGAGAGGCGGGAGTGAGCGACTTCTATCCTCTTGCCCTTCTCCTGATCGGCGTTTCCACCGTCGGTACTCTTGTACGCGTGGCCCTCGGCCCGACGATCTGGGACCGCCTCCTCGGCGTCGGCCTTGGCGCGAGCAAGATAACCCTCGCCGTGGTAATTTACGGACTCTCCATCGCCGAGAGTTATATTTTCGATCTCGCCCTGGTTTTCTCGGTACTCGGGTTTCTCGCGACGGTTCTCCTCGCTCGGTTCGTCGAGCGACGGGGCGATATTTGAGGTCCGGGGGAGTGAGATGGCGATTCACCAGCTGATCGGCCAGGCTCTCATTCTCCTGGGACTCCTCGTAACCGGTTTCGGAGTCTACGCGGTCCTCAGGCTCGACGGCTTTTACACCAGGGTGGTAGTGACATCGAAAGTCGAGGCGATGGGATTCGTTATGATCATTCTCGGAGCGATCGTCGTCACCGGCATCGATGTAGCGGTCCTCAAACTCCTTTTCATTCTTCTCTTTGAGCTCATCACGGTGTCCGTCAGCGCCCACGCGGTGGCGCGCTCGGCGTGGAAGAGTGGTTTCCAGACCAGGATCGTCATTTCCGAGGAGCAGGCTCGAGCCGCCCGGGGAGGCGGGGGTGATTGAAGTAGGGACGGTCCTCCTGATGGTTACGTTCTCGCTCCTCGCGATTCATGCGAGGCTCCTGCGGCACGCGGTGATCTTTCTCGCCATTTTTTCCCTGCTCACCGGGTTTCTCTACGTACAGTTTGCCGCGCCGGAGCTCGCAATCGCCGAAGCGGTTATCGGGAGCGGGCCGGCGACGCTGCTCTACCTCGCCGCTCTCAAGCGAAACCGGGTGTACACGATCGGCGTGATCGTGACCAAGGCGTTTGCCCGTCTCGGCGACCGGTACGTGGAACACTTTGAGCAGAGCAAGGGGTTTCGGGAGCTGCGGACCTTCTTCGTCCGCCGGGAGCTGGAGGTTCAGACCGTTTACCTCACCGTTCCGATGGAAGATGCCCTCGCGGATCCCTCCTACGACCTGGTGCTCTCGGAGGATGGCGACGGGATCGTCGCCTACACCGATGAGGAAAGCTACGTCATGGTTGAGCTCGAGTTGGTACTGCAGATGCACGGTACGGAGTCTTCCATACGCGTCGTGCGGCACAGTCCGGAGGCGGTCATATGAGATACCTACTGAGCGTTCTCCTGGTGGCACTCTCGCTCGCGGCGGTTACCTTTGTACAGTGGGAGCACGGCGAGGAACTCGACCCGCACACCTATGAGTACGTAACAAGAAACTTCAACGCCGATACGGAGTCCAAGAACGGCGTCGCAGCGGTTCTGCTCAACTACCGCATGTACGACACGATGTTCGAGGCGCTCATCCTTCTCACCGCAATCATCGGAATGACCCAATTCCTTCCCCGGCGCTCCGACGTCGAGGGCGACAATGGCGGGGCGAGCGCGGAAGACTCGAATGTCCAGGAGGAACCAATCGATGAGTGATAGGATCAGCGAGGAATCGATTATCATTCAAATGATCGTCGGACTTCTTTTTCCCTTTATTCTGCTTCTCGGGTTCTTCGTCATCATTAACGGCCATTACACGCCGGGAGGAGGTTTTCAGGGCGGCAGCGTCCTGGCGACTCTCTTCGTGGCGCGCTACGTCGTGTACCCGGTGGACGACACGGATACCGAGAGGCTCCACATCATACAGCGCGTATTTCTTACGCTCATTCTCGTGATGCCGCCGGCTCTGCTCTTCTCCGGATTCATCAACAGGTACCCGGAGTATCGGGCGCTCTACCTGACGCTGATGGACATCCTTATCGGCGTTCAGGTCGGGTTCGGTGTCGGGGTGGCGATCCTTCGATTCGCATTCTTTCAAGGGGTGGGTACGAGATGGAAATTGTAGGACGAATTACCGTCTCCGATCTCGTGGTTGCGCTCTTCTTTGTCGGTCTCTACGGAGCGATGACCCAGCGGAACATCATCAAGACGATTATTTCCGTAGGCATTATGGACATCGGCGCCATATCCTTCTTCATGCTGGCCAACCATGAGCCCGGCGCGAAGCCCCCGGTGGTCCCGACCTCGCCGGAAGCGATGGCGGATCCGGTGCCGCAGGCGCTGATGATTACCGCGATCGTTATAGGTGTCTCGGTAGTGGCGATGTGCCTCGCCATGTACATGCGGGTTGCCTACCGTTACCGGACGACGGACTGGAATACCCTAACCCGGCGAGTGGAGAAGTAGGTGCTCTTCTCGATTCCTCTCCATTTGTTGGTGATCCTTCCCGTCGGCGTGGGAGCGGCGGGATTCTTCCTACCCCGTATCTGGTATCGGACGTCGCTCTACGCGATGCACGCCTTCATTCTTCTCGCCTCTCTCATGACCTTTGTGGAAGTGCGCTGGGGCTCATCGCTCGTCGAGCACGTCGCGGGCTGGCCTGACTGGATTGCGATTAAGCTCATGGCGGACACCTACTCCGCCCCGATGGTTCTGCTCACTGCCATCTTCTTTGCGCTCACCTTTCTCTTTAGCACCCGGGCGCACTACTCGGACAAGAGCTTTCTCTTCCTATTTGCCCTCCTCGAGTCGGCGCTTATCGGAGTGTTTTTAAGCGCGGACATCTTTAATATTTACGTGCTACTCGAGCTGGGCATGCTGGCAATCGCGATTCTCATCATGTACGAGCAGGAGAAGCAGTCCGTCTACGACGCCATGCTCTACCTTATGATGAACTTTGTCGCCATGGCGTTTATGCTCCTCGGGATCGGCTACATCTACCGAATCACCGGGGTTCTCGACCTGGAGGCAGTCGCGGCGCGGCTTCCGGAGCTCGAGAGTCCCCGGGGGGCGCTCGTTCCCTACGCCCTCATCATGACGGCGATCTCCCTCAAGTCCGCTCTCTTTCCGCTCTTCGGCTGGCTCCCCCGGGCTCACGGAGCCCCGAGTGCCCCGAGCATCGTCTCCGCGGTACTCTCCGGGGTGCAGGTAAAGGCGGGGGTCTATTTAATGGTCCGACTCACGTCGGTCTTTTCGCCGGTGATCGACGGGAGCAACTTCTTTCTCGTGCTCGGCTTTGTTACCTCCATCGTCGGCTTTCTCCTCGCCCTAGCGCAGTCGGACATTAAGCTCATTCTCGCCTATCACACGGTGAGTCAAGTGGGACTGATAATCGTCGGGCTCTACCTCGGTCCGGAGGTCGCCTTCTGGGGAGGCATGTACCACGTGATAAACCACGCCCTCTTTAAGGGGCTCCTCTTTCTGACGGCGGGGGTGATCATCGAGGAGTACGGGAGCCGCTCATACACGGAGATCCGGGGCGTCCTACGCCGGATGCCGGCGATCGGTATCGCCACCCTCGCCGGAGTGCTCGGAATAACCGGAGCTCCTCTCTTTAACGGCAGCATTTCGAAGTACTTCATCCAGCAGGGGTTGCAGGGGGATTTCGGCGAGATGGGGCTCTTTCTCATAAACCTCGGAACCACGCTGAGCTTTGTGAAGTACTCCCTCATCCTTTTTGGCAAGCCTCCGGAGCAGCTGCGGCCGCAGAGGGACCCGTGGATTGCCGGGGTCTCTCTCACCTTTGGTTTGGCCTGCCTCGCCGGGGGTATCCTCGGCGGTCCGGCGGTGGCCCTGGTTTACGGACCGCAGTACTCAGTCTCCGGCGCCTTCTCTCTGCAAAAGGTGCTTACCTTCTTTCTTACCCTCGCCCTCGCGCTGCTGCTCTACTTTCAGGTCGTACGGCGTATCGGCGGCTTTCTTCGGAGTGTACGGACCTTCAAGTTCACCTTTAACCAGGTGACGCTCTCTCTGACTCTCTTTTTCCTGGGGCTCCTCGGCTACGGATACTGGATCGGAGGATGAGGCTGGGGGCTCTACGACGGGGGCTTCGTTGTGGAGACTCCAAGCTTGACTCACTGTTTTGCGAACATATACTGATCAGCCAAGGGGATTTGCATGTTGAAAGAAGCACTGACAATTGACCTCGTAACGACCGAGCTTGCCGGTCGGAACAAGCATGAAGTGATAGAAGCGCTCATGGACCTCGTGGCCCGGTCCGGAAAGGTTCTCGATCGCGACGGTGCTCTCAGGGACGTACTCGAGCATGAGGCGTCTATGTCCACGGGTATGGAGAACGGCATTGCAATCCCTCACGCAAAGACCGATGCGGTGGAGGATCTCGTGGCGTGCGTCGGCGTCAGCAAACGAAAGATCGACTTCGAGTGCCTCGACCGAAAACCGTCGCAGATTTTCGTTATGACCCTCTCACCCAGGGATGGAAACGGACCGCACGTGCAGTTCCTCGCGGAGATAAGCAAGCTCCTCAGGGAGGGGAGTATCCGAAAGAGAATCCTCAAGGCAAGGAGCGACGAGGAACTCCTAAGAATACTCACCTCCTAGGGCAGAGGCAACCACTCCCTCGGACCTTTCGAGTATTCCTTATTATTTGACTTAGCAATAAAGCCGGTTTATCCTATTCATCATGACGGAGCAATCAGTCGGGGTGATCGGCGTTGGCCGCTTGGGATCGGATGTTGCGTTTACGCTGGCAGAGCGGGATCTTTGCGACATCGTGTTGTATGACAAGGACCCGGACCGGGCGGCGTACCTCGCCTGGGATTTGAGCGATACGTCCTTTGGTCACGTGTACAATCGGCGAATCTCCTGGACGCCGGTTATGGGCGACTTACGTCGCTCGAGCGTTATACTCGTCGCCGCCGGAGCCCGAGCTGAGGATGACGGCTCCCCGGAGGAGCTCTTTCGTCGGAATCGCGCAATCGCCGAAGAGATCGCCGAGACCTTTAGAGGCTCCTCGAACCTCTTCGTCGTCGCCTCGGACCCGGTGGAGCTCATGACCGAGGAGCTGACCCGGCTCCTGCAGGTACCGGGCTCCCGGGTCATGGGCATCGGCGGGGTGGTTGACTCCTACCGGGTCCGTTTTGCCCTCGGGGAGCAGCTTTCAGTTAACCCGGAGTTCATACGCAGCCAGGTACTGGGCCCCTACGGAACGGAGTCGCACCTCCTCTGGGAGTACTCGAGCGTGAACGGCGTTCCCGCCCGGGAGCTCATGACCACCGAGGCGATCGACCGGACGGTCTCCATTATCGACTCCGAAGCTCATTCCAAGAGGTGGCTCTTGAGCCACGCGCCGAGTCGGTATACCCCGGCGATCGCGTGCCTGGAGCTGCTTCGGTCTCTGGTTCTCGATGACCGGCGGGTGCTCTCAGTCACTGTGAGCTGGTCGGAGATTCTCGGTATCTCAGGCGTGGCCATGAGCCTGCCCTGCGTCGTCGGCCGCTTTGGAGCCGAACGGCCTATCGTTCCGGATGTGGACGCCTCGGTTCTGGGGCAACTCAAAAAGAGCGCACGGGACATGGCGGCGATTCTCGGGGAGGGGAGCAGATGAAGAAGGTAAGCATCTTTGGAGTCGGAAGCATGGGCGCCCGGGTCGCGTTCTTTCTGGCCCGTAGCCGGGACATCTCGCGGATACGCCTCGTCGATATCGACCCCGATCGTTCCCGAGCGACACTTCTCGACTTTCTTCAGTCAAATATCGCTCTTCAGTCAAAGATTGCGTTTGTCGACTACGAGGAGCCCAAGGAGATCCACCAGAGCGACGTTGTCATCGTGGCCGCCGGCGTGGAGGCGCCTATCGACACAAAGCCCTCGATGCCGACCTCTCGGGACATCGAGCGGATGGAACAGATTGCCGCCCATATCGCCCACTTCACGCCACAGTCCACCGTTGCCGTTCTTTCCCAGCCCGCGGAGCTCTTTTGCCGCATAATCGCAAAGAGTGGCGAGTTTAGACCTGAGAGCGTAATCGGGTTTCCACTGCTCATCTACCGGGAGTGGTTTCGGGAGTACATCGGACACCTGGTGGGCTTGAGCCACGAGGACGTGCGCATTTCCACGGTGCGAACACTTGACGGGGAAGAGCTGGTTCCCGAACAGTGCAGCGTGGGCGGAGTTCCTCTCACCTCCCTAGTTGAGGAGAGAGATAAGCTGTACGCTCTGCCGGGGCCGGAGGTAATGAAAAAACGTCTCGAGCATCACCATTACGGTCCCGCGGCGGTGATTTCCGAGGTCACCGGCGAAATCGTGAGCAAGCGGCGTCAGCCCATAACGACGATCGCCATTCACAAGGACGTGGACGCCTACATCGAGTCCAAGAGCGTCGTCGGACCTGACGGGGTGGAGCGGCACATTCCGCTCTCCCTAACGGCGGAGCAAGAGAGGCGGCACCAGGAGTACCGAGAGACCGTGGTCGAGCTCACGCGGCAGCTCGCATAACCCAAGCCCGGAAGAGAGCGGTTTTGGGTTCGTTCCGCTTAGGTCCCCCGGCCATGACGGTTACCGGCAGAGTTCGCTTGCGGCGACCAATCCGAAAGATTACTCTTCAGCTCACAATGAGCAAGCTCCCGGCTCTCTTTCTTCTTCTTCTTCTTCTGCTTTGCATGCCCACGCTGCTCTGGGCGGCGGAGGATTTGCAGGATGTGTCGATGACCCACGAGATCACCCGGCTCATCCTCCAGCTCGGGGTGATCGTCCTCGCCGCAAAGCTCTCCGGGGCCCTTGCCAAGAGGGTTGGTATGCCCGCACTCCTCGGGGAGGTCTCCGCGGGGCTCATCCTCGGGCCCTACGCCCTGGGGAGCTTGCCGATTCCCGGCTTCTACGACGGCTTGGTCCCTCTCGCTGAAGGGGCGTTCCCGATTTCCTTGCAGCTCTACGGCTTTGCCGCGGTAGGGGCGGTGGTTCACGTTCTTGTTGTTGGACTCGAGTCGGAGAGCGGCATCTTTGCCCGAACCCGGCGAAAGAACTTGGCCATCGCCCTCGGTAGCAGCCTCCTCTCCCTCCTGGCGGGTGTGATTGTGGGGGTCATCTTTTTCGACCTTCCTCTCCTGGACCGGCGGGTCTTCTTTTTCGCCGCGCTCTCCGCCTCCACTTCCCTCGGGATTCAGGCGCGGATCCTCCACGCTCATAATAGGATGGCGACCCCCGAGGGGGCGGCGATCGTCGGAGCATCCCTCACGCAGGACGGATTTGCCATTGTCTTTCTCGCCATCGCCATGGCCGTGGGCGGCCTGGAGCTCGGCCGGGGAGCTCAGGCCGGGCTGCTAGAGACGGTTGTTCCCGTGGCGGTCCTTGCGGTGGTGATCCTCGTCGGCGGGGGTGCAGCCTCCTTTGCGACGGCCCCCGGCCTCGCCGGGTTCTTTCGCCGGCGCCTTTCACCTAACCTCTTCGCGGTAGTCGTGGTTGGTATCGCACTCTTTCTCTCGGCCCTTTTCGAGACCTTCGGGGTGGCCGCGATCATCGGGGCGTACATCATAGGCATCGCCTTCTCCCGCACCGATATCGGAGACGTCCTGGCGGAAAAGACCCAGCCTATTTCGGAGTTCTTTGTTCCCGTCCTCTATGTGGTCATGGGGATGCTCGTGGACTGGCGGGTGCTTCTGGAACCAGAGATTCTCCTGCGGGGCTTCGCCTTCGCCCTCCTCTCGGGAGTTGCCAAGATCGTCGGTTCCGGGTTGCCCGCCCTCTACGGCGGCTTTAACCGTCTCGGCGCGTTGCGCACCGGCTTGGGGACGGTGCCCCGAGGGGAGGTGGCGCTGATTATCGCCTCCGTGGGCCTTGCTCTGGGAGACTTCTCCCAGGAGATCTTCAAGGTAATGGTTGTGATGATCATGATCTCCGTCGGCTTCGGAGCACCGGCGCTCTCTCTATCACTGCGCCTCGGCGGCTCCGGGACCCGGGGGCGCTGGGGGCAGCCGGATACGGAGGTGACCAGTATAGATCTCCCCAATGAGGAGCTCTCGGACCTCATCACCGACGGAATACTCCGGGTTGCGGAAGAGGACGGCTTTTTCGTGCATCGCCTCGAGCTCGCCGGCGCGGTCTACCGGTTGCGGCGCAATGAGGTGCTCCTTACGATAAACCGCACTCCCACTCGTATCGAGATCGTCTGCGATCCCCGGGACACGGGCATCGCCAAGACCCTCCTCTACGAGGTGCTCGTCCACGTCCGGGACCGGGTGGCGAGGATTACCGAGGTCGCCGTACCGAAGGAGCTGCGCCGGGACGTGGCGGTTGGTGGGGGCGGAGACGGCTTCGAGCTCGCCGGCTACCTGAGCCCTGCGGCGGTGGCAGTGCCCCTTTCAGCCACGGACAAGGAAGGGGCGATCAGGGAGCTCGTGGAGCGTCTCGACCGGGCGGGAAAGATCCGGGATCCGGAACGGGTGCTCGCCGACGTCATGGAGCGGGAGGCCACGGTCTCCACGGGCATGGAAAAGGGGTTGGCTATACCCCACGCGAGGAGCCCCGGGGTGGAGGGAATGGCCGTGGCGGTGGGCGTCTGCCCGGGGGGCGTGGACTTCCAGGCCCTCGATGGCAAGCCGACCCGGATCGTCTTTCTTATCGCCTCCTCTCCCGACGACCGGGGGCCGCATCTGCAGCTCCTCGCGGCGATTGCCAAGCGTATGCGCGACGACGATCGCCGGGAGGCGGCGATCAGCGCGAGGAGTCCCGAGGAGCTCCTTGCGGTGGTGCTCGATTAGGGGACCTGAGGCGGGACCCGGTGACGGGTCCTCGACGAGATCAGGAGATGAGGGAAGTTGACTTCTAAGACTTAGTCATATAGACTAAGTTTCTATGAAGACGGTCAATACCCATGAGGCGAAAACGCACCTTTCCCGTATTCTCGAAGAAGTGCAACGCGGTGAGGTGTACGTCATTAGCCGAAACGGAAAACCGATAGCGGAGCTGCGGGCACGACAGCCTGCTCCTCGGACGCAGACCGATCCCGTTCTGTCCCGGATTTCCGTGAAATACGAACCCACGGAGGAGTTGGGCCCGGATGAGTGGGGTGAAATAGAGTGATCATTCTCGATACCTGTGCTCTTTTGTGGCTTGCGGCCGGATCGGCCCGGTTGAGCGCTGATGCGCGCAATCGTATCGATGCGGAAACGATTGTCGCGGTTTCCGCAATTAGTGCGTTTGAGATTGCCCTTAAGAATCACGCCGGGAAACTTGCACTCCCTCTGCCGCCTCGGGAGTGGTGGAGCCGGATCATCGAACACCATCGGGTGGACGTACTGCCTCTGGAACCGGAAACGGTTTTCACGGCTGTAGGGTTGCCGGGAATACACAAGGATCCCGCGGATCGGTTTATTATTGCCGCAGCCATCGTACACAAAGCGCCGGTAGCAACTGCCGACAAGCGCTTTGCGGCCTACGGCGTCAGTACGATCTATTAGCCTGCGGCGAATTCTATCGGGACGGCGTGGGATCGGTCTTGGGGAAGCCCTTCACGATATCCTGTCGATAAAAGAGAACGTGTCGAAATGCTGGTCGAAGCTTAGTATTCGGGTGACACCGTTTCTCCGCATTACCGCCGCATGAACGGTATCTCTGGCTGATACAACAGGGAAGGCCAAGAGAAGTTCTTTTGCAATGATAAGATCGGATACCTCTACCGGGAACACCTCATCAACCAGTCCGAGGAGGGTATCAAAAGCGGGCTCTATGGCATCTGTGTGGTACACCGACTTGTACCGATGGAGGATCTCCTGAAGCGTCTCCGCGTCCGTAACCAGACGTTCCTCATCCCGAATCAAACGTTTGAGAACTAGAAGAGCCCGGGCTTTGTTCGGATGCTTCTTCCCGATCAGATACATCGGAATGTTGGAGTCGATAAAAATCACACGTCCAGACCCTTCAGATAATCTGCTTCGATCTCCGAAGCCACCTCTTCGTAGTCCGCTGTTGGAAAGGTGTACTCTGCAGCTTGTTGAAGGATCTTATTTTTGTTACTGACGCTTTTACCAGGGCGCTCTACTCGTTCGTGCCGTATGGCACGCCTCACCCAGGCCGACACGGTCAGTCCCTCAACACGGGCGATCTCCTTGATCTCCTCGAGCTCCTCTTCATCCATAAGAATCTGCAGCCGTATACTCATACCTATGAGTATGAAAGGGTCATATTTATGTGTCAATCAAAAACAACCCACTCCACCGACGGCGGGACCACCCGATGGTCCGTGAGAGTTGCATCACCGATCCTGGAGCGGGCTGATAGATGGTTCGGTAAGGGAAGTAACCCCGGCCGGGGCAATCCCTGCCAGGTACCTGCCCTTAAGGTCGCCTAGCTTGTCGCCCTCGGCGGCCACCGCATCCCTTGACGCTACCACACCGGACGGTTCACCATGAAGCGCGCCGCCGGTGACGACTTTGCGGGATCGCGGCGTGATCAAGAAATCGCGCATTCGGAAACAAAGATGAAGACGAAACAACTACTCAAATGGAGTGCCCTGGCGTTGCCGGTGTTGCTTATTGTCGCGATCGGCGTGGTCATCGGCGGGAGCTATCTCGAGCATCGGCGACTGGTGACGGAGGAAAAGGAAGCGTTTCCGGCGCCGGGGGTTCTCGTGGATGTCAACGAAGAGGGCGATACGCTCCACGTCTACGCCGAGGGAGAGGGCGCCAAGACCCTCGTCTTTCTCTCAGGACTCGGAACCCCCTCGCCGCTCTATGATTTCAAGGTGCTCTACGAGGAGTTATCCGGTGATTATCGGGTCGCCGTGGTGGAGCGGGCCGGATACGGTTGGAGTGACGTCACGTCCTCCCCGAGAGAGATCGATACGGTTCTTCGAGAGACTCGAAGAGCGTTGGAGCGCGCCGGGGAGAGCCCTCCCTACGTTTTGTTTCCGCACTCCATGGCGGGATTGGAGGCGATATACTGGGCGACGCTCCACCCGAAAGAGATCGAGGCGGTCATCGGACTGGATGCCGTCGTTCCGGGTTATGTTGAGGAGACCGAGAATCTCCCCTCCCTTTCTCCCGCCATAACCTTTTTGACCCGGAGCGGCTTGGTGCGAAACCAGCCCGGGGTCTTCGAGAACAACTTCCACGCCATGAAGAAGGGCCACCTCACCGAAGCGGAAGCTCAGGTCGCCGAGACCATCTTCTTCCGGCGGGTGCAAACACGGAACATGCATGCAGAAGTCGATGCCCTGCGGACCAACGCCCGCATCGTCGCCGATCTGGGGAAGCCCGGCGTACCGTTTCACGCCTTTATCTCCGGAGAAAACCCGGAGGAGCTGTGGCGGGATAGCATCGCCTCCTACGCGGCGTCCACCGGCGGACGGCACGCCGTGCTCGATGGAGGCCACTACATCCACCTCGATTATCCTGAGCGTATCGCGGCGCGGAGCAGGGAGCTTATTGAAGGAAGGAGCGGGAGGTAACGCCCGGGTTCTTCCCGCGGAGGATGCGGAGCTCTCGGTTCCTCCACCGGAATTACTCACATAAAGAGGCCCGCGACGCTTACCATCGCCACCATGTACAAAAAGGCGGTGATCAGGGAGTATTTCTTCGCACTCTGGCGTAACTGCTTTTTGGCGGCGGGGCTCTCGTCGACCCGCTTTCGCAGACCGGCGTAGCCGATTCCGTACCGGCCGAAACCGACTAATAGCATCAAGAGCAGAACGACTACGATTCGAACGATGGAACTCTCAAACATCACACTCTCTCCACATATGAGCTAAACCTTCAGTGCGGATCAGGCCGGAGCCGAGGGCACCTTCCTCGGCGGCCTGAACTTCTTGTTGAGGTAGGGCACGAAAAGGTTCATCGTCAGTACCGCAAACGTGGTGCCTTCGGTGAACTCGTACACCCCCGGAGTCTGCCATCCCCACCAGCGCATGGCTACAATAATGATGCCGACACCGGCGCCAAAGAGTATCTGCCCCTTCGGAAACCGGGGAGAGCTCATCGGGTCCGTGGCCATAAAGCAGCCCCCCAGCATTAAGCTACCGGCGAAGAAGTAGAAGAGTGGATTGTGTCCACGCAGGAGTGCCAGTAGCAGTACCACAGCAAATGCGCTTGCAGGTATTCTCCAGCGAACGAAGCGTCTCACTACCAGGTAGGAAAAGCCGATCAGGAGCATCAGGGAGGATATTTCGCCGATGGAACCCGGGATACGCCCAAGAAACATGTCAAGTATGGGTACTCCGGCGGTCTCTCCCATCGCCCGCAGTATCTCCAGGGGGGTCGCCGAGGTAGCCATATCGAAAGGGGGGCGCCATGGGAGAATCGAATCGGGAAACGCGTAGAGATAGAAGAGTCGGCCGAACATCGCCGGATTGAAGAGGTTCTTGCCGAGTCCTCCGAAAAGCTGTTTTCCGAAGATAATGCCGAAGGCGACGGAGGTGGAGAGGGCGTAAACGGGGGTTGAGGTGGAAACCGCCATGGAGAGGAGGAGTCCCGTCACCGCCGCGCTCCCATCCTTGATCGTGATCTTCTGCCGTGTCAGCTTCTGATAGAGCGCCTCCGCCGCCAGGGCGGTGGCAACTCCGGCGAGAATCCGTATTAGCGCGTCAAAACCGAATGCAAAGATGGAGAAGATGGCCGCCGGCGCCAGGGCCGTGAGCATCCCATACATTATCTTCATATAGCGTTCCTCACACTCTTAGACCTCCTCGAGTTTATACCGAGTTATTGTTGACAGGCAAGCTAATCTTTATTTCCGAGATGAGAACGGTCGACGATCAGCGGCGTGTCACTCTGTTTTAGTAGAGCCTAACCGACGACGCCTTGAAGCCGGCGTGGAGCTTCTGGCCGACCTCGATACCGAGCTGGTCTCGGGCGGCCCCGGTAACCAGAGCGTCCAAGGGGAAGGGGCAGTCGATTCGGACCCGTAGAAGCTCGCCCTGGGGCGCCACCTCGGTAACCGGTCCGGAGAAGTGGTTCTGGGCGCTGGAGACGATCTCCTCCCGGGAGAGGATGACGTCGTTCATGGGTACCACCGCGGCGCTGAAGCGCCCCTCTTGTGCCGGCACGACGATCCGGCTTCCGTCGACCTCGAAGTGAGCCAGGGAGTCGCCGGTTTCGACGACGGCGCCTCGGTAGACGTTGTTTCGGTCTCGCGTAACCGTACCCGCTTCCATCGGAATCACGATGTCCGCGATGCGGTAGGCGGTAGCGAGATTATGGGTGCTCAGTAGGAGCGTGGTGCCCCTGCTCCGGGCCTCCTGAATCGCGTTCTCGATCAGGCGCACCGATTCCGGGTCTATGTTGCTCGTCGGTTCGTCCATGAGAATGAGTTCGGGCTCCAGGGCAAGGGCCCGGGCGAGGGCGAGACGTTGCCGCTCCCCGCCGGAGAGCGCGTGAGCGTGTCGGCTCGCGAGGTGGGACATCCCTACCGCCCGCAGACTCTTCTCCACCCGGCGCTCCCTCTCCTCGGCGGGAACGTTACGGACCTTCAGGGCGTAGAGTACGTTGTCCCTTACCCGCTCCCGGAAGACGTAGGGCTTTTGGTGTACGTAGATCGAACCTCTACGCATACGTTCTCTACCTCCGGGGGTAGATATTTCCTCCCCCTGGAATCGTACGGTGCCGGTGTACGGGCCTAGGAGGCCGTTAATGACCTTGAAAAGGGTGGTCTTGCCGCAGCCGTTGTGCCCGATAACGGCGGTAACGCTGCCGGCCTCAACGGAAAAGCGATCCATGCGGAGTACCGGAGTCTCAGGAGTGTAGCCGAAACTCACCCCGGAGATCTCGACGATTGGGGTGCCGGTGATCTCACTACGTCGCCGCACGGTGCACCGTCCAGTTTAGGAGAAAGTTCACGCCGAAGGCGGCAATCATCAGGAGTAACCCTAGGGCGAGAGCGAGAGAGAAGGCGCCCCGCTGGGTCTCCAGGGCGAGGGCCGTGGTCATCGTTCTGGTGTACCAGCGGATATTGCCTCCGAGCATCATCGAGACACCCACTTCTCCAATAAGCCTTCCGAAGCCCGAAAGTACCGCCGAGGCAATGGCGATTCGCGCCTCCGATAGAGTCTTCCAGACTATCTGTACCGGAGTGCAGCCGAGGGTTGTGAGGGTCTCCCGGAGCTCTTCCTCCATGGCGTAAACCGAGCCGTACACCAGGGAGGTAATGATGGGAAAGGCGAGGATCGTCTGACCGATGACAATTGCCGGGGGAGAAAAAAGAAGTCCGAATGTGCCGAAGGGCCCGGAGCGGGAGAGGAGGGTGTAGACCAGTAGCCCCACCACCACCGTGGGCAGGGCCATCAGGGTGTGGAGAACGGAGATGATCGCCCGGCGCCCGGAGAAGCGCCGGAACGCCAGGAGCACCCCGGTAGGAATCGATAGGAGTGCACAGATGGCGGTAGAGATTACCGAAAAGCGAATGCTGTTCCAGGTAATCGCCAGAAGCTCCCGGTCGCCGGAGACAATAAGTTGCAGAGCATCGCCAAGTGCCTCTCCCACGATCTCTTCCTTTCTCTTCGGTGATTAGGCGTCGGGAGTGAAGAGCGGCTCGCCCCCCACCCGGTAGTCACCGATAATCGACTGCCCGTCCTCGGAGATCAAGAAATCGATAAACTCCTGCGCCAAATCGTAGTTTACGTGAGCGTGTCGTTCCGGGTCTACGGCGATAACGGCGTAGGGATTAAAGAGCAGCGGATCACCTTCGACGACTACCTCGATGTCGATATCTCCCATGTAGGAGAGATAGGTTCCCCGGTCGGCGAGGGTATAGGCCTCCTCGTTATCCGTTACCGTAATGACCGCCCCCATGCCTTGGCCCGCCTCGCGGTACCAGGAGCCGTCGGGGGAAATGCCCGCCTCTTCCCAGATGTTCAGTTCCTTGGTGTGGGTGCCGCTGTTATCCCCTCGGGAGATAAAGAGCGACTCGGACTCAGCGATCGACTCAAAGGCCTCGACCACGTCCTCGCTACCGGCTATCCCCGCGGGGTCACTGGGGGGCCCTAGGACAACGAAGTCGTTGTACATAAAGCCGACGCGCTCCACGCCGTACCCCTCTTCCACGAACTCCCGCTCCAGGGACGGAGCGTGTACCATTACGACGTCCACGTCACCGTTGCGCCCGAGCTCCAGAGCCTGACCGGTACCGACGGCGATGACATCCATAATCACGTTATGCTCCTCCTCGAAGGGAGGAAGCAACTCCGCCAAGAGGCCGCTGTTTTCGGTGCTGGTGGTGGTGGCCATCCTGAGTCGGACCGGGTCTCCGGAGATCGGCTCCTCCGGAACTCCCCGGGCAAAAAGTCCGCCCGTGAGGAACAGGGTAATAGCGAGCAGTGCGAGAATACGCTTCATGGAGAACCTCCTACGTTATGTTGGAAGAAACATAACGATCTCACTCAGAGTTGGCAAGGGCATACCTACGGGGAGGAGCTGATTTCGTCGAAACTCCGTATATATAACGGTCTATATAGGAGTAACCCCGGCGGACTCGAGGAGTGCGCGCGCTCTGGGACTCGAGAGCCAGCTGGAAAAGAAATCGGCCGCCGAGCGGCCGGGAGTAGACACGGCCGGAATAACCAAGGAGTAGATGTTCCGAGAGCTGTCGTCCACCGCCTTGAAGAGGCGAAGCCCGCGGACCTTCCGTATCGCCAGCCGGTCCGCCAGGGTATAGCCCCCGGCGGCGATTGCGCTCTTAATAGCCTGACCGGTTCCCGCTACCGCTGTTTCGGCGTGATACCAGGAGCCCCTGGGCACCGTTCCGTCGAGTCGCTTCCAAACATCGAGCTCCCGGAGGTGGGTGCCGGAGCGATCGGCCCTGCTTACAAAGGGGGTCTCGGAGGCTTCGATCCGGGAAAAGTAGTCCAGGAGGCTATTCCCGGTGAGTTCGTCGAGATGAGCCGGATCCTTTCTCGGCGCAACGACAACAAAGTGGCTCATCATAAACGGATGTATCTTCCCGGCTAGGCCCCGTCGATGAAGCTTCGCCTCCAGGGCCGGGGCGTGGGTAATCGCGGCGTCCGCGCGACCGTTTACCACGAGGGCGAGGGCCTCTCCGCTTCCTACCGAAAGATGTCGGACTCGGATACCGCTCTCCTCGAAGAAGGCGGCCTCGAGGTTATCGAGGAGGCCGGACTCGACGGGTTCGGTAGAGCAGGCGAGGAGCAGTTCAGGTTCCGGCGGCAGCCCAAGATCACCCCGCCGCGGCGGCGCGGTGGCTGACGGTAGACGGAGGCGGGAACCCTCGGTCCCGAGGCGAAGCTCCAGATCCTCGAGAAGCTTGCCAAGGATCCTGGCCGGGTCGGTTAGGGTGGAGCCACCCCCCTCGGTCCCACCGGTAGCGGTGGAGGTAAGGGGGTAGCCTAGAAGCTCCGTGGCGTCCCGGAGAACCTGCCATGCGCGACGATAGGGTACTCCGATGCGCTGTGCGGCACGGTTCAGGGAGCCGGTTACCTCGATAGCCCTCAAGAGGGCTGAGAGCTCGTCGAGCCATACGGAGCTCTCATCGGAGTAGTAACGAATGCGAAGACGTGGCTCCACGAACCTATCCTTCACTCGACTTTCTCGACCATCCGGCGCGGTCGGTTTTGAGAACTGAACTTCATCGCTGCCTCCGGGATAGTATAATACGGCCGGTTTCGATGTTCTACGGTAGTATCGTGAGGGTAATCACGGGCAACGCCCAGACTAGTAGGGTGAGTAACGCCAGCAGTCGACCGCCGACCTTGTAGCCAATCGAGACAATGGTCTGCGTGCTCGTTGGCCCCGGAAGAATCCCGTTGAGCGCCAGGAGTCTCTCAGCCCGGGTTAGCCATCTCGAAGCTGCGCCGCTCCAGCCGGGAGCCGAGGAGCTCGGAGAAGAGGATTACAAGCGGCACGGAGACGAGATAACGGATCACGGTAAAGGGCAGGCCGAGAAAGGATATCTCGAACAGAGTCATCGGGATCCGGCTCACGCCGGAGAGGCCGATGTACGAAAGCACCACCCCGAGGCGTGCTCCCTTCTGCCGGAGGGCCGCGGCGATCGGAAAGGCAACGTAAAGCCCGCCCACGGAGGTACCCGCGAGCATGAGCATCCAGAACCATTGGGCCAAACGTGACCCGTCCTCACCGAGGTGTCTCTCCACTGCTTTCCGCGGTACCCAGACATCAAAGAGCCCGATGAGGACAAAAGCCGAGGGAATCACGAAAACCATCTCGCCGGCAAAGTCGGCGAAGTTCTGCCCGACTTCCATGCCGACGGAGATGTCAAACAAGAACGATAAGAGGAGTAGGGCGCAGTAGAGCGAGAG
>CAYZHV010000008.1:16525-37300 GCA_964478055.1 uncultured Spirochaetaceae bacterium | reverse complement strand
GTTGGGCAGTTTGTTACGGCGGTGGGAAACCCCTTCAACTTCGAGCAGACCCTTACCTTTGGTGTGATTTCCGCCCTTGGCCGGGTGATACGGAGCCCCGGAGGACGTTTCATCAGCGAGGCGATTCAGACGGACACTCCCATCAATCCCGGAAACTCGGGAGGGCCGCTGCTCAATCTCGACGGTGAAGTGATTGGCGTAAACTCCGCTATTATCAGCCCCAGCGGTGCCAGCGCGGGGATCGGTTTCGCCATCTCTGCGAACACCGTGAGCCAGGTGGTCCCATCGCTGATCGAGAACGGCGAATATCCCCACCCTTGGATGGGGATCCAGGCGATAAACTTGAAGCCAGGTTTCGTGCGACTCCTAAACCAGACGGAGCTCAACCTTCCGGTGGAAGAGGGCGTTCTCGTTGTGAGCGTCCTTGACGGCAGTCCCGCGGACGATGCGGGTATCCAGGGCGGAGACCGACAACTGCGTCTCGGTAACCTGCAACTCCCGGTGGGTGGAGACGTGATAGTCGGCATTAACGATGCTGAAGTCGGTAGTTACAAGGATCTGGTGGTCTACCTGGAGACAGAGACCGAGATCGGCGACACAATCACGGTGCACTACTACCGTGGCGAGGACGAACTATCCACGGAGCTCTCCGTCGGACGCCGTCCGGAAGATGTCCAAGCGAACTTGACCCAGTAGACGGAAGAAAGGAGCGCAGCTCATGGCAAGTACTGAATGGAAGAAGGTAGCCCAAAGCAGTGACGTAAAGGAGGGCTCTCCCAAGACCGTGGAGCTCTCGGAGGAAGAGAGCGTCCTGCTCATTCGTCGGGGAGGCACGCTCCTGGCCTGGGGAAACGACTGCCCCCACGTGGGGTGTCCCCTAGGTTACGGTAACTTCGATGGTGATGTCCTCACCTGTCCATGCCACAACGCCCGATTCGACCTCGGTTCCGGAAAGATGCTCTCACCCCCCGCTCTCGACGATCTCGCTTCATATAAGGTGAAAGAAGATGACGGGGCTATCTACGTGGGTGAGCGCCTGGAGCCGATAATCGCCATGCCTCAGGGGAGCGACGAGCGCACTGTCGCAATCCTGGGTACCGGTGCCGCCGGGAGCGCCGCGGCGGAACAGCTTCGTCGCGAGGGCTTTGCCGGAAAGATCGTGCTACTGGGTCCTGAGAAGGAGCTCCCCTACGACAGGACCCTCCTCTCGAAGTTCTTCCTCACCTCGGAGATGGGGGCCAAGGACCTGGCACTCCGAGACAAGAGTTTCTACGATCGCCTGCAGATCGATCTGCGTCTCGGAGTGGCCGCTGAAAAGCTCGATCCCACCTCTAAGACGCTCTTTCTCTCGGACGGCGAAAGACTCCGGGCGGACATGATCCTCCTGGCCACCGGGAGCAAGCCAAAGCCGCTCCCCATACCCGGGGCGGAGCTGGACAACTGCTTCACCCTGAGAAAGCCCGAGGACGCTCTGGCGATTCGAACAGCCGCGAAGGGGGCACGGCGAGTCGTCGTTGTCGGGGCGAGCTTCATCGGCACCGAGGTGGCAGCGTATCTGCGTGAGAAGGGACTGGAGGTTACAGTGGTGGCCCCGGAACAGGTTCCCTTCGAGCGGGTCCTCGGCAGGCGAGTGGGGAGCCGTTTTGTCTCATTCCATGAGAGTAAGGGCATCCGCTTCCAGCTCGGACGTGGGGTCGCCAACATCAAGGGGACCGGCAAAGTGGAAGCAGTTGAGCTCTCGGACGGGACGGAGCTGCCGGCGGACCTCGTCGTGGCCGGAGTGGGCGTCACGCCGGTTACTGACTATCTCGAGGGGAGCGGCCTGCTCAAGAACGGCGCCGTGCCGGTCAATGCCCGCCTCGAGACGGATGCGCCGGGCATTTACGCCGCCGGAGACATCGCCTCCGTGGACGACGGCTCAGGGCCTGCGCGGGTGGAGCACTGGGTCGTGGCGCAGCGTCACGGTCAGCACGCCGCGAAAGCAATGCTCGGCTCCTCAGAGCCCCTGGGCTTTGCTCCGTTCTTCTGGACCCGACAGTTCCAGACCTCTTTCGTTTACATCGGGTACGCCCCGGATTTCGACAAACTCTGGGAGAAGGGTAACGTCGAGGAGGGGGACTTCCTCGTTGGGTACTCAAAGAACGGAGTGCTCGCGGCAGTCGGTACCATGGGGATGAGCGGTAAGGCGATCTCCTTCGGTAAGCGGCTGGAAGCTGGCGAGCGGATAGACAAGAAGAACTTCGACGAGAGCTAAGCCTCCCCTCGAAGGGCCTCGAAATACTCCGCCTCGGTGATCTCAGAGAGGCGGAGTATGCGTTCAACTTGCTCCCGGCTGTACTCTACCGCCAAGCTGCGAACTTCATTTAGGACGGAGCTCACGTATTCTAGGGCGTCCTGCTCCTCAGGGTCCTCCCGGCTCTTGCGTACGATTTCGACTATTTCGATGGTCGCTTCCATCAGCCTCTCGTCCATGCCGAGACGGACAACCTTCTCGGTTCGCTCTAGTATTCGTCCCGTATCAGTTTCCGAAAGGCTCCCGTAGGCTCGCCGAAGCAGCTCGTCCGGAGGCCCCGCCTCTCCGAAACACGCTGCTCCTTCCGCCTCGCAGAGCTCTTCCAGTCTTTGCAACACCTTTTCTTCCATCCGGCGGGCGAGGCGGTACGCGGACACTACCGTGAGTCCCGCGGAGGCGATGGCCGGGAGGCGCCCCCCGTGGCGGAGCACAATTCCGGGAAGCCTCGGCAGGAGAGAAATGAGAGAGGACGTACTACCGAGGATCCTCTCCACAGTTTCCACGCCGCGATCCCGAGCCTGTCGTTCCTCTCCCACCGGGTACATGACCCGTTTGAAGAACTCCTTTATCCTGCTCAGCTGCTCTTCGGGCACCGCCTCCAGAATCCCTTGCCGCTCCAGCTCCGGGATCTCACTCAGATGCTCTCGCTCATACCGACGATCGAGCTCATGGTGAAAGAACTCTGTGAGGTGACGATTCAGCGCCTCCCGTTGGGATTGGCTCATTCCGCGATCCTCCGGGCTTCTTCGTTGTTTGTTTGCTTCACATTCTAAGCATACGAAGAGCCTCCAAAGACCGAAAAGCTCGATTCGACGGTAGGGGGTAAGGTTTTGTATGCTTTGTATAGACCAAGAAAGGAGTTACTACATGGCACAACAGCGAAATCCTTTTCAGGAAGGCTTGTACGCAGGACTCGGACTCGCACTGCGAGCAAAGGAACGCGTCGAGGAATTTGGCAAGAAGATATCCGAAGAATACGAGATGAACGAAGAAGAGGGTAAGCGTTTCATGGACGACCTGATGAAGGAGTCCGAAGAGACCAAGACCCGCCTGGACGAGATGATCGAGAAGCGACTCGAGTCCTACATCGACGACGCAGGCCTTGCGAAGAAGAAGGACATCGACAAGCTCACCAAGAAGATCGACGAGCTGGAGAAGCAACTCGGAAGTAACAAGTAAGACTCCGGCACAGGGGTAAGTACGATCTTTCGACAAAAACTGCGAAGAGGAGCGGTCGTATCGCGCTACGGAGAGATTATCTCCGTTCTCGGTAAGTATGGCCTGGCGGAGTTCGTCAGCCACCGGCCGCTTCTCCGGCGTCTATCCATTCCACTCACCAGAAGCGGTGGAAAGCACCGCCCACCACGACTCGTACGGGAGAACTTTGGGCAGCGCCTTCGGCGCGCACTGGAGGAGCTCGGGCCGACCTTTATCAAGCTCGGGCAAATTCTGAGCGACCGGGGAGACATTATCCCGGAGCCCGTGGTCAGAGAGATGAAGAAGCTCCAGGACGAGGTGCCGCCTTTTCCGACGGAAGAGGCGAAGCGCCTCGTCTCGGAGAGTCTCGGGAAACCGATAGACGAGCTGTTTCTCTATTTCTACGACGAGCCCGAAGGTGCTGCATCCCTTGCTCAGGTGCACCGGGCAATTCTTCCGACCGGCCAACCCGTGGCGGTCAAGATCAAGCGTCCCGGGATCGAGGACCAGATCTACGCGGACCTCGAAATAATGCGGCAGTTCGCCCACTTCATTGATCACTACACAAACTACTTCGAAGTGCTCTCGGCGACGGAAATCATCGAGGAGTTCGAAACACAGATCACCAAAGAGGTGGACTTCATCGAAGAGTACCTAAGTGTGAAGAAGTTCGCCGCGGACTACGAGGATGACCGAACGATCCTGGTGCCTCAGGTCTACGACGAGTACTCCAGCAGGGACGTGCTGGTGCAGGAGTTCATAAACGGCAAGAAGGTCTCAGAAGTAATCGAGGGAGAGAGTGACCGTTTTGACAAAGAGCGCATAAATTTGCGAACCGCGGATTTCATTATGTCCCAGCTCTTCATAAACGGGTACTTTCACGCCGATCCCCACCCCGGGAACTTCATGGTTCTCGAAGGGGACATCATTTGCTTTATTGACTACGGGATGGTCTACTCCCTGCGCCCCTACGAGCAGGACAACCTCAATCTGATGATGCTCGGTCTCGCCCGACTCGATCCTGGACTGGTCTCCCGATCGCTCCTGCGGATGGGACATGCTGAGGGTAAAGTGGACGAAGAACGCTTCGAGTCGGTAGTACACGACTATATCGAATCCTACCTCAACCGGCCCCTGGAGTTCATCGATATTCCATCGGCCTTTATGCAGCTACTACAGCTCGTTATCCAGTTCGGTGTAAAGCTGCCCCCGCGCCTTATCTACGTGGCTAAGGTTCTCGGGAGCATGCAGACCATCGGAGCCGGCCTGGACCCGAACTTTCAGTTGCTCAAGTACCTGCGGGATTTCGCGCCCCGGATCTGGGCAAACCAACTCGGCTCGCAACGGGCGGGAAACAGAGTAATCGGTGCTGCCCTGGACTGGAACGATGCGATCATGGACGCTCCGGAGGTGCTCCAGGGCACGAAACGATTTCTCCGAGACCGCCAACTCAATGTCAACGTCCCGCAGGCGGAGGTTCTCTCGGAAACCTACGACCGGGTGGGTTTTCGGATGACCTTCGGTCTTGTTTTGTCGGCCCTTCTCATAAGCTCCGCTCTTGTTGTCCTCGCGGACATCGAACCGCAGATAGCGGGTATTCCTATCTTTGGCATTATCGGGTTCGGGATCGGCGCGGTAATGGGTATCGGCTTCCTCTTTGCCGGGGTGGTGCGGTTCTTCCGCTGGCACCGACGTAAATGAAGTCTGTGCACTAATCTGTTAATAATCCTGCCAAACTTCTCTGTTCGCCCACTCTTTTCTGAGTGAAAACTCGTTTCTAGAGCTAAAAACGGAACTTCCTTGACAGTTTCAACCACCTCGGGCTAAGCTTAGTGCACCAAGTTACAGGGAGTGGGAATCCTATGAACCTTCAAGGCATCAAGGATGCGGCAACCTCGATTCGTCTTCTCGCAATGGATGCCGTCGAAGCCTCCGGTACCGGCCATCCGGGGATGGCCCTCGGCTGTGCGGAGATCGCAGCTACCCTCTACGGTGAGATTCTTAAGCACAACCCCGAGGACCCAGCCTGGATAGACCGGGACCGCTTTGTTCTTTCCGCGGGGCACGGGTCGATCCTGCTCTACGCGGTGCTTCACCTCGCCGGGTACGACCTTCCTCTCGAGGAGATCGGCCGCCTTCGTCGGATCGGCTCTCTGACCCCGGGACATCCGGAGTACGGGCTCACCGCCGGGGTAGAGACAACGACGGGGCCCCTGGGTGCTGGATTCGCCACGGCCGTCGGGATGGCTATGGCAGAACGGAGGCTTGCGGCGCGGTTTAACACCGCCGGAGACCCCGTGATCGACCACTACACCTACGTGCTTTCCGGAGACGGCTGCCTCATGGAGGGGGTTAGCGCCGAGGCGGCAAGCCTCGCGGGGCACCTCGGCCTCGGGAAGCTCATTGTCTTCTACGACTCCAACGGCGTCTCCATCGACGGACCCACCTCCATAACCTTCTCCGAAGACGTGCGCAAACGGTTCGAGGCGCAGGGATGGTCCACCTTCGAAGGAAGCGCCCACGATCCGGAGTCGATCGTCGAGCTCACCCGGATGGCGCAGTCAGATGGCGATCACCCGTCCCTTATTGTTCTGAACTCGGTGATTGGTCGCGGCGCCGCCTCCCTGGAGGGTAACCCGAAGGTGCACGGCTCTCCCCTGGGGGCGGAGGCGATTGCAGAGGCAAAGCGCGCCTACGGCATACCAGAAACCGAGCAATTCTACGTGCTTCCCGAGGCAAGGAGGTACTTCGAAGAGCGAAAGGCGGCGCAGGCCGAATCGTATGAGCGGTGGCGGCGTTCTTTCGGCGGTTGGCAGAAAGAGAATCCCACACTGGCGGCGGAGCTCCGAGCTCATCTCGACGCGGGGCGGCCGTACTACGAGGATGCGGTGCTGCCAACCTACGAGACCGGCGCCGTTGTCTCCACCAGAGACGCCGGTGGGGAGGTGCTGCGAGCGTACGCGAACTGCGTGGAGAACCTGATAGGCGGTTCCGCGGATCTCGAGCACTCCAACAAGACCGCCATGCCGGAGTACGGGGAGATGCAGCGGGATAATCCCCTGGGGAGAACAATTCGCTTCGGCGTCCGGGAGCACGCCATGAGCTCGATCGTAAACGGTCTCGCCCTGCACGGGGGCGTTCGACCCTTTGCGGCGACGCTTTTCGTCTTCATCGACTATATGCGTCCTCCCATGCGCCTGGCGGCGTTAATGGAGATCCCTACGATCTACGTCCTCACCCACGACTCGATCTTTCTCGGGGGTGACGGCCCCACACACCAGCCAATCGAGCACCTCAACTCCCTGCGGCTGGTGCCGAACCTGGAGGTATACCGGCCCGCGGACGCCAGGGAGACCGCTCTCGCCTGGCAACTCGCCCTCGAAAGCAGGGACCATCCCACGGCAATCGTGCTCTCCCGGCAGGGACTCCCGGTTTTCGACAGGCCGGAGCAAGGGTGGCAGGAAGACGCCCGGCGGGGAGCCTATGTCGCCCGGGATTCCAAGGAGACGCCGGAGCTTGTCCTTGCTGCCACGGGATCGGAAGTTTCCATGGCGATGGAGGCGGCAGAGCGGCTTTCCGACAAACTCGAGATTCGCGTGGTCTCGATCTTCTCTCGGGAGACCTTTCTCAGGCAGGAACGGGAGTTCAGAAATCGAATAATACCGCCGGAGGCTCGATGTATCGTTGTCGAGGCTGGAGCAGCCTCGGGCTGGGAGGTACTGACCGGTGGCGACCGGGGAGAGATCTTCTCCATTAACCGTTTTGGCGCCTCCGGAACCGGGGAGGAAGTAGCTGAGGCTCTGGGCTTCACCCTGGAGAACCTCTTGGAACTGATCGAAAAAAAGGAGCAGGCAAATGCGACCCCGGGTAGTGGCGTTCGGCGAAGCGCTCTGGGATCTTCTTCCTGAGGGGCGGCGCCTAGGCGGGGCGCCCCTCAACTTTGTCTACCGATGTGCCGCTCTCGGTTGCGACGCACAGATGATAAGCGCCCTGGGCGCGGACAAGCTCGGAAGACTCGCTCGCAAGCAGATTCGAAGCCTCGGCCTGGACGACAGCTATATATACTCCGTGCCGGGGGCCCCCACGGGAACCGTGGAAGTCTACTTCGACGAGGCGCGAAACCCGGATTACACCATCGTTCCCGATGTCGCCTACGACCGGGTTCCTCTCACTGAGGAGATGGTCTCCCTGGTAGCCGGAGCTCAGGCGTTCTGCTTCGGCACTCTGGCGCAGAGGGACCCTCGTTCCCGGGAGACCCTAACCCGGCTGATCGATTCCTTTTCCGGCGACCATTTGCTCCTGGACATAAATCTACGAAAGGCGTGCTACACCGAGGAGAGCGTCCGTTGGAGTATAGAGCGTGCAACGATCCTCAAGCTCAACGAGGATGAGGCACGGTACGTTGCAGAGCTCTACGGTATCGACGCGAGGGACCTCGGGGACCTCGGCCGAGAACTTCTTGATAAGGGTTCTCTTACGCACTGCGTGATCACTCTCGGTCCCGCGGGAGCTCTGGTGGCGACGGACGGGGAGGCGGTGGAGCTTCCCGGTCACGCTGTAGAGCTCGCGGACCCCCTCGGCGCGGGGGACGCCTTTTCCGCGGCGTTCATAACTGCGCTTCTCGAGGGGAGGGGACCTATCGAGGCGGGGCGCCTGGGTAACCGACTCGGGGCCATAGTTGCCGGTCAGGACGGGGCCACGGAGCCCATACCAAAAGAGTTTCTTGCTGAGTTTTTACAAAATTACGGGGAGGTTAGAGAATGAAAAAGGATCTCAAGATCGCCATGGGGATCTGGGGCATTAACAATCTGCCGGATCGGTTCAACGTTAACGGGTTTGGCGAGTTCATACCGGTCCTGGACCGGATCAAGCTCTGCGGAGAGGTTGAGGGGATCGACGGTTTCGAGCTCCACGTTCCCACCGAAATAACCACGGAGAATGAGAAGGAGATCCGTAAGATCATGGATGACTACGGCCTCTCTATGGTGCAGCTCTGCGGACACACCTGGACCGAGAAGCGGTTTGTCCACGGCGCCCTGGCGGACATGGACAAGTCCATACGCAAGCAGGCGGTGGAGCGCGTAAAGGAGGCCCTGGACATGGGCGCACGCTTTGACGTGCCGATTAGCGTGCTCTGGCCCGCTACTGACGGTTCGGACTTTCCCCTTCAATCGGACTATACGGCCCTGTACCAGTACTACGTCGAGAGTGTCCGGGAAATCATGGAGTACTTGCACAAGAATGATTACTCCACCAAGGTCTGTCTGGAACCCAAACCCTTCGAGCCACGGTCGCACATACTCTACGGCACCACCGGTCAAGCCCTTGCGCTTGCTCTGGAGATCGATGATCCGAACTTCGGGATAAACCTCGACGTCGGCCACAGTCTCATTGCCGGGGAGAACCTGGAGGACCAGCTCCCGCTGGTGATTAGATACAAGAAGCTCTTCCACACGCACTTCGACGACAACGACCAGCAGGCTGACATTGACCTACCTCCGGGGACGGTTAACTTCATTCGCCTCGTCCAGACCATGTACGTCCTGGACCAGGCGGGTTACGACGGCTGGTACGGCCTCGACCTCTTTCCCTACCGGGACGAGCCGCGAAAGTTTATGGAGCTCTCGGTCAAGAACCTCCGCCTCGCCCAGGCCGCGGTGGAGTTGATGAACGACCGGGGCATGCGGGAGCTTCGGGCGAAGCCCGGCATGGGCCCGGAGATCTCCGAGCTCACCCTTGACTGCATAAGAGAGGCGACGGTGTGATCCAGCAGGATCTGGCAAAACGAGAAGCAGAAGGGCGACCGATCCGAGTCAGTAGCCGCGGTACCGGCTGGATGGGAGGCGGCTTTCTCGCCGCGGTCAGCCACGTTCCGGGAATGGAGGTCTCGGTCCTCTGCGGGGAGGACGGGGACCGGGCGGCAAGGCTATTTCTCGAGGCCGGGGGCGTCGAGAAGGGCGGTGTGGTGGTCACCAACACCCCTTCGGAGGCCGAGACCGCCTTGAAAGACGGCAAGCGTGTTGCCACCGAGGACCCATCCCTGGGCGCACAGCTCCCGTCGATCGACCTGGTGACCGACTGCACCCCCTCTCCAGCCTCCGGGGCCGAGACCGCTTACTTCGCCATCGAAAACGGCAAGGACGTGGTGCTCATTAACATAGAGGCGGATGTGGCCGTTGGCTCTCGCCTCAGAAGTCTGGCGGAGAAAAAGGGGGTGCTCTACTCTGTCTCCTCTGGCGACGAGCCGGGCTGCCTCATGGAGCTCTGGGACTTCGTTACCAGTCTCGGATATGAGCCCGTGGTTATCGGAAAAGGAAAAAACAATCCCTTGGACCCCTCCGGGACGCCGGACACCGTGAGGGAAGCCGCGAAGAAGGCGGACAAGGACCCGTATCAGGTAGCCTCTTACGTAGACGGCTCAAAGACGATGTTCGAGCTCGGTTGCGTGGCCAACGCCACCGGCTGCGTCCCCTCTCAGCCGGGTATGACCGGACCTACCGCGGATCTCAACACGGTGAGCGAGATCTTCACCCTCGCCGAGGACGGGGGCACCGTGCCCCATCCGGGGGTGGTGGACTACGTACAAGGGAGCGCCATGAGCGGCGGGGTATTCATCACCGTTCGCATCAAGGACAAACGGATCGCTTCGGACCTGCAGTACCTCAAAGTTGGGAAGGGAAGCTACTTCACCTTCTTCCGCCCCTATCACCTCTGGTTTCTCGAGGCGCCGATTTCCCTGGCCAAGGCGAGTCTCTATCGGGAACCGACCCTGGTTCCCCTTGCAAAGCCTGTAGCGGACTCGGTGACCGTGGCAAAGAAGGAGCTCGAGCCCGGGGAGACTCTCGACACCTTTGGTGGATACACCTTTCGGGGGCTCCTGGAAACCAAGGAGGAGGCGGTTCGGCAGGACGCCCTTCCGGTGGCCCTTGCCCCGGGGGCAAGGATTCGAAACCGTGTCACCGCCGGAAGCGTCATCCGCTGGGAGGATGTAGAATTGGATGAAGGGTCGATCCTCGTTCGTCTCAGGAGAGAACAGGACAAGACAACCTAAGGAGGAGCATAATGAAAACCATTAAAGGACCGGGAATCTTTCTCGCTCAGTTTGTTCGGGACCATGAACCGTACAATAGTCTCCAGGGACTCGCCGGATGGGTTTCTTCCCTTGGCTACAAAGGTGTGCAGGTGCCCTCCTGGGAGAAGAGTCTCTTCGATCTTGAAAAGGCGGCGGAGTCAAAGGGCTACTGCGAGGAGGTAAAAGGAACGCTCCAGGATAAGGGGCTGACGCTGATCGAGATCGGCAGCTACCTCCAGGGACAGTGTATGGCGTTTCATTCCGCTTATGCCCCGGGTTTTGCCGCCTTTCATCCCGCCGGGCTCTCCCAAGAGGAGGTCGTGAGCTGGGCCCAGGATCAGCTCAAGAAGTCCGTGGACGCCTCGGTCAATCTGGGAACGACGAACATCTCGGTTATGTCCGGAGGTCTCGCCTGGCCGATGATCTATCCCTGGCCTCAGCGGCCTGAGGGCCTTATCGACGAGGCCTTCGGCGAGCTCGCCAAGCGATGGAAGCCGGTACTCGACTACGCTAAGGACAAGGGGGTCACCTTCGGCTACGAGCTCCATCCGGGCTCGGACCTCTACGACGGTGCGACCTACGAGCTCTTTCTGGAAAAAACCAATGAGCATCCGAGCGCCTGCCTTACTTACGACCCGAGTCACTTTCTCCTGCAGCAGCTCGACTACGTCGACTTTATCAAGCGATATCATGACCGAATTCGGGCGTTTCACGTTAAGGATGCGGAGTTTCGCCCGGACGGCAGAGTGGGAGTCTACGGCGGCTACCAGAGCTGGAACGGACGGGCCGGTCGCTTTCGTTCCCTGGGAGACGGCCAGGTGGACTTCAAGAGAATCTTCACGCTCCTTACCGAGTACGGGTATGATGGATGGGCGATCATGGAGTGGGAGTGCTGCGTAAAGAGCCCCGATCAGGGAGCTCGCGAGGGCGCCCCCTTTATCGCGGATCACATCATAGAAGCGACGGAAGTGGCTTTTGACGATTTTGCCGGAACCGGCGCGGATCGAGAGCTCAACCGGAAGCTTCTCGGACTATCCTAGGAGGATCGTATGGAGAGCTGGAAACGAAAACTGAAAATGGGAATGGTCGGTGGGGGCCAGGGCGCCTTTATTGGCGCCGTCCACCGCATTGCGGCCACTATGGATCAACACGTGGAGCTCGTGGCGGGGGCCTTCTCCCGGGACCCGGAGAACACCCGCATAACCGGGGAGCAGCTCCATCTGGACCAGAGTCGCTGCTACGGCAGTTACCAAGAGATGGCGGAGAAGGAAGCAGCTCTGCCGGAGGGAGAACGGATCGACTTCGTCTCGATCGTCACACCGAATAAGTCCCATTTCCCGATAGCCAAGACCTTTCTCGAGGCGGGCTTCCACGTCGTCTGCGACAAGCCGATGACCTTTTCCGCCAAGGAAGCCCGAGAGCTCAAGGCGCTGGTGGATAAGACCGGGCTCGTCTTTGCCCTGACCCACAACTACACCGGAAACCCCATGGTACGAGAGGCGCGGGAGATGTTCCGAAATGGGGAGATGGGAACGGTCCGCAAGGTAATCGTCGAGTACCTGCAGGACTTTCTCATGTATCCCCACGAGAAAGAGGGGATGAAACAGGCGGTCTGGCGGGTGGACCCCTCGCAGTCTGGTGCCGGAGGAACCCTGGGAGACGTTGGTACCCACGCCTTCAATCTTCTGGAGTACGTGACCGGGGACAAAGTGGTGGAGCTCTGCGCCGACGCGAGCACATTTCTGCCGGATCGCAAGCTCGATGAGGACGCCAACATCCTCGTTCGCCTCGCCAGCGGCGGAAAAGGCGTAATCACGGTGAGCCAAATCGCCACGGGGGAGGAAAATGGGGTTCGCCTCAAGGCGTACGCCTCCCAGGGTGGCATTACCTGGGAGCAGGAGAATCCGAACTACATGACCGTCTTTCGCTACGGCGAGCCCCGGCGGATCTACACTCGTAACTCAGGCTATGTCTCCGACGTTTCCAAGTCGATCTGCCGAATCCCCTCAGGCCACCCAGAAGGATTCCTCGAGGCTTTTGCGAACCTCTACGTCGGTGTGGCGGAGGCGATTACCAGCCACATTGACGGAAAGCCCCTATCCATGGAGGAGTATAACTTTCCTACGGTGGTTGACGGGGTTCGGGGCATGGACTTCGTGGAAACTGCCGTCGAATCATCCAAGAAGGGAGCTGTCTGGATGCCACTGCCCTCTGAGTGAGTTCCCGGCGCTCCTTTCGCAAAGGAACTGGTGAATGGACGTCAACGGCCTCGCAAAATACCTGCAAATCAGCCGGGCTATAATCGAGCGAATAAACAGCGGAGAGCTCCAGCCCGGCATGAAGGTACCCTCGGAGAACGAGATCATCGCGACCTACGGGGTGAGCAACACCACCGCCCGGAAGGCGCTACAGCAGATCGAGCTCCAGGGGTACGCCCAGAGGGTCAAGGGCAAGGGAACTTTCGTCCGGAAGGAGGATGTGGTTCGCTCGGCCACGCGGATACTCAGTTTTACTGAGAATATGCGGCAGGCGGGGCTGGAGCCCGCAACTCGGGTGCTCCACACCGACAAGGTTCCTCCGGGGTTCTCTCTGGTTGTCAACGGTCGCCGTTACTCCATCGCCGGTCCTGGCTACAAAGTTCACCGTCTCCGTTTCGGAGACGGTGTTCCTATGCTCCTGGAGACCCGCTACATTTCAGCCGCTCTTTGTCCGGGCATTACCGACCTGGACCTCTCCGGCTCTCTCTACCGTATTTACGAGGAAGAATATCAGCTCCACCTGAGCAGGATCGATCAGATGCTCCGGTCGGTCATCCTCGACTCCGGCTCCATGCACTTCTTCGATCTATCCGAGACGACTCCGGGCTTTTACATAGAGGCTGTGACCTTTGCAGGAAAGGAAACCGTGCTTGAGCTGGAGAAGTCGATTTATCGTGGCGACAAGTACGAGTTTGCTGTCTCCGCCACTGCCTAGCTGTATTAGTCTTAGTGCGGTAACAAATATCTCGAAAGTCTTCACAGTTAGGCAAGTAACCCTCATAATTTCAGTAATTACCCCTTAAATCTTCCGATCATCTAGGCAGTACGTCGAGAAGGGCGATTTCTTCTCGTTTAACTTACCGCTTTTTTGGTTGACAGCTCACAGGTTAGGACGTAAGCTTAGTGCGTAAAGTGTACATAGGAGGTACTTCTGATGAGGAACAATCGTTATTTAGTTCTGGTTGGCTTGTTTCTGCTGATTACGAGCCTGGCTTTCGCCGGCGGACAGGGTGAGGATGGTGGCCAGCCCTTTATCGGGGTTAGCGTGCCCTCCGCGGACCACGGTTGGACCGGTGCGGTAATCGACTACGCCGAGGCAAAAGTAGATGAGCTTCCTATTGAGGGGCGTGTTCTGACCGCTGCTGACGTAAACAAACAATCCAGTGACGTAGAGGACCTGGTCGCCCAGGGGATCGACGCTCTGGTCATTCTTCCCCTGGAAGGAAGCCCCCTTACTCCGGCGGCACAGGACGTCCTGGATGCGGGAATTCCGGTAGTGAATTTTGACCGGGAGCTCGACGACGAGACTTGGACTGCCCTGGTAAAGGGCGATAACCGGGGCATCGGGGTCAACGGCGCCAAATGGCTTATTGATAAGCTAGGCGGTAGCGGGAAGGTCTTTATGCTTTCCGGTCCTCCGGTATCCGTAACTACCCAGCGGGACAACGGCTTCAAGGACACCATCGAGGGAACCGACATCGAGGTGGTTGGGCTGCAGGACGGCGGATACCAGAGAGAAAAAGGGTACACGGTTATGCAGAACGCCCTGGTCGCCTATCCCGAGATAGACGCAGTCTTCTCCATCGACGACGAAATGGCCCTCGGCGCCCTTCAGGCGATCAAGGAAGCGGGTCGGACGGACATCAAGTACATCACCGGCGCCGGTGGAGAGAAGAACTTCTTTGAGGCGATCATGGAAGAGGATCAGATCGAAATGGCGACCTTCCTCTACTCCCCGGCGATGATCCAGGACTCCATTGACGTTGCCTACAAAATTATCACCGAGGGCGTGGACTCCGTGCCCGAGACCACAGTGATTCCCGCAACCCGGGTAGACCGAAACAACGTTGAGGAGTACTACGACGAAGATGCACCCTACTAGGGCGTGCAACCGAGTTCTAAGGTACTGCAATGAGGCGGCTCCCCGGGGCCGCCACTTTGCAGCCCTTCTGCAAGGAGAGTGAATGAGCGGCGACGCACCGGCTCTCGAAATGAGGGCGATCGAAAAGACCTTTAATGGAACGGTTCACGCTCTTCGAGGGGTGGATTTCGTGGTTCAGCAGGGTGAGATACACGGTCTTGTTGGCGAGAACGGTGCCGGAAAATCCACCCTGATGAATATCCTCGGAGGTGTGGTCGAGGCGGATACGGGAGAGGTGAGACGAAAAGGGGAAGTTGTCCATATCGGCTCGACCCTCGACGCCAGAGGCATGGCGATCAGCTTTATCCATCAGGAGCTCAACCTCGTTCCGGATCTGCGGGTGTTCGAGAACATTTTTCTCGGAGAGGAGCTGCGCGGTCCCCTCGGTTTCGTCGACGAGAAGACGATGATCAAGGAGAGCACCGCCGTGCTGGAACGGATGGACATCAAGATCGATCCTACCGCCATGGTCTACGAGCTCGGCGCCACAGCGAAACAGGTAGTAGAGATCGCGCGAGCGATTCGACAGAATTCCGACCTGATCATCATGGACGAACCTACCACCTCCCTGACGGATCACGAAATCGAGCACCTCTTTGCCATAATGACGGGGCTCAAGGCGCAGGGTGTGAGCATCATTTTCATTTCCCACAAACTGAAGGAGATACTCACCGTCTGCGACGTCTACACGGTCCTCCGGGACGGCTTGGTGGCGGGAAACGGCGACGTTTCCTCGGTCTCCGAGGATGTAATAGTCCGTCAGATGGTTGGCCGAGAGCTGGCGGCCCACGACTACTACGAGCGCCGAGATATCGGTCAGGAGCTGCTCCGGGTGGAGGGGCTCTCAGCGGAGGGGATCTACCGGGATGTGAGCTTTTCGGTTCGCAGTGGAGAGGTCCTCGGCTTTACGGGGCTCACCGGCGACGGGAGAAGCGAGCTCTTCGAGAGCGTCTTTGGTTATCGAAAGTACGATAGTGGCACTGTCTACATCAGAGGGGAGGAGGTGAGTGTACGCCACCCCTCCCGGGCGGCGGCCCGAGGAGTGGGGTACGCGCCGAAAAACCGAAAAGAGAATGCGATCGTTTACGACCTTTCGATCCTGGAAAACATCACCTTGCCCTCTCTCAAGCGGTACCAGCGGACGCTGTTTATAGACGAAAAGGCGGAGATCAAGAGCACCCAGGAGCACGTAAGGCGGCTGCGGGTGCGAATGCGGGACATCCACGACCCTATCCAGAGTCTCAGCGGCGGAAATCAGCAGAAAGTGGTCTTTTCCAAGTGGCTCGAGGCGGGTTCGGAGATACTCATACTCGACAACCCGACCCAGGGAATTGACGTCGGCGCTAAGAGCGAAATCTACGAGCTCATTATGGAACTCGCCAAGGCCGGCAAGGCGATTATCGTTCTATCCTCGGAGTTTGGCGAGATCTTGCGCCTCTGCGATCGGGTTGTCGTGATGTTCCGTGGTGAAGTGACGGGCAAGCTGAACCGAGAGGAAGCGGATGAGGAGCTCCTAACGATGTATGCCACGGGCCTCAGAAGGCAAAATGAGTTGAGCAAGACGGTGGAGGCAGAAAACTAAGATGTCAAACAATACGGACAAGAGCGTGCAGACCGGGCCGGGGGGAAAGGCAAAGGAGATTCTCCGCTTTCTTTGGATGGAATACAGTGTTCTTTTCGCTCTCATCCTACTGATCGTGATCGCCAGCATTCTCAATCCGCGCTTTCTAATCCCTCAAAATCTGATCAACATACTTCGCCAGGTTTCGGTTATCGGAATAGTCGCTATGGGCATGACGGTGGTCATAATCTCTGGGGGCTTCGATCTCTCCGTCGGCTCCGTGCTCGCCATGGCCGGGGTAATCGGTATGAGTGCCATGAACGCCTCGGGTAGCATTTCCGTGGGCCTGATCACCACAATCGCGGTCACCCTGACAACTGGGGCGATTATCGGCCTCCTCGTGACGAAGGGTCGGATTGCGCCTTTCATTGCCACCCTCGGCATGATGGCCGTAGCTCGTTCCCTGGCGATGTTCTTTGTCGGTGGGGGCAACGTCGTTGGAGAGGTTGAGGGTTACACGCAGATCAGCCGGGGCGAGCTCTTTGGCTTTCGATATCCGGTGTATGTCTTTCTCGCGGTAACTATTCTGGTGCATTTGCTGCTGACAAAGACGCGATTCGGTCGCTACGTCTACGCCATCGGAAGCAATGAAAAGGCCGCTCTCCTCTCGGCGATCAAGGTAGACCGGGTCAAAAACCTTGTTTACATGTTCGGCGGGTTCCTCGTGGCGATTGCCTCGGTTATGGAGAGCGCCACTCTCAACTCCATATCTTCGGCCAACTCCGGGAACCTCTATGAGCTCGATGCGATAGCAACCTGTGTAATTGGCGGAAGCGTTCTCGGCGGTGGCCGGGGCAAGGCCCTCGGCACGCTGTTGGGAGTCCTTCTCCTCGGAGTTCTCAACAACGTTCTAAACCTGATGAACGTCTCGCCGTTTCTCCAGGGGTTCGTAAAGGGTCTAATTGTTATTCTCGCAGTGCTCGTGCAACGGCGCACTCGGCTTCTGAGCAGCTAGGCGGTTCGATGCGATAACTCTGTTGCGATCAGCGCGGTTTGCTCGTACCTTAGAGCTATGGCAGAAGAACTGAACTTTAAACAGGAACTGACGGCTGTTTTCGGGCAGCCCGTGGCGGAGAACCCTACCCAGGCGATGGTGGAGCCCGCCTATCGGCACCACAAACTCGATTGGCGCTATCTCACCATCGAGGTTGCTCCGGAGGATCTGGAGGCCGCGGTACAGGGGGCCCGGGTTATGGGCTTTCGCGGCTTCAATCTTACGATCCCTCACAAGGTCGCGGTGATGGAGTATCTCGATGAGATAGGGGAGTCCGCAAGCCTCATCGGGGCAGTAAATTGCGTGGTCCGACGGGGAGAAAAACTCGTTGGCGAAAACACCGACGGCAAGGGCTTTCTGGAGTCCCTCAAGGAGCGTACCGATCCTAAGGGCAAACGAATCACCATGCTCGGCGCCGGGGGCGCGGCAAGAGCTATCGGAACCGAGGTAGCCCTGGCCGGGGCGGAGTCTATTCGAGTCATCAACCGCTCCGAAGAGCGGGGAAAGGCGCTGGTGGAGCGACTGGAGGAAAAAACCGGCGTTTCCGCGGAGTTCGTCCCCTGGTCCGACCGGATCAGTCCCGGCGAAGGGTGCGACGTTCTCATAAACGCCACCTCCATCGGGCTCTATCCTGACAAGAGCGCCCCTCCGGTCGATTTCAGTACTGTGGATCCCAAGACTCTGGTGGCCGACGTAATACCGAATCCACCGCGCACGCTCTTCTTGCAGCGCGCCGAGGAGCGGGGTTGCGAGACCATTGACGGCCTCGGGATGCTCGTCAATCAGGGACGCATCGGCATTACCTACTGGAGCGGCGTAGACCCGGAAACCTCGGTCATGCGCAAGGCCCTGGAAGAGGTCTTCGGCGCGGGCTGAGCCCAGGGCGCGCAAACAGTCACAACAACCTCCTCTGCATAAAACACCTCTGATCGATTGGACGGAGGATTTTATCCGTTAGTACGGTTGAAGTAGAGGAATCATTGATTCACGCGACGCACAAGGAGGTTGTTGTGAAACACAAGACTCTATTCTACCTACTGACGGTTTTTCTCGCGCTGACTCTGACCGCCGTGCCACTCTTCGCCGGAGGCGAGCAGGAGCAGGCGGGAGCCGCAGAGGGCGAGCAGCGGGAGCAGCTCGCCCAACAACGGGAAGTACCGTCTGTCGACACAGCTCTCGCGGAGGAGACTCCCTCCGGAGAGCTGGAAATCTTTTCCTGGTGGGCCGGCACGGAAGGCCCTGCTCTGGAAGCGCTGATCGAGCTCTATGAGGAGACCTATCCCGAGACGGACGTTACCAACGCCACCGTTACCGGCGGTGCCGGTACCAACGCTCGAGCGGTCCTCAAGACCCGAATGCTCGGTGGCAATCCGCCGGATAGCTTTCAGGTCCACGCGGGCCGAGAGCTTATCGGTACTTGGGTAACCGCGAATCGGATGCAGGACCTTACTCCGATGTTCGAGGAACAGGGTTGGATGGAGGGCGTATTCCCTCAGGAACTCATGGACCTCATCAGCACGGAGAATGGGATCTGGTCCGTACCGCTCACCATTCACCGCTCCAACGTGCTCTGGTACAGCCCCTCGACCGTTGATGATCTGGGCGTATCGGTTCCCGCGAGCTGGGACGAGTTTCTCGAAATGGCCCCATCCATCCAGGAGCAGGGCGTTACTCCCCTGGTTATTGCAACCAACTGGACCGTACAGCATCTCTGGGAGTCCGTGGCACTTTCGGTCCTCGGACCGGAGCAGTGGAACGCCCTCTGGACCGGAGAGCTCGCCTTTGACAGCGAAGAGATGATCGAAGTCTGGGCGACTCTGGACGAGATTCTGGAGTACACCAATGATGATGCCTCATCCCTCTCCTGGCAGCAGGCGACGGACCGCATTCTCAACGGTGAGGCCGCCTTTAACGTAATGGGTGACTGGGCGGAGGCGTATATGCGCAACGTTCAGAACCAGACTCCCCAGGAGGACTTCGCTTGGGCCGCTTCTCCGGGAACTGATGGCGAGTTCATGCTGCTTTCGGACTCCTTCGGTATGCCCGTGGGAGTACCCCATCCGGCTAACACCTATCACTATCTCGCGATGGTGGGCTCCCAGGAGGGACAGGACACCTTTAATCCTCTCAAGGGCTCCATCTCCGCACGGGTGGACAGTGATCTCTCCCAGTACGGGGTCTACTCTCAGTCCGCCGCGCAGGACTTTCGCGACGATACGCTGGTGGGTAGCTTGGCCCATGGCGCCATCGCCAACGAGGGCTTCATGAACGACTTTGCCTCGGTCATGGAAATGTTCCTCTCCAATCGGAATCCGGAGCAGGCTGCAAACGCCTCTCAGGCTATCGCCGATCAGAACAATATCGGACGATAGTTTCCAAGCGGATTTGAACCATTTGGGCAGGGTCCTTCGGGCAGAAGCTCGGGGTGGCTCTGCCCACTCTTCTATCGGTTTCTGATTGGAGTTGGCATGAAAAAAGACAATGTTCTGAGACTTGTGACCCTCTTACCTTCGGTCATACTGGTCGGGATATTTGTCTACGGGTTTATCGGACAGACCGCCTATGTCTCCCTCACCGATTGGGGGCAGGACGCTGCGCTCTCCCTTACCCCGGAGATAAATCTCATCGGCTTTGAAAACTACAAGCAGCTGTTCAACAACTTCACGAACACTCGCTTCCGGCAGGATATCGTAAACACTTTTACCTATATGGTGCTGATCATAGGTGGAGCGCTCTTGATCGGCCTCGTCACGGCGATTCTCCTGGACCGAGAACCGAAGGGGCACAGCGGGATTCGTACCACCTTTCTCTACCCCATGGCGCTCTCCTTTGTTGTTACCGGCACCATTTGGCGTTGGATGTTTGCGCCTCAAGGGGGAATCAACCTCATCCCAACCTGGTTCGGAGCAGAGCGGGGGCAGTTCCGCTGGCTCTCCAGCCGGGTCCAAATACTGCAGTTCAACTGGCAGAACGTTCCGCACATTGTTGGGGTGATAGTGGGAATTGTGCTCCTCGTAATCGCCTGGCAAGGATACAAGAGCGGCAGGCTCCGACGAACCTGGGTCACCGGCGTTCTCGGGGGCCTTCTGGTGCTCTGGGGTGTTATCGGCTGGCCTCAGGTCCACGCCCTCCCGTACGAGGAGACCCACGGAGTGAACCTTGCCACTTTTGGTGTCATTATCGCGGCGATCTGGCAGTACTCGGGGTACACCATGGCGCTCTTTCTGGCAGGACTGCAGGGGATCCCGGTTACGCTACACGATTCAGCCAAAATAACCGGGGCGAACGAGTTCCAGTACTACTGGCACATCGCTATTCCGCTGCTCAAGACCACCGCACTGAGCGCGATAATTATCCTCTCTCACGTATCACTTAAGATCTTTGCGTTGATCTTTTCCATGGCCGGGCCTGACAACGCT
>CAYZHV010000008.1:0-16515 GCA_964478055.1 uncultured Spirochaetaceae bacterium | reverse complement strand
CAGACCGGGCACCCGGCGATACTGATGTATCTCGAGACCTTTCGAGCAAACAATATGGCCAAGGGAGCGGCGATATCGATCGTTCTATTTCTCATAGCCGCTCTTTTTATCATTCCGTACCTGGTCTACTCCCATAGAGAACGGAGGGCGTAGCTATGACGATACGACACGTAAACCCGTACAGAATCGCTCTCTATCTCCTCGTAGGACTCTTTCTGCTATTTTACCTGGTGCCGCTCTACATGACCCTGGCGACGGCCCTCAAGAATCCTGCGGAAATATCCCTCGCTGAGTCTTGGGTCTTTCCTGCCGAGCCGTACTGGCAGAGCTTTGCTGATGCCTTTGACGTTCTGGGGCGCTACTTTCTAAACAGTGTGATACTCACGGTGAGCGCGACGATCATCTCCGCCCTTGTTGGCTCCCTCAATGGGTACGTCTTTGCGAAATGGGGCTTTCGATCGAGCGAGCTCATCTTCACCCTCTTTCTCCTGGGAATGTATATCCCGTATCAGATTATTCTGATTCCTCTCTTTCAGTTACTGAGGACCATCGGACTCTACGGAGGGATACCGGGGCTCGTTCTCGCCCACGTAGTCTACGGAATACCGATAACGACGCTCATCTTCCGGAACTTCTACGCGCAGATTCCGCAGTCGATTCTCGACTCCGCCAAGGTGGATGGCGCAGGTTTTTACGGGATCTATTTGCGAATCATGATTCCTCTCTCCATACCGGGATTCGTGGTCGTGGGAATCTGGCAGTTCACGCAGATCTGGAACGAGTTCCTCTGGGGGATAACGCTGACTCAACAGTCAGCTAACCCGATCACCGTGGGGCTGGCGCAGCTTGCCGGAGGACAGGCAGTGACCTGGAACCTCCCGATGGCGGGCTCCATTATCGCGGCCGCACCGGTCGTGCTGATTTACATCTTTCTCGGGCGCTACTTTATCCGGGGCCTTCTCGGGGGTTCGGTCAAGGAGTAGGAAGGGACTGAACAGAGGCGGCCGCCGCGGCCGACTAGACTCGGCGGCGGCCGTCCGGTCTGCTGCAAGCGGATTCTCCGAGGCTTACTCCTGGGTCTCCGAAGGTTGGACAAAGAGCCGTTTCGGGAGCGTTACCGTGACCGAGGCGCCTCGACCGGAGGAATAATCCAAGGATCCTTCCAGTTGTTCTTCCACCAGGGCTTGAACAAGGGTAAAGCCCAGGGTGCTCTGGCTTCTTGGATCGAATCCCGCCGGAAGACCCCTTCCGTTGTCGTGCACGGTAAATGAGTAGGCCCCCTCCCGGGGTCCCGACCAGAATCCGCACCTCCGGACCCTCCACACCCGCCAGGCCATGCTGCACCGCGTTTGTGACCAACTCGTTGAGAACCAGAGCGACGGGAACCATCGCTCTTCCCCGGATCCGGACCGGGCCCTCTTCCGCTTCGAGCAGCACGGGGACGTCGTTTTCCGCAAGACTCTCTTGGAGCGCTTCCACGAGACGGTGCAGGAAGGGGTAGAGTTCCCCGTCCCCCTCTTTTCCGGTGACGTGGAGTGCCTGGTGTACCGCCGCAACCGCCCGGATCCTGCTCCCGGCGAGCGCCAGCGCCTCGGCGACCTGCTCCTGCTCGGACTCCCGGCGCTGCAGGTCGAGGACGCTGGTTATCATCTGCAGGTTGTTTTTAACTCGGTGATTGGTCTCCTGAACAAGGAGCTCCCGCTCGCGAACGAGGGCGTCGGATCGGTTGAGAAGGGTCCTGGTGATGCTCACCCAGAGATAGAGAATCAGACCTGAGGAGAGAACGAGTACCGAAACAACCGGTAGGAGCTCTTGAACCCAGGGACTCAGGGAATCGAGCCGCTCCGCGGAGAGGGCAAAGGTGGCGGCGGTATTTGCGGAGGCGAGAAAGGCGAACAGTAGACTCACCCGCAAACCAAATACCAGACCGCTGGTCAGTACGAGAGCTATTAATCCCGGCGGCAGGAGCAGGAGAGTGTAGACGAGCGTCTCCGAGGAGACGACGTAGGGCTCCACCATGACGGTGAGAAAGAGCATCACCACGAAAAGGCGCAATCCCTGGGTTATCCGGCCCAGAAGAACTATACCGAAGGCCGCGACACTTCCCAGAACCTGCAGCAGGGTCGTGAGGATGTAGGGCTCGTCGAAGCCGTGGTCGAGAACCAGGATCCCGTGGAGGAGAAAGGATAGAAGGGCAACAGCGATAATTGCCGCCGAGAAGAGAACCGGGAGGCGAACCTTTTCAACCTCCGGCAGTTGTGCAATGAAAGGCTTGTTTTTTACATCCAAGGTTGTCTCTAGGGAGCGTTGTTTTCGGAGATTGTAACATGCGTTACTGATTCTTAAAAACGATTACATAGTTGCATAGTACTTGTTTTCTGCCAGGCAAGAGAAGATCCGCTGCTGTCCTCCACCGTGGTGGTAACGCTTCGGCATTTGCCTCGAGTTCCCCGGAGCGTGTACTCTCTATCCCGTGCGATACTTCTTCATGGCGCTGCTTATCCTGGTGGCCGGCGCCCTGGGGGCACTCCTCTTGGAGGAGAGAACCGGGGACGAACCCGCCACCGTGGCAAATGAGACAGCTCCGGCAACAAGCTGGTCCAAGTATCTCTCCCTTCTTCAAGACGAGGCCTTATCGGCAACTCTTATAGCAGACCGGTGGAAACGGGCCGCGGAGGAGGCAATCCTTCACGCCGTACCCATCGAGCCCCCCTATCGGGAGGCGGTTTCCATCGGGCCTGAAGAAGAGTGGGCCATTGGACTGCGGGTGGAGTTGCGCCGCGGGCAGTCCGTGGTGCTCTCGATAGACGGTAATGGGGAAGCGATCGGGGAGACTCTCTTTATCGATGTTCTGGAGGTGGATCAGCAGTACGGCGGATTCGCAACACCCGTCTACTGGAGCAGGAGTCACACCACCGGCCGAGGCGAGGCGCTTCGATTCCTGGCGCAACGTGACGGCTCCTACCTGCTCCGACTCCAGGCGGAGCCGTTGCGGGAGGTTTCCTTTACCCTGGAAGCCGAACGGCGCCCGGGCTATCTCTTTCCGGTGGAGGGAGCCTCGAGTCGGGACATTTGGAGCGTATTTGGGGATTCCCGAGGAGGAGGGCGGCGAATACACCACGGCATCGACATTTTCGCTCGCCGCGGTACCATTGTTCGGGCCGCCACGGACGCCTACGTGGCCAGAGTAGGCACACGCTCCCTGGGCGGACGGATCGTGACACTCTACGACCAGGATCGGGATATATACCTCTATTACGCTCATCTCGACGACTGGCTGGTGGAGGAGGGGACCTTCGTTAGGGCCGGGGACCCCATCGGCACCGTGGGCAATACCGGGAATGCCCGGTACACGCCACCGCACCTGCACCTCGGTCTCTATGACGGGTGGTGGTCGCGGCCGATTGATCCGTGGAACTTCTTTGTCCCCGGCGACGGGCGCCCAGAAAGTGGACAGGCCCTGCAGCTGGCTGCCCTGGGGGAGCGACGCGCTCTGGGCGCCGGTGTGGAGGCACAGGTCTTTGTGCACGGTGTTCCGCGGACCGAGATCCTCGCCGAAGAGAGGGAGGTCCGGGTCATTGGCGTCTCCGAAGAGGGTGCCAGGGTGGTAATGGAAGACGGAATTCCCGCCCTTGTTTCTCCGGAGCAGCTCAGATAGGATCGCCGATAATCAAGGAGCAGTAGATATGGGCAAACGGGGAGAGCTCTTCTCGACCAAGCTGGATAGTAGTAACGAGCGACGCAGCTATTTCTTCAATGTAAAAGAGAATCGTACTGGGGACCTCTTTCTCTCGATCGTGGAGAGCAAGAAACAGAATGAGGCTTCCTGGGACCGGCATCAGGTAGTCGTTTTCGAGGAGGATCTCAAGAGCTTCATGCGAGCAATGGAAGGGATCATGAAGCGGATTGAGACGGAACGAGGCGGAAAGAGCGGCGGTGAATAGGCGAGGGCCCTTGCCTCCCAATTGACTCTCGGTGATCCGCCGTGGGGTACCCTTTGTGCAGGGCGAATCCGTAGCCCGGATAAACGGCGTCTTTTTCGATCATCCACCGGTCGCGGCTCGTCTTGGCCAGAATCGATGCTGCGGAGATCTCCGGAACTGTCCCGTCACCGCCGACAACCGCGCGTACCGCGGTCTCGGCTCCTAAATCAGGAGAGAATTTGCCGTCGACAAGAACCTGTGATATCGGTATTCTTTGCAGTCCGCGCGAGCGCATGGTAAGTGTGATAGAGTAGTAAGCTCGACGCATGGCAAGTAGAGCGGCGTTGTGAATATTCAGGGCATCGATCTCGCGGTGATCCGCCCAGCCGATGCCCCAGTAGAGCGCAGTCCTACGGATCTCCGCCGCGGCGACTTCCCGTTTTATCGGGGAGAGTCGCTTCGAGTCGATCAGCAGCTCTCGCGGCGTCTCAGGACCAAGGACAACCGCCGCCGCGGTGACCGGACCCGCAAGAGGGCCCCGGCCCGCTTCATCGATACCACAGAGGTAGCTCATAAATGGAAGGCTACACCGGAAGGCAGGAACGGATCGAGTGTTTCTTAAGAGTATAGACCTCTTCGGCTTCAAGTCCTTTGCGGACAAGAGCAAAATCGAATTTACCGGCGGTATTTCCGCCCTTCTCGGGCCCAATGGCTGCGGCAAGAGTAACGTAGTCGACGCCATTAAATGGGTCCTCGGGGAGCAGGCGACTAAGAGCCTCCGGGCGGAGCGCATGGAGGACGTCATCTTTAACGGGACCGACGCCCGTAAAGCGCTCAACGTCGCCGAAGTAACCCTTACGCTAGCCAACGACACCGGAATTCTCTCCCTGGATATGCCGGAGATCACCGTCAAGCGACGCCTCTACCGTTCCGGCGATAGTGAGTACTTTATCAACGGAGCGCCGGTAAAGCTCAAGGAGCTCAGGGAGCTCTTTTACGACACCGGTATCGGCAAGTCGAGCTACTCCATCATGGAGCAGGGTAAGATCGACCAGATCCTCTCCAACAAGCCGGAAGAACGGCGCCACATTTTCGAGGAGGCCGCCGGAATTACCCGCTTCAAGGTGCGAGCCCGAGAGGCGGAGCGAAAGCTCGAGCGTACCGAGGAAAACGTCCGCCAGGTCGAGAGCGTCCTCCAGGAGGTGCGCCGGAGCCACGACAGCCTGAAAAAGCAGGCGGAAAAGACCGAGCAGTACCGGGAGTTTCGGCGCAAGCTCATGGACGAGGAAATCGAGATCCAGCTCCTCAAGCTCAAGTCCCTCCTGGATGACAAGGCAAAACGGGAGCGGGAGCTCACGGAGACCGCGGATAAGCGGGACGCCCTAAAGACCAAGATCGACGCCCTCGCCGAGGAGCTCGAGGAAGGGCTCGAGGCGGTAAACACGATGGAGAGTCGCCTGGTGGAGAGCCAGAAGCGGCTCTACGGCGTGGAGGTGGAAAAGAGCGCCCACGCTGAGCAGATCCGGGTCATGGCGGAGCGAAAAGGGGAGATGGAGAGCTCCCTGGAAGCCCTGGCAGCCCGGGAAGAAACAATCAAAAAGAAGCTCGTCTCCCTGAAGCAGGACATCGACGCTCGAGAGAAGGAAGTGTCCGGCTACGAGAAGAGCATTGCCGAGAATCAGAGCGCCATCGACGAGCTCGACCGCCGGGTCCAGGAGGCTCGGGACGAGATCAAGAGCAACAAGGAAAGGATCGCCGCCGCGGAGCACTCCATCGAGGAGCAGGAAAAGCGGGAAGAGGAACTCCAGGTGGAGCTTCGGGCGATCACCGACGACATCGTCGCCAAACTCGACGAGAAGCTCAAGGAGAGCGGCTACTCAGCATCCCGTCGACGGGAGCTGGAGTCCTCCCTGGAGGAGGCCCTCGGTTCCGCTCGGGTCCACCTCTCAGGCCGCCGAGACCTCATGTCGGATCACGCCATACTCGACCGGAGTCAGGGACAGCTCAAGAGCTTTCTCACCGAGACCGGAGAGGTTCTCGACTCGGTATTGGAAGCGATCAAGCGGGTGGAGGAGCTCTTCGGTGAGTATCGTTCCGCCAATCCCGCTTTCTTGGACGAGTTTCTTGCCCCGGAAGGCATTATCACCAAGAAGCGGGACATCGACTCCGCCATCGAGACCTCCCGACACTCCGTGGTCCGCTCGAGAAAGGAGATCGCCGACCTCGGCGAGGCGAACGGTAAGCTCTCGAGTCGGATAGACGAGTTCCGAAAGCGACAGGAGGAGCTGCGGCTCAACCTCGTGGAGATGCGGACGCAGAAACAGAACCTCGAGCGTGCCATCGCCCAGGGCAGGCGGGAGATATCCGAGCAGGAGCAGGAGCTCAAGAAGAGCGAGCAGGAGTTGCTTCGAGGACGGGAGCGCCTCGCCCAGCTGGAGGAGTCGATAGCCGAGCGCCGGGAGGCGCAGAAGAAGCTCGAGGAAGAGGAAAAGAAGCTCCGGAAGGAGCTCAAGAGCCTGGAAGACTCAATTAGTTCCCAGAACCGCTCGGTGGTGGATAAGGAAAAGGCGCAGAAACGGATGATGCAGGAGCTCGACAGCTTGCAGCGCAACGTCGAGAAGGTGCAAATGGCCGCCGCGGAGATCCGCACCAGCATTACCAACCTCTACGAGAACTTTCAGGAGCGCTACTCTCGGGACCTGACGGAGTACGAGGAGCGGATGTTCGAGATCCGTCGGGATATGAAAGAGATCCGCGACGCCGCCTCGGGGATTCGCTCCAAGCTCCAGGCCCTCGGTAACGTAAACCTCATGGCTCCGGAGGAGTACGCCGAGGTCAAGGAGCGCTTCGAGTTTCTCTCCGGTCAACTCGAGGACCTGCAGAAAGCGCGGCAGGATCTCTTGAAGGTGACCAGCGAGATCCAGCGGGAGTCCGAAGAGCTCTTTACCGAGACCTACAACAAGATTCGCAAGAACTTTCACACCATGTTTCGCCGGCTCTTTGGCGGGGGGCGGGCGGAGCTCCGGCTCACCGACGACGAGGACGTCCTCGCCTCGGGTATCGACATCCTCGCCCAACCGCCGGGAAAGAAACTCGAGAGCATTAACCTGCTCTCCGGCGGCGAACGGAGCCTTACCGCCGTGGCCCTGCTCTTTGCCACCTACATGGTGCGCCCCTCGCCCTTCTGCCTCCTGGACGAGATCGACGCGGCACTGGACGAAAACAACGTTGGCCGCTTTGTGAACATGCTCATGGAGTTCGCCGAGGGCTCCCAGTTTATCGTCATTACCCATAACAAGAAGACCGTCGCCGGCGCCCAGACCCTCCTGGGTGTTACAATGGAGGAGTCCGGGGTGAGCAAAGTCGTCTCGATCCGAGTCGACGGAGAACGGGTAGCCGGCTAGGAGGAGACGTGGAGAAGTTTTCTTCACCCAAATTGCGGGAGGTCCTGGAGAAGACGCTCTCTTTCCTCAACTCTCACAAACTCCACCTCGCCGCGGGGGCTGCCATTCTTCTCCTGCTCATCCTCGGGGGCGTGGTGATTTCGAGCCTCTCCGGCTCCCGGGCTGACGCTGCCGAGGCGAGCCGTGAAACCGGCGGAGAGGCGGGGGTTCGAACCCTCATCCCACCGGAGGAGGCGTTTCTACCCAACGAGCGAGAGCGGCTTCTGGATATCGAGGAGCAGCGGTATCGGGAGCCCCGGACTCCCTGGGAGGAGGAACTGGTGGAGGAGTTCTGGAATCCCGTACGAGAGACGGCGATCGACGCCCTGATGGAAGAAAGCCGGGAGGAGATCGACCAGCTCTTCGAACAAATCGAATAGTCCTCAGTTACTCCGCACAACGCTTGATGTTCCCGCCAAAACGGTCGATGATAATAGCGGGAGGGGATGTCCGATGTCCCGTATACATATCTACGCTCTCTCACTTTGCGTGATAGCGTTTACAGCCGCCTGTGCATCGACTCCGGAACCCACCAAGCAGAGTGGCAGACCGGAGAACGGCGCTAGGGAAACCTTTGACGCACCGGAAGGTCCAAAACCGGAAACAACCCTGGAGCGCCCCGACGAGCCCACCCTGAAGCCCGTGGAAGCGGACTTAGCCCAACCGGAGGCGTTTCGCTTTGACGCCCGCAAGAAGGTGGCTCTGCAGAAGCGGAAGCCAGATAATCCGGTTCGCCGCCCGCCCACGGACACCCTCCCGGAGCCCCCGGGGAGACAGGCGCCCCTCTCTCTGACATCCTCACAGCTGCACCATCCCCTGCCACCGCCGAAGGCGCCGGAAATCACGCCAGTTATCCCTGAGGACGCCCGGGCCAGCAGCGAGGCTACTTCCGCTTCGCTCGCCCAGGAGCGTCAGGCTGCCGCGAACTCCCAGGTCCCGGCCCAGGGCCCCTCGGAGACACCTCAGGAACGCCGAAGGGGCGAAATGAGCCCGGCGGCGGCGCGTGGCACGGCGGCCCCCGCTCCAGACACGGCGGCAGCCTCGGCCCCAGCCTCAGGCCGAGCGCCAGCTGCAGGATCGGGGACAGCCTCAAGCCGCGCGCCAGCTGCAGCCGCGGCCCCAGCCCAAGCCACGGCGCCAAGCGACTCAGGTCCCACGGCCGAAGCTCCTGATGAAACCGGTGCGACCGAGCGGCAACGGCGAGACGCCACGGAGCCGGCGCAAGGAACGGCCTCGTCGGAGAGCCCGGTTTCCGCTGATGCACCGGGGCGCTCCGGTACCCCGGACGACGGTCCCGGCGAATCCTATCCCTACGAACTCGTAGAGAGCTCGGACCGGACGGAGAGCGTAGTCGGGGAGGAACTCACGGTGCGCCTTCCCGGGGACGGCTGGCTCTAACTCGGTGAGTCGGGACGCTCTGAGGAGGTCCGCTTCATAACGCAGCGGGAGAGTAACGAGGAGACGATCTTTCGGTTTCGTATTAATCGCTCCGGCGAGTACGAGCTGCAGTTTCAACGACAGGAGCTCTTCTCCGGACGGGTCTCCGAGCACCGGCTCGAAGTGGCGGCGAGAAGCTCCGGGGAAGAGGCGTCCGAAGGCGACGGCCCCAGGGACGAGGACCCGCAGGGAATAGCCGCCGAGTCCGGGACCAGCCGCGAGAACGCCCCAGGGTTGTCGGGCAGCGCGAGCCCCGGCGAGTCCGAAGCCGGGTTGGATGGCCCGGGGGAGGTGCCAACCCCCGCAGGCGTCGCTGATGCCGAGATGCCCAGGGCGAGCCGCCCATCGGGGCCGCTGCGATGGCCCGAGGACTTTTCCACCGAGGCGCTCCTGCAGAATCCTGCTGAGACGCTGCGCCGGGCCCGGGAGTCCGAAACCTACGACGCTCTGAGCGTTGCGGAGCTCGTGGCCCGTCGGGGTGACGCCCGGGGAGCGATCTCCCTCCTGGAGGCGTACCAGGGAGAGGAAACTCGGGAGCTCGAGCTCGATGAGGTCTGGTTTCGCATGGCGGGTCTCCTGGAGCGGGAGGAAGAGGCGCGGGATCTGCGTCGGGCCGTGGAGCTCTACGAGCGTATCGTTGACGAGTACCCCTTGAGCGTCTACTATGAACCGTCTCGGCAGCGAGTCGAGTACTTAAAGCGACACTTCTTTCTCGTTCGTTAACCGTGCCGACCGGCGGAGGACGACCGGCTTGGTCGGCTCCGCGGCGGTGGGCCGCTTTGGTTGACACCACCCCTCTTATTAGTTATAAGTAACGTTCAAACTCTGCGGGTTTATTATGCTTGATCGACTAACTGACCGCTTTTCAGAAATTCTACGCTCCGTCTCGGGAAAGTCGAAGATATCGGAGAAGAATGTCCAGGATGCGGTAGAGGAGATCAAGGTCGCCCTCCTCGAGGCGGACGTAAACCTTCGGGTGGTGCGCCGATTCGTAAATCGCGTAATCGAGGAGGCAACCGGCGAGCAGGTGCTCAAGTCGGTCTCCCCGGGGCAGCAGTTTGTCAAGATCGTCAACGACAAGCTCACGGAATTTCTCGGCGACAATCGGCAGGATTTGGAGCTCAAAGGCCCGGATACGCTGAGCACGATTCTGCTCCTGGGGTTGCAGGGATCCGGTAAGACAACCACCGCCGCAAAGCTGGCGTACCGGCTCAAGAAGGAGGGGCGACGCCCCTTTCTGATCGCGGCGGACCTCGTCAGGCCCGCGGCGATTGATCAGCTCGAGACCCTGGGCGGTCAGGTCGGCGTTGACGTCTTTACCGACCGGGCTGCAAAGGATCCGGCGGATGTAGTCAAATCAGGCCTCAAGAGCGCCAAGAAGGGTGACTACGATACCGTAATCGTCGACACCTCCGGCCGTATGCAGGCTGATGAGGCGCTCATGAAAGAGCTTCTCCGGGTCAAGAAGGTAGCGGACCCGGTGGAGTCGATTCTGGTTGCCGATGCCATGACCGGACAGACCGCCGTGGAGGTCGCAAAGACCTTCAACAAGGAGGTCGACCTTACCGGTGTGATCCTGAGCAAGTTCGACTCGGATACCCGGGGCGGTGCGGCTCTGAGCGTCAAGACGATCACCGGAAAGCCGATCAAGTTTATCGGTATCGGTGAGAAAAACGAGGACCTGGAGCCCTTCTTTCCGGATCGAATCGCGAGCCGGATTCTCGGCATGGGAGACGTGGTCTCTCTCGTTGAGAAGGCCCAGGAACAGTACGACGAAGACGAAGCCCTGGAGCTGCAGCAACGGATGCAGTCCGCCACCTTTACTCTGGAGGACTACCTGGCGCAGTTTCAGCGGATGAAAAAGATGGGCTCCCTGGAGTCACTGCTGGAGATGGTCCCCGGAATGAAGGGGCAGATCCAGGAGGATCAGCTCGATCAGGAGGGAATGAAGCACGAAGAGGCGATCATTCTCTCGATGACGCCCGAAGAGCGGCGTAATCACCGCATTATCGGCCCCCCACGGCGGAAACGAATCGCCCGGGGCAGCGGCACGTCGGTGTACGATGTAAACCGGCTGCTCAAGAAGTTCGATAAGACGCGGAATATGATGAAGAAAATGACCAAGAACAAGAAATACCAACAGCGTGTTCTCTCGCAGTTTGGTGGAATGTAGTAAGCAGAGGAGGAGAGGGTGAGTACGAAAATTCGACTCAAGCGATTCGGTACCAAAAAGCGCCCCTTTTACCGCATTGTCGTTATGGATGGCCGAGAGCCCCGAGACGGCAGAGCGATTGAAGAGGTTGGTCTCTATCATCCCATTGAGGTGGAGGAGAACCAGCTTCGACTCAAGGAGGATCGCCTTCGGGAGTGGCTCGACAAGGGCGCACGACCCACTGACACGGTGCGAAAACTGCTCAACCGAATGAATATTCAGGTTAAGTGAGGTAGCTCGTGGAAAAGGAGTTGGTGGAATACGTTGCTCGTGCGCTTGTAGACGTACCCGACGAGGTTCGGGTCAACATGATCGAAGGGGAGAAGTCCACCATTCTCGAATTGAAGGTCTCCCCTGACGATATCGGAAAAGTAATTGGCAAGCACGGTCGTATCGCCAAAGCTATTCGCACCATTCTGAGTGCCACGGCGACCAAGACCGGCAAGCGCGTTGTATTGGAGATACTAGACGACTAATGCTCATAGCGATAGGCCGTATTGACGGAACCCACGGCCTTCGCGGTGATGTAAAGGTGATGTCCTTTTCGGGAGAGTACGAACATTTCGACTCTCTCGAGACGGTACTCCTCAGAAAAGACGGCAAGGAGCGAGAGATCGCCGTAGAGGCCGTCAAGCGGAGCGGCGGCAAGGCCGTTGTCAGCTTCGCGGGCATTGAGAGCGTCGAGGACGCCGCCCGACTGCGAGGCTGGGAGCTCTGGGCGAGCCGCGAAGCGGCGGCGCCCTTGGGCGAAGAGGAGTACTACATCGCCGATGTCATCGGGCTGACCGTGACGGATCGTGGCGAAGAGCTCGGCTCGGTAACGGCGGTCTATGACGGAGGCCAGGGACAGCTCCTCGAGGTAGACCTGGGGGAGCGAAGAGCTCTCGTCCCCTTTCTCTCGGTCTACGTGGAAGGCGTGGACCTCGAGGCGGGGAGGATCGAGCTTCGGGAACGGTGGATTCTTGAATGAACATCACCGTTCTTACACTCTTTCGGGAGTTTGTGGAGCGCTACTTCGAGACGTCCATCATGGGGCGGGCGGTGGAGCGGGGCCTGGTAGAGCCGGAGATCGTCGATATCCGGGATTTTGCCAGAGACAAGCATCGCAGCGTTGATGACGCGCCCTATGGCGGAGGATCGGGGATGGTGCTCATGCCAGGGCCCCTTTCGGAGGCTCTGGATAGCGTAAACGGCAAGGAGCGACGGGTGGTGTACGCAACACCCTCGGGACGGCCGCTCACGCAGGAGTACGCCCGGGAGCTAGCGAAAGAGGAATCTCTTGTCTTCATCTCTGGACGGTACGAAGGTATCGATCAGCGGGTGATAGAGAGTTACGTTGACGACGAGATCTCAATCGGCGATTATGTAATCGCTTCTGGAGAGCTCGCCGTCATGGTGATTATTGATTCGGTGTTTCGCCTCCGGGAGGGGGTGATCACCCAGGGTTCTCTTGACGAGGAGAGCTTTGAAAACGGGCTGCTCGAGTATCCGCACTATACGCGGCCCGAGACCTATCGCGGCATGACGGTGCCGGAGGTGCTCCTGTCGGGGCACCATGAGCGTATCCGCCAGTGGCGGCGGGAGCAGCAGATCGAAAAGACGCGCCGTGTGCGTCCGGATCTGTTACCAGAGAATGCAGGGGGAAAGAACGATGGATCTGATAAAGGCAGTTGAAGCTGAGCAGCTTTCCGAAGACAAGGATAACTTCAGCATTGGCGATACCGTAAAGGTGCACTTTCGCATTGTGGAAGGTAAGACCGAGCGTATTCAGATTTACGAAGGCCTCGTTATCGCCAAGAAGAACAGCGGTCTGCGAAAGACCTTTACCGTTCGCAAGATGTCCTACGGAGTGGGCGTGGAGCGGGTGTTTCCCCTTCATTCTCCCCGGGTTCAAAAGATCGAAGTAACCCGTCGTGGCCGCGTCCGCCGGGCCAAGCTCTACTACATTCGGGATCGCGTCGGCAAGGCTGCCAAGGTCGCCGAGCTGATCCGGAAGAAAGAGAAAAAGTAGGCGAGTTCGCTTGTGGAGGTGAAAGGCACCGTTGCTCACCTCCTAGGTCTACCTCGAGCCCAGGGAGCCCAAGGACGGCTTCCGTCTCCGGGCTCGCGGGTTACCGCCACCGTACAACGATACCTCGGAAAGGGCATATGGCTCCTCGATCTCGACGGCACCCGCGTCGAGGCGCGGAGCCGTTTGTCGTTGGTCCCGGGGCAACGTCTCCTCGCCACGGTTAAGCAGGAGGGGAGTGCCCTGCTCCTGGTCACCCGGGAGCGCTCCTCCGAGGCGATGAGCGCCCTTCTCAGAAGTGCGGGTCTCCAGGATAACGTCACGGGCCGTGCCCTCATTTCCCTCCTCCTCACAGCCGGGGCGCCGGCACGGCCGGAGTTGCTCGACCGCCTCGCCACGGCGTTGCGGCGCAGGAGTAATCGCGCTTCCACCGGCCGCTTCGAGGCGGAGGCGGTAGCCCGGGGCTTTCGGGAGCTCCCGGAAGAACTGGGCGAGCTCATTCCCTCTCTCCTGGGCTTCGCCCCTGACAACGGCTCTCGAGGCGAACGGCGCCGGGAGGAGGGGTCGGAAAACAAGGGGCAAAGCTCGACTCCCGGAGACAAGCTCAAGAGCGCGCTCCTTCGCGCCTCCGCAACGGGGGACCACCCACTGCAGCTCTATAATCATCGCGCCCGCCTCGGCTCCGGCTGGATCGCGCTACCCATTGGATTTACCGCCTCAGAGCCTCCTGAGGGCTCTGAGAGGAAGTTTCAGGGGCTGTTGCATCTCTATCTAGGTGGCGGCAGCGCTGCCCAGGAGAGCTGGACCCTGGACCTCTCCGACGGGGAACGGCGATACACAATCGCCTGTCGGGGAGGGAAGGATGTGTCCCTTCGAGTCCTGAGGAATGAGGGCGTCGAGGAGGACCGCGCCGGGGAGGGAGCCGGCGAGAGAGAGGCGGAATCCGGGGCGCAGGGGCGCCTGGCTGATCTCCTCCGGGGGGCGGGATACACGGTTTCCGAGTCCGAGCTCCCATTCGATGGAATCGAGTTTAAGGACCATTCGGATTTGCAAGAAGGTATTGATCTGCTACAATGAGTGAAAAAGTAGGACGCTCTGTTGCCTTACGCTATGATGAAACGCTCCCCGCGCCCTTTGTTGTTGCTCGGGGGAGGGGTAGACTCGCCGAGGAGCTCAACAAGATAGCCCGTGAACACGGTGTTCCCCTTGTTGAGGACGAGGAGCTCAGCGGTTTACTCTACGAGGTAGAGGTGGGAGAGTCCATTCCAATCGAAACGTTTGAAGCCGTGGCGCGGGTGTTGGCCTTTGTCTACTCCGTGTCCTCCGGAAAGGGTTGAATTAATGCGGCGTATACCTGTAAAGGAGCTTCGGCCCGGGCAGAAGTTTGACAAGCCCGTTTATGTGGACGAGGAGAGCCTCTTCGTCCCCGAAGGCATCGAAATCCGCGAGAAAGACATTCGTAGACTCATTGACTGGGAAGTCGAGACCGTCATGACTGACGGGGAAGTGATCGGAGAAGACCCCTACAAGGGTAAACACCCGTTTTTCGCCAACCCCTTTCGGACCCCGGAAATGAAGGGGATTATGGAGACCTACCACGATCTCAGTGAGCGTCTCCTGGAAATCCACGGCCGGGTCCGGACCTCTGAGCCCGTGGATCCTGAGCAGGTTAAGCGAATCGTCGACGACATACTCAAGCTTCTCGAGGACCAGGCTAACAACACCGTCCAGTTTATCCTCTACGGCATCCAGGGGGAGGCTGGTTTCGTGGAAAACGCCCTCAACAGCGCCGTCCTCTGTGGATTGGTCGGCAGGAAGTTAAAGCTCGCACGGCACAGGCTTCTCAACCTCACCACTGCGGCCCTTCTGCATGACATCGGCATGCTCCGGATCCCCGAGGAGATTCGAAACAAGGAAGGCAAGCTCTCCACTGACGAGCTCCGGGTGGTCCGAACCCATCCGATTCACTCCTACAAGGTGATCACCAAGGAGATGGAGTTCCCTGAGGAGGTTGGGATTGCGGCCCTCCAGCACCAGGAGCGCTTTGACGGTCGCGGTTATCCCCGGGGCCTGGCGAAGGAGAAAATCTCCGACCTCGCCCGAATAATCGCCGTGGTCGACTCCTTCGAGGCGATGGTCTCCAAGCGCCCCTATCGGGACCCGATGATCGGCTACACCGCCATGAAGAACCTCTTGAGCGACAACTCTCGACGGTTCGATCCGGAGATTCTCAAGGTTTTCATAAAGACCCTGGGGATCTATCCCATCGGGAGTATTGTGCTCTTGAACGATGGCTCCATCGGGAGAGTCCTGGAAAACGACGGAGAGGCGCCCCTCAAACCGAAGATCAAACTGCTCATCGGCGCCGACGGCACCGAGTACCCCAACGACGACGGGGAGGTGATCAACCTCACCGAACGGCGGGATCTCTTTATCGCCAAGGCTGTGGACCCGTACTCTCTGGCCGAGGGAGATGAGCCGCAACAGGAAGCCCAAGAAGGATAACTCCACCTCCGCCCGCGGCAGAAGGGGCGAGGAGCTCGCTGCGGAGTACCTCCTTCGCTCGGGCTACACTATTCTCGAAAAGAACTTCAGGAGACGGACCGGAGAGGTCGATATTGTATGTGAGCGGTCCGGGAGCCTCGTTTTCATCGAGGTGAAGCGGTGGCCCCGAGCGTTCAGATCTGAACTGAATATCGCCCTTTCCAGCAGGCGAAGAGAGCGACTGAGGCGAACCGCCGAGCTCTTCTTGGTCGAGCATCCGGAGTTTCGCGGTCACCGGGTCCGTTTTGACCTGTTATTCGTTGCGACCGGGGAAAGGGAGATCGAGCACATCCCAGGAGCCCTGTGAGCGACGATGGACGGGAAGTCAAAGCGGCTAAAGGAACTCAAAAACAAGATCAACGATGAAGCGTACCTGCAGCTCGCCATACAGGGGATAGCCCAACGTCTCACTGAGGAGCTGATCGAGCTGGAGCAGTCTCGCAAAGAGGCTCAGCCTTCCAATACCGCTTCAACGAACCGTCCCGCCATGTGGCGAGTCTCCCTGGAGTAGGGAGCCTCCCGAGCCTGGAGAATAGCCCGCACGAGAACAGCGTCCTCCACACCCCAGTCACGGTATAAATCTATCGCGCCGCTAATGAGGGCCGTTGCGAGTCGATTGTCATAGCGGCCGCTCACGTTTTCCCGCATCAGGAGTTGTCCGAATCGGCCCGCCAGTTCATCGGGATTAACGTACCTCATCGAGGGAAGGGCCCTGGCCGCCGCGGAGAGAACCGCCGGGTCCGGGTCGGTTTCGAGCACCTGCAGCAAGACCTCCGCGGCCCGCCTCGTATCCAGGCGCCCCGCCAGCTCCGCCGCCCGAAGCCGTATTTGAGGGTAGCTCGCCCCGGCCGCCAGGTCTCCGGTAACCCGGGGCGGGAGAAGTATGTGCGTGAGGATCTCTTCGTTTCGCTCCCGAAACTCCTCATCCCCGGTTGTAAGAACGCTTTC
>CAYZHV010000007.1:0-40539 GCA_964478055.1 uncultured Spirochaetaceae bacterium | reverse complement strand
CGCCGGGGGCGGCCTGGCGGCAATCCCCGACGACTACCTCATGGAGTACAACAGCTGGAACTTCGGTTTCTCCGGAAATACCGGTTACACCTTCCAGACCGGCCTGGGGCGGCTGCGACCGAGCACCTCTCTTGGTACCAGGCTCAACTACATAACCTACGACGACACGATTTACCGTCCCTTCAACGCCTCCACCCGGGACAACCTGAATAGTTGGAAGGTGATAAACTTCTGGCGCCTCGGACTCGCCCTGGACAAGCGGGACATCATTTTCAGTCCCTCCCGGGGATATCTCCTGGATCAGGGTGTGGTCTTCTACGGCGGGTTTCTCTTCGGTGACCGACACTTCATTCGCTCCGAGTCGAAGGCGCAGGGCTTCCTGACCCTTTGGGACATTCCCGTGTTCGATAACTGGAACTGGAAGATGGTACTCGGGGCGGAGTCGAGCTACGACATGGTCTTTCCCCACTTCTACTATCCGAACGGGGACTATTTGACCAACGGGCCCGGTGAGCAGTATCTGGTGCTGCAGGACGGCATGTTTAACGCCCGTGGCTGGCCGAGAGACCGGGGCGAGGCGCTCTGGAACAACTGGCTCGAGCTCCGAATGCCCCTGGCGGAGCAGGTCATCTGGTGGGATACCTTCCTCGAGGGGTCCCGGCTCTGGCAGACCCGGGACGATATCGGCACCGGTACAATCGAGGACTGGAAATTTACTCTGGGAAGTGGTATACGCTTCGTCATTCCACAGTTTCCGATTCGCCTCTACCTCGCCAAACGGTTCCGCATGGAAGAGGGTGGCAATATCGTCTGGCAGACCGGAAACCTCTTTAATCGCGGTGGCCAGGAAGGCCGAGGTGTTGAGCTCGTCTTCTCCATTGGCGCCGAGTTCTTCTAAGGAGCAAGAATGAAAGCGATACGTAGAACACTGGCGGTTCTGCTGCTTATCGGTGTTGGAGCGATTCTCCAAGCGGAGCAGCTGACGACGGTGGCGGTTATCAATATCGACAAGGTGTACAACACCTTCTACAGAGACTCTCAGGCCGTTCGGGAGCTCGAACGACTACGCTCTGAGTACCAGAGGGAGATTAACGGCCACCTCGAAGAGCTCGAAGACCTCCGGGATCAGCGCCTCCAGGCGCGAAACCGCGGAAACGAGAGCAGAGTGGCCCAGTTGGACAGACAAATTCTCGAAATGACCCGTTTTATCGAGGATCTCAGTCAGCGGCGCCGGGAGCAGCTCCAGCTGCAACAGGAGCGGCTCCTTTCAAACGACTTTCTCAATCAGCTCCAGCAGGCAATTCAGCATGTCGCCGAGAGCGAAGGATACACAGTAGTCATCCGTTCCGATACTTCCGGCCTCCAGTGGTGGTCCCAGGAAGTGGACATCAGTGATCTCGTCCTGGAGCGGCTCTGGCAGACAACTGATCAGTAATGAGCGACCAGACTCCCATGATGCGCCAGTACCGGAGCATCAAGCAGGAGCAAGCGGACGCCATACTCTTTTTCCGGCTCGGGGACTTCTATGAGATGTTTCAGCGGGACGCTCAGGAGGCGTCCCGTATTCTCGGGCTAACCCTTACCCAGCGCCAAGGAATGCCCATGTGCGGCATCCCCTACCACGCAGCCCAGAGCTACATCGCCCGGCTGATCAGGGCAGGGCGCAAAGTCGCAATTTGCGAGCAGACCAGCGATCCCAAGGCGGCGAAGGGAATCGTCAGCCGGGAGGTCGTACAGGTAATAACCCCGGGCACTGTCAGTGACGAAGACTACCTGCAGCCTTCGGCGAACAACTACATCTGCGCCCTGGGAGCGGCAACCGGCCGGCGGAGCGGCACAGAGCAGAGTGAGATCTCTCTTGCCTACGCCGACATTTCCACTGGGGAGCTCTCGATCACCTCCTTTCCCGGTCGGGAGGCTTCGGATGTTCTTACCAAAGAGTTTGCGCGGTTGCAGCCGCGGGAAATCCTGGTGCAGGAGTCTCTCCTCGAAGAAAGCCGTCCTCTACAGCAGATCCTCGAGGAGCGTGATGGCCTTCTCATAAACCGGCTTCCGGACTGGGAGTTCCATCAAAGCGACTCCGCGGAGCGGCTCAAGAAACTCCTCTCCGTGGCCAACCTCAAGGGCTTCGGTACGGATGAAGAGGATCCGGCGGTTCTCTCGGTAGGCCCCCTTTTGACCTATCTGGAAGAGAACAACCGAGGGGCCCTGGGCAACATCGCCGGGGTGGAACGTCGCAGGGACGAGGAGCAGGTTCTCCTGGACGAGTCCACCCAACGGAACCTCGAGCTCGTCAGGAACATGCAGGACGGTTCCGAACGGTTCACCCTCTTCGAAGTGCTGAATCAGTGCCGAACCCCCATGGGGAGTCGGCTGCTCAGGAGGAGAGTCCTCTCTCCCTCCCGGGTTCCGGAGGAGATCTCCCGCCGTCTCGATCGAGTGGAGTACCTCTACAGGCGTCAGACCGACCTCAGGGCCCTGAGAGACCAGCTGGACGAGCTCTACGACCTCGAGCGGCTCGCCTCGAGGCTGGGGCTGCAAAAGGCCCACGCCAAGGATCTCGTCGCCATGGCCCGATCCCTCCGGGGCTCTCAGCGCATTGCGGAGCTCCTCTCCCCCTGGTACGAAGCGGAGGGCTTTCCGGGAGCGCAGGTGGTGGAGGGCGTTGCCTCCCGTATCGAGGAGGCCGTCGCGGAGAATCCCTCGATCCTACTCACCGAGGGAAATCTGATCGCGAACGGCTACGACGAGGAGCTCGACGAGCTTCGGTCGCTCAGGAGCAATAGCAAGGGAGTCCTCAACGAGTACCTTCAGGCAGAGCGAGAGCGCACCGGTATCGCCAATCTCCGGATAAAGTACAACAAGATAATTGGCCACTTTTTCGAAGTCACCAAGTCGAATCTGGAGCGGGTGCCGGACCACTTTATCCGGCGCCAGTCTCTGGTCAACAGCGAGCGGTACACCACCGACGAGCTCGCTGAGCTCGAGAGCAAGCTAAACGGCCTGGAAGAGCGGATCGTGGAGCGGGAGCGAGAGCTCTTTCTTTCCCTCCGGGAGGAGCTCTTTAGCGAGGTTGCCACGCTCCTGCAAGTCTCCGCGGAGCTCGCGGAAGTAGACTACTTTCACTCTCTCGCCTGGACCGCCACTTCCAACGGCTACAGCCGTCCGGTGCTTCTCGAGGAGCCGGAGCTTACGGTAGCCGACGGTCGTCACCCGGTGGTGGAGCACCATCTCCCGGCGGGAGCCTTTGTCGCCAACTCCCTGGAGCTCGGAAGCGAGACTGTCCCCGCCAGATTTGCCCTCATTACCGGTCCGAACATGGCAGGAAAGTCCACCTATCTCCGGCAAAACGCCCTGATCGCTCTGCTTACACATATGGGATCCTTCGTTCCCGCGGATTCCGCCCGGGTCGGCCTCGTTGACCGCCTCTTCTGTCGGGTTGGGGCGAGTGACAATCTCGCTCGGGGTGAGTCCACCTTTCTGCTCGAGATGAACGAGACGAGCAATATCCTCCGCTCGGCCACCCCGAGAAGCCTGGTAATCATGGACGAAGTGGGCCGGGGAACCAGCACGAACGACGGTCTCGCCATAGCCCAGGCTGTGAGCGAGCATCTCCTCGAAGCCTTGGGCAGTCGAACGCTCTTTGCTACCCATTTCCACGAGCTCACCGCCATGGAGCATCCGGGCCTGCGCAACCTCTCCATGAAGGTCGCCGAGGAGGGGAGGGAGATTATTTTTCTCAAGCGGGTGGTCGACGGCCCTTCCAACAACTCCTACGGAATACACGTCGCCCGTCTGGCGGGGGTTCCCGGAGAGGTGGTGGACCGGGCGGAGGCGATTCTCCAGGAGCTCCTCGCTCGCTCCGGAGAAGAGTTTGTTTCTCCTAGGGGGCTGGCCGAGTCAGCTGAGGAAGAGGATCTTCCCTCTCGGAGTTCCCCGGGGACCGCCGGCCGGCCCGGGAGGGTGCGCCAGGGAGCGGAGGATCAGGGGAGCCTTTTCGGAGAGGATGAGATGATACGCGCAGAGCTCTCAGGGCTCGACGTGAATCGTCTCACGCCGTTGGAAGCGTTGAACTTGCTCTCGGAGTGGAAAAAACGTCTCCGGGGATAGGCCGGGAGGGCGTTATCCGCCGGCCGACCAGGGAGCCCCGGAACTAGACGAGCATCGGTGCCGCTACAAAGAGCCCCATAATGAGGAGTCCCGTAAGCGCCGGCCCCCGGAGTTTCCAGAAAAAGAACTGCCCAAACCCTTGTAGAAACCAGGTGACGATAAAAACGAGGTAGAGGACGTGCATCTCCGATGCCCCCGCAGGTGCGAGAAGGTAGGAAATGGCGCTCCCAACGAGAAACCAGCCGAGAAAATTGATCCAGGGAATGCCGAAATAGCCCCCTTTGCGATGCCACTGCCAGAAGTTCCACCCCACCATCTGTGGGTCCAGAAAGAAGTCCCAGGCCGTAAAGGCGGCACCGGCCACAAGCGCCGCGAGGAGCCTGTTTTCGGTGCCCACGATTAGCTCCGCCACGGTCCAGGCCGGGGGCATCATCATAAGCCAGGCGAGGGGTATCACCACCGGGACGTGTCCCACCTGCGGGTGGAGCACATCGGTATAGCTGTAATCTCCGAAGGGAAAGCCCGTTTTCGAGCCGATGAACTCCGCGAGCCAGCCTAAAAGGGGTACCGCCAGGATAGTGAGTACCAGCCTGGGGGCGTCGAGGTGAAAGGAGAGAACGTAGACTACCAGACCCGCTTGGGCGAGGACGCCCAGGGAAATACCGACCCGCTCTGCTCCGCTTCCAAAAACCCAGCGCAGAATCGGCACCGCGACCATCACCAGAAACCAGATCCCGAACCCCACCGCCTCACCGGCGGTAACTTCGGAGAGAGAGAGTAGTAGTAGCTCCACCTTACACCTTTCTGAGTATCTTTAGTTTGATCCACGCCCGGATAAAGGGCCACCATTGCACGGAGGCCATGATCTTCAGGAGCTCCATCCCCGTGGCCTCTTCATCAAGAAAGCGCAGAATACGGTCAATCGGGTTCTTTTCGAAAAGGCGAACGAAGATCGGCTTACTCAGCTCCCCGTAACGATACATAATTTGAAGGAGCATTGAGTCCATAGTACGGTACGCCCGGGAGGTCTCCTTCCCGTGAAAGGGGGTCTCGTGCTCCACGAGACTCATAACGATATTGCGACAGTCCCGTTGCGTTCGGTGAAAGGTAAAGCCTGTTGAGGCTTTCACCATTCCTCCCTTGGTGCCGATGCGCATTATCCGCTTCCCCGCCCTTCGACTGAAAGGCATATCGGTCATCGGGATAATGCCGTCTTCGTCCTCGAGGATCTCGTACTCCTCCTCGCTCAGCCCGAGGACATTGGCGAGGTATTCCCGTATGTTCTCCTCGTACTCCTCCCTACTCAGGAGATCGTGGGAGAAAAGGGTGAACTCCGCGAGAGCCTCGGTTTCCGTGGTGGGCAGGAGGTACATAAACCGCATTTCTCCCTTCTGTGGTACCCGAAAATCGAACCATGTCGCGGCGTCGGGGTCGAAGATCGGCCGTTTGGTCTTGATAAACCAGCCCACGAAGTGCTGTTTGAGAAAGTGGTACTTACTCTCGTCGACGTGGAACTCCCGGGGGATGAAGAGGCTGTCAAAGACCCAGCGTCCCGAGTAGGGGCCCGCGGAGGTGTGCACTTCAACCCGGCCATCCACCTCTCTCAACTCGTTGACCCTCGCCTTTACGAAGGTGACGTTTGGGAGTGCTCGGAGCTTTCTGTTCACGAACTCGTAGAAATCCTCTCCCCTAATCATTCGATAGTCATAGGGATCCAGGGGAATTCGCTCAGCGTACTCATCGCCGTAAATCCAGAAATGACTCCATCGCTTGTGAACGATCGAATGATACGGCGTAGGTGTGGTGCTCCAGAAGCACCAGGTACGGTCGTTGTTCCGCTTTTCCTCGAGATCGATAATGAGGATGCTCCGGTCCTGAAGGGGGCTGTGAGCCAGATGAAAGGCCAAGCTCAGACCAGCCATCCCCCCGCCTGCAAGGATAAAGTCGTAGTCACGCATATTCGGGTAGGGGAAACATACTTACCCGCCGCGAGGGGGTCAATCGGCAGCACCAAAGCCCCAGGGTTGGCTGAAGCACCGGCCCCCCGGCGCCGGTCTCAAGTTGTATGGAAAAGCGTACATTCGGTGCTACCGAGGTCGGGGGCAGCGGGTTAACCGCGGCGGTTCTGGCTCTGGGGGAGCATTTGCTCTCTCCGAGGCGATGTCTCGTCTGTGGTCGCTCCCTGCAGGGGGCGATTTTTGCCCTGTCGGAGGTACCGGTGCTCTGCGAGCGATGTGAGGCGGCGCTCCCGCGGATCGAGGGAGATCTCTGCGGCCGCTGCGGGGCGCCCCTGGTCTCGGAGATCGACCTTTGTATGGTCTGTCGGGATCGGCAGAGCAGCCTGGAGACTCTCCGGGCTCTTTACGCGTACCGGGAGGGGGCGGTCTCCCTGATCCACGCCCTCAAGGAGGCCGGCGAGCCTCGGGTCGCCCGGTACCTCGCCGATGAAATCCTCCGTCGCCGTATCCTGAGCAGTGAAACCTCCCTCATCGTGCCGATTCCGCCGAGCCGCCGCGGGAAAAAAAGACGTGGATTCGACCAGTCCCGCCTTCTCACCCGGGCCTTGAGCCAGCGAACGGGCCTTCCCCGGAACGCGCTCCTCTCTCGCCGACGTGGGGGAGCCCAGAAAGAGCTCGACCGGGAAGGAAGGCTCTCCAACGTTGCCTCTCAGCTGCGGCTGGTCCCCGGCGCCTTTCGTGTCGATGCTCCTCCGCCGGCGGAGGTAACCCTCCTGGACGACGTTGTTACCACCGGAGCCACCCTGGAAGCCGCGGCGGCGTTGCTAAAGAGGAGCGGGGTAGAGCGGGTTCGGGCGGTCGTCATTGCCCGGGACTAGCCGCCCAACGGCGCCTTAGGACGGTGCGGATTCTACCAAGCGCATTGACATAAATCGGTCCTGGGCGTATTATTCAGACAAACTTTCGAGATGTTTACGTCCCGAGAGAGTCGTTCAACCACGACTCTCTTTTTTTTGGAGTAATGAAGTACACCGACGAAGACCCCTACAGCGAAGAGGTGATTCCCCTCTTGGAAGGGCTCGGGTTCCAACTGGTCGAGCTGAGCAGCGCCAACCGAAAGGGAACCCTCCATGTTCATCTCACCATGTACAGTCCCGAAGGCGTAGGCCTGGATGACTGTGCGGAGGTGTATCGAGCGCTCATGCCGAGGCTCGAGGTGCTGTCGGACAACCGGGACATTCATTTGGAGGTGAGCTCGCCGGGACTGAGTCGCTCCATTAAGAGCGGACACGAGTTCGGTCTCTTCGAAGGAAAAGGGGTCAAAGTGCTCACTGCAGACACCGATGAGTGGGTCGGCGGCGTGATAGCGACGAGTGATGAAGAAAGCGTGACTATTCGCACGAAAGCGGGGGACCGCACCTTCGTCTATGGAACCATAAAGAAAGCAAAATTGGATGAAAGCCAGGAGGAAGAGTAGATGGCTTCCGGTCTAACCGATGCAATCCGAGCCTTGGTGTCGGATCGCGGCATATCAGAAGAGCTCATTCAGCGGACGATAGAGGAATTCCTCATCGCCGCCTACAAGAAGAAGTATGGCCAGGCGGACAACGCCGTGGTGATGTTCACTGAAGACGGCGATGACGTCACTCTCTACGCTCAGAAGAAGATCGTGGAGGAGCTGGAAGACCCGGTCACGGAAATCGACCTGGAAGAAGCGAAGGAGCTCAATGACGAGGCGGAGCTCGGAGACGAGCTGTTAATCGAGATCAATCCGATGGAGTTCGACCGGGTGGCAGTGCAGAGCGCCAAACAGAAGGCGAAGCAGACCCTCCGGGAGATCCAGAAGGATACTCTCTACTCCGAATTCAAGGACAAAGTCGGTGAGATGATCATCGGCTACTACCAACGAGAGCGAAACGGCAATATTTTCGTCGATCTCGGCAAAACCGAGGGGCTCCTACCCAAGCGGTACCAGTCTCCCCGAGAGATCTACCGTCCCAACGACCGGGTAAAAGCGCTGATATACGAGGTAAGCAAGAGCAACACCGGTCTCCAGATCATCCTTTCGAGGACGCACACGGAGTTCGTTAAGCGGATCTTCGAGGTCGAAGTTCCTGAGGTCTACGACGGTACCGTGGAGATCTTTAAGCTCGTTCGGGAGCCGGGATATCGCACCAAGATCGCGGTCCTCTCCAACCGGGAGGATGTGGACCCTGTGGGAGCCTGTGTAGGACTTCGGGGTGTGCGAATCCAGGCGATCGTCCGAGAGCTCGAGGGAGAGAAGATCGACATCCTCAAGTACGAGACCGATCCGCGCCTCTTTATCAAGAACGCCCTTTCTCCCGCGGAGGTGAGCAACGTCCTCATTCTCGACGATGCCAAGCGGCAGGCCCTGGCAATAGTGCCGGAGAACCAACTCTCCCTGGCCATCGGAAAACAGGGACTGAACGTACGCCTGGCAAACCGCCTGGCGGACTGGAGCATCGACGTCAAGACCGAGGCGCAGTTCGAGGAAATGGACGTCGCCGCCACCAGCCGTCGAGCCGTATCCGAGCTCTTCGGCGAGCTCGTGGAAGAAGAGGAAATCACCGAAGTTCGCGAGCTTCCCGGCATACCGGTATCCGTCGTTGACGTCTTGAGCGCCAACGGGATCGAGCTCATAGAGCACCTCGTCTCCCTCTCGGACGATGAACTAAGGCAGCTCGAGGGCATGACCGAGGGCCAGATCGCCGAGCTCAAACAGATCATCGCCGAAAACATCGAAATCGTCGAAGGCATGGAAGAGGAAGATCTGGAGGTCGAGGAAGAGTCCGGCGAGGCGGAGCCCGAGCGGGATGAACTTACCGAAGAGGACCGCACGCAGGAGGCTGAAGAGGAGCTGGTCGAAACCGGCGTCGACGAGGCAGCCGAGATCAGCGCAGAGGTCAGCGAAGAAGAGCCGGTTGGCGCGGTCTCCGAGGAGGCCGGCGCTCGGGAAGAGGCCGCGGAAGAAGAGGCTCCGGAAGAGGAAGAAGAAGCCGAAGCCGAAGAGGAAGAGGAGGAAGAAGAGGTCATCACCAGCATTGCCCAGCTTCCGACGATTCCTCAGAACATAGTGGAAGCCCTGACGGCGCAGGGTATTGAGGACATTGTGGACCTTCTCAGCATGGAGGAGGAAGACCTGCGCAACGTCCCAGGCCTCAGTGAAGAGGATGTAGCCACGATCAAGATGATCATCGAAGAGAGCGTCGAGATTGTCGACGAAGAAGAGGAAGAGCAAGAGTGACGCCGTGTTTACATGATGATCTCTAGTGGATACAATTGCGCGTAAAGGGAGTGTATGGCCGAAGAACAGGAAAAGAACGAGCAGCAGAAACCGAAGACCACGCTTATAAAGCATAAGAAAGAGCAGGGCGGTGACGAGAAGGGGGACAAGAAGAAGGTCCGCGTTGTCGTCAAGCGAAAGCCCAAGGCAAAAGCTGCACCCCAACCCGAGAACGAGAACGAGGCGGAGCAAAAGAGCTCGCCCAAGGCGAAAGAGGCACCTCAGAAAGCGGAAAAAGCTCCCGAAAAGGAGCCAAAGCCCAAGAAGCAGCCTGAAGAAGCTGCAAAGAAGGAGCCCGAAGCGCCTAATAAGCCTCAGCCCAAGAGCGAAGCTCCCAAGGAAGAGGTTCAAAAGGAAGAAACTCCCAAGAAGAAGGACAACCTGGTATGGCGTCCGGTTCTTCCAGGGGAATCCGGCGAATCTCCGGTACAGCCCGCTGCGGCCTCTCGAAAAGACGAGAAGGGGCGCAAAGAGCGGGCCATGGAAAAGCGCTCCCTCGAAGATATACAACCTCAGAATAGACGCGTTCAGCGAAACGAGACCCGAAGTTCCGCCGCCGCTGCCAGGAGCACCCGCTCCGCGGAGCAGGCCCGGCGAGGTGGTCCCGGCGGAGGACAGCCTCCGCAGAGTCGTGGAACCGGACCCAGTCGCCCGGCTCCGACGGGCCGGACCGGCGGACCGCCGAGAGGCGGACGTCCTGCCCCGGGGGGGCCGCCTCCTCGCGGTGGAGGTGGAGCGCCGGAAAGTGGTCGACCGGACCGTAGCGGCGGTGGCGGCGGCGGCGCCGGCAAGGGCCGCAAGTTCTACAAGAGCAAGAAGAAGGAAAGCTACTCCAACAAGCGCGACAAGCAGCAGGAGAAAGAGCTAGCTTTTAGTAGAAACAAGAAGCCCACTCCCAAGGCGAATCCGGTCCCGAAAGAGATCGACATCATGGACGTCGTCACCGTGAGCGAGCTCGCCAAGAAGATGAACCTCAAGGCGTCGGATCTCATCGGTAAGCTCATGAACATGGGCATGATGGTAACCATTAACCAGCAAATTGATGCTGAGACCGCGGAGATTCTGGCGAACGAGTACGGCTGTAAGGTCAATATTGTCTCCCTCTACGACGAGACCGTCATCGAGCGAGAAGAAGAGAAAGAAGAGGACTTGGAGCTCCGACCGCCGATTGTTACGGTCATGGGCCACGTTGACCACGGTAAGACCAAACTGCTTGATGCTATCCGCTCCGAAGACGTGGCGGCGGGAGAGTTCGGTGGTATTACCCAGCACATTGGCGCCTACCAGGTCACCCTCCCGGAGGGCCACGGAAAGGTAACGTTCCTGGATACACCGGGGCACGAGGCGTTTACCCTCATGCGAGCCCGGGGTGCTCAGGTAACTGACATCGTTATTCTCGTTGTCGCAGCCAACGACGGCGTTATGCCCCAGACCCGGGAGGCGATTGATCACGCCAAAGCCGCGGGGGTACCGATTATCGTCGCGATTAACAAGATCGACCTCGCCGACGCCAACCCCGACCGGGTGAAGCAGCAGCTCTCGGAGCTCGAGCTCATGCCCGAGGCCTGGGGCGGCAGCACCATTTTCGCCGAAGTTTCCGCCCTCAAACGAGAAGGCGTGGAGGAGCTCTTGGAGAGTGTGGTTCTCCAGGCGGAGTTTCTGGAGCTCAAGGCGAGCAAGAACGTCCCGGCGGAAGGACGGGTCATCGAGTCTCAGATCGACCCCGGTCGAGGCACAGTCTCCACGGTCCTCGTAGAGCGAGGTACCCTAAAAATCGGCGACAGTTTCGTGGCCGGCGTCTTTCCCGGAAAGGTTCGAGCGATGTTCAACGACCGGGGAGAAAAGGTCGAAGAGGCAGGCCCCTCAATGCCTGTGGAAATCCTCGGCTGTGACGGAGTGCCTGACGCGGGCGACCCCTTCCAGGTGACCGAGGACGAGAAGGCGGCACGTCAGGTCGGGACCAAGCGTCAGGAGCTCAAGCGAGTAGAAGAGGCGAAGAGCGTCAAGAAGATCACCCTGGACAACCTCTACGACAGTATCGAGGCCGGGGAGGTTCAGGAGCTCAAGGTCGTCATCAAGGGTGACGTCCACGGTTCCGTCGAGGCGGTCCAGAACGCCCTGGAGAAGCTGAGCAACAAGGAGGTGCGGCTCAACGCGATCCGTGCCGCTGCCGGCGCTATTAACGAGGGCGACGTCATGCTCGCTGCTGCCTCGGACGCTATTGTTATCGGCTTCCACGTTCGACCGACCCCCAGGGCCGCGGCTCTGGCGGAGCAGGAGAAGGTAGAAATCCGGAAGTACAACATCATCTACGACGCAGTAGAGGATGTGCGCTCCGCCATGGAAGGCATGCTTGCTCCGAATCTCCAGGAGGAGATTATCGGAACCGCCGAGGTGCGAGACACCTTCAAGGTGCCCAAGATCGGCGTCATCGCCGGATCCTACGTCACCGACGGTGTGGTCCGCCGCAACGCGAAGGTCCGGGTTTTCCGGGAGGAAGTCCAGATCCACGAGGGCAAGATCAGCTCTCTCAAGCGTTTCAAGGATGACGCACGAGAAGTCGCTCAGGGCTATGAGTGTGGTATCGGCCTGGAGAACTACAACGACCTCAAGGTGGGAGACACCCTCGAGTTCTACGAGATCAAGGAGATCGCTAAGAAGCTCGACGAGGTGAAGGGGTAGTATGTCCGAGCATCGCTTAGCGCGAGTTGAGCGACAGCTAATCGAAGAGTTGAGTGCCATGCTGATGCGCCAAGAGGTCAAGGACCCCCGCGTATCGCCCCTGGTCTCCTTTTCCCACGCAAAGGTCTCGAAGGACCTTACGCACGCAAGGATCTGGGTCTCTGGCTACCTCTCTCGAAATGAGCTCGACAACGCCGTAGAAGCGCTTAATCACGCCTCGGGCTTCCTCCAGGGGAAGCTCGGGAAGATTCTCAAGTACCGATCCACCCCGAAGCTGACCTTCGTGGTGGATCACAGTATCGAAGAGAGTTACGAAGTCATTCAAAGAATCAAGGAAGCGAACGAGTGACCGACGCCCTGGACGGTTTGCTTCTTCTGAACAAACCGGCTGGGGTGACATCGTTTCAGGCACTCCGGCCCGTCAAGCAGCTTCTTCCCCGTAAAACAAAGGTAGGACATAGCGGCACCCTCGATCAGTTCGCAACGGGCCTCCTGGTAGTGCTTATCGGCAAAGCTACCCGGCTGGTCCCTCTTTTTACCGCCTTTGACAAGACCTACACCGGCACCTTTCGCTTTGGGGAAGAGACCGAAACCCTCGATCCGGAGAGCACTCCGCGACCCCGGGGCGAGGCGCCGACGATTGACAACCTCGCCGCGGTCCTGCCCCGTTTTGTCGGCAGGATCGAGCAGGTGCCCCCGGCCTATTCGGCGGTCCACGTGGGGGGCGAACGGGCGTACAAACGGGTCCTTCGCGGTGAGACGGTGGAAGTTCCCGCTCGAGACGTGACGATTCACTCCCTGGAGCTCCTGCGCTACGACCCTCCGGATGCGGCACTGACAATTCACTGCTCAAAAGGAACGTACGTGCGCTCCCTGGCCCGCGATATTGGCGAAGCGTGTAGTTGCGGAGCCTACGTCACGACCCTCAGACGGGACTCGGTAGGCCCCTTTCGGTTGGAGGAGGCTGTGACTGAGCCACAATTAGAAGCGATAGAGCCTCTGGAAGAGGTCGCGCTCCGAATACCCGGGGTTCGTCGCATCGATCTTTCATCTCAGACAGCTCGACGGGTGGCAAACGGCGCAAAGCTCCAGGAGGCCCTCGATAATCAGCTTCTCGAGGGAGAGGAGCCGTATATCGCCCTCTACAACCCCGAGGGGCGCCTTATCGGGGTGGCGGAGCACCGGGAGCGCGGATTTCAGTATATTCTGGTGCGACCATGACGATAGTATCCTGGGAACGGCTTTCCATAGACCGTCGGGATGTACCGGCGGCGGTGACAATTGGCAACTTTGACGGTCTCCATCGGGGTCATCTGGAGCTGATTCGACGCATTAGCGTCGAGCCCGGGCGGCTCTCCGTGGTAGTCACCTTTCGGCGAAATCCAGCCTGGTATCTCCGTCGCGAACACTATCCTGGGGACATCATGAGCCTGGAGCAGCGCCTGGAATTCCTCCGGGACCTCGGAATCGACTATGTCATTCTCCTGGATTTCGGCTCCGACGTTCGGGGTCTCACGGGACCGCGCTTTCTCGACGCCCTCCGGGAGCGCTTTCACGTGGAGCTCATCGTCGTGGGCTACGATTTCCACTTCGGAAAGAATCGTGAGACCAGCGCTACCGCCCTCAGGCAGCTGGCGGAGCCAGGAGGCATACGGGTTGACATCGTTGACCCACTAATTGATAATGAGAGATCAATTAGCAGCACTCGTATTCGCGAGTGTGTCGCTGCGGGGGACGTGCAGACTGCGTGGCGTCTGTTGAGCCGACCCTACACGTTGGATGTTCGAACCGGGGTTCCGGGACTTGTAACTGACAGTGAGCAGGTGCTCCCGGTCCAGGGCAGTTACCGAGTCTCGCTTCGAACACCTAACGGCCAACGGGAAGGTACGGTTACCATCACTGGACAGGCGCTTCACTGGGCTGTGGACACCTCCGACGCTATTGAAATTGAATTTCTATCACCACTGATGTGAGAGGAGTTGTGCGAATGCCCATCACCAAGGATGAGAAGCAGCAGGTTATTGAGCAGTACGGTATGAACGAGAAGGACTCCGGTGCTACGGAAGTCCAGATCGCTCTGCTCACTTCCCGAATTCAGCATCTTACCGAGCACCTTAGAACACACAAGAAGGATCATCACTCTCGCCGGGGCCTCCTAAAGATGGTTGGTCAGCGACGGCGCCTTCTCAAGTACCTCAAGAGAAAGGATCTCGATGGTTATCGTGAGCTCCTTCAGAAGCTCGGTCTACGTAAGTAGTAGGTATCATTAACATGCAGACAGTAACAATGAACGTTGGCGGCACCGAACTCGTACTCGAGACGGGCCGAATGGCAAAGCAGGCCAATGGCGCTGTATTTGCTACATTTGGAGGCAGCGCGGTCCTGGCGACCGTCTGCTGCTCTTCTGAACCCCGTGAAGGCATCGATTTTGTCCCCCTGCAGGTGGAGTACAACGAGAAGTACTACGCCGCGGGTAAGATCCCCGGTGGCTTTATTAAGCGCGAAGGGCGTCCCAAGGACAAGGAGATTCTTGTCTCCCGCCTTATCGACCGGCCCATGCGCCCCCTCTTTTCCAAGAAATTCATGCGGGAGATTCAGGTCGTTCCGACGACGATCTCCACGGACCAGATCAACCCTCCGGACGTGGTTGCAATGGTAGCTGCCTCCGCGGCAGTCCACATTTCCGACATTCCTTTTGACGGTCCCATCGGGGCGGTCCGAGTAGCCTCCGTTGATGGAGAGCTCGTGATCAACCCGACCTTTGACCAGACTGCCGAGAGCGAGCTGGACATTATCGTGGCCGGAACCGCTGACGGTGTAACCATGGTTGAGGGTGGTGGCAAACAGGTACCCGAAGAACTCCTCCTCCAGGCCATCGAAAAGGCTCGGGGTGTTATTCAGGAGCTCTGTCGGATCCAGGAAGAGCTTCGATCCGCCGTGGGCAAGGAGAAGCTTCCTCTTATCGAGAGCGACGAGAAGCTCGAGAAAGAAGAAGAGATCCGGGAATGGGCACGGCCGAAAATGGAACAGGCGTGTTTCGTGCTCGGCAAGTTCAAGCGTGGGGACGCCGTCAAGGCGGTCATAAACGAGACCTACGAAAACTTCCAGGAAGATATCCCGGAGGAGAAGCAGAAGCTCTTCCGGGGCCTCATGGACGATCTCGAGCAGGAGATCGTACGAAAGTCGATTATTGAGAAGAAGTACCGTACCGACCATCGCGGGCCCGAGGACATTCGTCCCATTACCTGCGAGGTCGACATGCTTCCTCGGACCCACGGGAGCGCCCTCTTTACCCGGGGCGAGACCCAGGCTCTTGCCATTACTACCCTCGGGACCGTCTACGATGAGCAGATCATGGATGATATCGAGGGTGACCGGCGTGAAAACTTCATGCTGCACTACAATTTTCCGCCTTTTTCCGTCGGTGAGACCGGACGTCTCGGTACGGGTCGGCGGGAAATCGGCCACGGCCACCTCGCCCATCGCGCCCTGCAGGCAGTAGTCCCGGAGAAGACGGAGTTCCCGTACACTATCCGGGTAGTCAGCGAGATCCTCGAGTCCAACGGATCCTCCTCCATGGCTACCGTCTGTGGCGGATCCCTCGCCCTGATGAATGCCGGCGTACCCACAGCCGCCCCGGTGGCAGGTATCGCCATGGGCCTCATTCAGGAAGGGGACCAGACCGTGGTACTTTCTGACATACTCGGTGAAGAGGACCACCTCGGTGACATGGACTTCAAGGTTGCTGGTACTTCCAAGGGCATTACTGCCTTCCAGATGGATATCAAGATCAAGAACGTCTCCGCGGATATTATGAAGACCGCTCTGGAGCAGGCCCGGAACGGCCGAATGCACATCCTCGGCGAGATGTCCAAGGCTCTCGAACAGCCCGCCGGCGAGCTTTCGCAGTACGCACCGCGAATTCTTACCTTCAGGGTAGACCCGGAGAAGATCGGTCTTCTTATCGGTCCCGGGGGCAAGACGATTCGCTCCATCCAGGAGAAGTACGACGTCAACGTCAATATAGAGGACACCGGTTCGGTAACCATCTACACCAAGGACGGGGAGAGCGCGAAGCAGGCGCAGAACGCCTTCCTTTCCCTCCTCGAGGAGCCGGAGATCGGAAAGACCTACCAGGGTGTGGTTCGGCGAATCACGGATTTCGGTGCCTTTATCGAGTTCCTACCGGGTAAGGAGGGACTCTGCCACATTAGCAAGATGGCGGACCACCGAATTAACTCGGTCCACGACGTCCTGGAGATGAATCAGGAAGTCCCGGTCAAGATCATCGAGATCGACAAGATGGGCAGGGTTAACCTGAGCCTCATTTACGAGGGTGCCGAGGACGGCTCCGGCGGCGGCCACGGTCGAGGAGACCGGGGTGGTCATGGAGGCCGACCGGACCATCGACATGGCGGCGGCGGGGGCAACCGCGGCGATCGCGGCGGCCGCGATCGCCACAGAGACTAAAGGAGAGAGCCGGCTGCGAAGCCGGCTCTTTTTTTGCTATGATACAAAGCGTGAAGGTACGTGTAGTAGGGGAGGAACGGTACCTCCCGGTATACCAGAGTGATCTCGCCGCGGGGGCGGATCTCTTTGCGGCAGTAGATGAGCCCCTAAAGCTCGCCTCCCTCGAACGCGCTCTCGTCCCCACGGGCATCCGAATAGAACTGCCACCGGGATACGAGGCTCAGATCCGGCCCCGGTCCGGCCTGGCTGCCCGGGAGGGGGTAACGCTTCTAAACACCCCCGGGACGATCGACGCCGATTACCGAGGGGAAATCAAGGCAATTCTCGTAAATCTTTCCCCCACTCCAGTTACGATCAGTCCGGGTATGCGGATTGCTCAGATGGTCATAGCCCCGGTCTCCCGGGCCAGCTTCGAGCAGGTCGACCAGCTCGGGGAGTCGGTCAGAGGCGAGGGGGGCTTCGGTTCAACCGGAAGATAGATGAGGATCGTCTGGCGCTACGTCCTACAGGAGTTTCTATTCTCCTTTCTGGTCGCCTTCGCCTTCTTTTTCATCATATTCTTCGTGAACCAGCTTCTGCTTCTGGCGGAGGAGATTCTCACCAAGGATGTGGCGTTCTTCGACGTTCTCATGCTCATAATCTACGCCTTGCCCTCCATTGTGGCGCTCTCTTTTCCCTTTGCGAGCCTGGTGGGCGCTCTAATGGCCGTTGGGCGATTCTCCGCGGACAACGAGGTTATCGCGTTCCAAGCATCGGGAATACCGCTTTCCCAGCTCTTTGTGCCGATGCTCATTCTCGGTGCGCTCTTTTCATTTGCCTCCTTTCTAATGAATGATTACTTGCTTCCCCGGGGGACGATTCAGTTCGGGCGACTCTACCGGGAGTTGCTCTACAGCAATCCCGCCCTGGAGCTCGAGCCTTACAGCGTCAAGCGGTACCAGAACGACATACTCATTACCGGAAACGTCCAGGGAAGGAACATCGGTGGCTTTGCGATCATCGATCGAGACGAGGAGGGGAAGCGGCGGGTAATCGTTTCTCAGGACGCCACCCTTACCCGACAGGGAGACAGAGACGCGGGGGTCATCTCCCTGGAACTCTCGGATGTCTTCACCCATTCCTACCTCGGAACCAACCGAGGTGAGTACGAGTACGCCCGGGCGGAACAGATGGTTTACAACATCCTGCTTCAGGATATCACCGTCTCCATTCGCAACCCTGGCCCCCGGGAGATGAGTGCCCGGGACGTTCTCTCGGACATTCGGGAGAAGGAGCAGGCTCTCAACCTCAGAATCGAGCAGCAGGAGCGCGAAGTAGCTCTCCTTCGTAATCGTCTCGGTCTTTCTTACCTCGCCTGGCAGCGCGGTGAGGGGAGTGGAGAGGAGGTTCGCTCAATCGAGTCTAGGCTCTCCCAGCAGGAAAGTGTACGCATCTTCGACAGAACCCTACAGATCTACCGATTGGAATACTACAAGAAGTTCTCCATACCCTTCGCCTGTTTGAGCTTTATCGTCCTCGCCTTTCCCGTGGGACTCTACACCCGTCGGAGCGGGCGCTCCGTGGGCTTCGGGATCGGACTGCTCATTTCCGTGCTCTACTGGAGCCTCCTGATCGGGGGCCAGACCTTTGGCACCCAGAGGCCGGAAGTATCGCCCTTCATCTCAATGTGGCTTCCCAACGCGGCGGTGGTGGTGATCGGCACGGGACTCTTTGTGCATCGCTGGAGGCAGTAATGAATCTCCTGGACAAGATGGTCGTTCGATCCTTTCTGCCGGTGCTTCTGGCGTCCACTGCGTTTTTCGTGCTCAGCGTTCAGATGGTAGACCTCTTTGCCAACCTCGTGCGCTATCTCAACGCCGAGGCCTCGACCCTCGCGATTCTGCAGGTGCAGCTCTACTACATGCCCAAAAGCGTCTCCTACGCCCTTCCGGTGGCGATTCTCTTCGCGGTCTCCTTTACCCTGGGCAACTTCTACGCCAATAACGAGCTCATATCGGTTTTCGGCTCCGGCATTAGTCTCTATCGCTTCGTCGCGCCCCTTCTGGTCCTCGGGGTTCTCCTGAGCGTTTTTTCCTTCTTCTTCGAAGAGATGGTTGTGATCGACAGCTTCCGCAAGAAGAACGAGCTCTCGAGACAACTACTCAACGTGAGCCGAAGTTTCAGCAATACGAACGTCACCGTCCTCGATGATGGGCGGCGGACTATCTACTTCTCCGAGTACTACAACGACAGTAACAAGAGCCTCTCTCAGCTCACTATTCTCGAGCGCACTAGCGAAGGTGCCTTCGCAGCCCGCCTCGACGCCCCGGTCGCCCGGTGGAACGGCAGCTACTGGACCTTCGACGATCCTCTCTATTTCATTTTTCAGGAAGACGGGAGCTTGGCGGAAGCGACGCCTGTGGAGAGCAGGTACACCGCGGATCCGGAGAACTTTCGTCGAAGCGCTCTATCCGTGGAAGAGATGAGCATTATGGAGGCCCTGAGATGGATCGGACAGTTGAGAAGGGCTGGACTGCCGTATCGAGAGCAGCTAACCGACTGGTATGAGCGAATCGCCTTTGCCTTTACGCCGTTTATCGTCACCCTGATTTCTGCATCCGTCGGAAGCAGACTTCGGCGGAACATACTCCTTCTAAGCCTGCTCATCTCCCTGGGGCTCGCAACGGTATACTATGTCGCCGGCATGATAGGATCTCTCATGGCCGTAGCCGGCGTGGTCCCTCCCGCCGCCGGGGCATGGAGCGGGGTGCTTGTCTTTGCGGTCCTCGGCGTTCTACTCTTGCGTCTCGCACGAACCTAGGAGCACTGATGCACTCGATTTTTCAGCTAACCGCTCAGGACAGCACAACTGCAGCTCGCACCGGGGTGCTCTCTCTCAGTCGCGGCCCAGTCGAAACCCCGGTGTTTATGCCGGTCGGTACTGCGGGGACGGTCAAAGCGATGGAGCACCGCAAACTCGAGGAGATGGGATACCGCCTCATACTCGGGAACACCTACCACCTCTACCTGCGCCCCGGGATGGAGGTAATCCGCACCTTTGGGGATCTCCACCGATTCAGCACCTGGGAGCACAACATACTCACCGATTCCGGGGGGTATCAGGTCTTCAGCCTCGCCCAAATCCGAAAGATTCGAGAAGAAGGGGTGACCTTTCAGTCCCACATTGACGGAAGCAGACACACCCTCACCCCCGAAGGAGTAGTTGAGATCCAGGCAACTCTCGGAAGCGACATACAAATGGCTTTGGACGTCTGCACCGGCTTCGATATACCCCGAAAAGAGGCGGAAAACGCCCTCGAGCAGACGAGTCGCTGGGCAAAACGGGCAAAAGAGGCGTGGCTCGCCCGGCGAGAGAACTCCGAGTATCGGGGAAACCTTTTCGGCATCATCCAGGGGAACTTCTACGAGGAACTGCGTAAGCAGAGCGTCGAGGAAATCTGCTCCCTCGACCTGCCGGGATACGCGATCGGGGGGCTTTCGGTTGGGGAGAGCTTTGAGACCTTTGAGCACTTTACCGCCTATACCGCGCCGCTCCTGCCGGCTGACAAGCCGCGCTATCTCATGGGGATCGGCACGCCGGACTACATATTCACCGCCGTAGAGCACGGTGTGGACATGTTTGACTGCGTCTTTCCTACACGGGCCGGCAGAAACGGCACCCTTTTTACCAGGGATGGACGGCTCAACCTCAAGAACGCCCAGTTTTCGCACTCTGACGAGCCTCCGGACCCGTCCATCGACTCCTTTGGGGGCCGGGCGTACAGTCTCGGTTATTTGCGACACCTGATTAAGTCCCAGGAGATTCTCGGGGCAATCCTCGCAACCGAACACAATTTGCGCTTTCTCGCGGTCCTGATGGAGGAAATCCGGGATGCGATCAAGGCCGGAGAGTACGAGTCCTATAAAAACTCCTTTTTGGAGCGATACTACGCAGGTAATAAACGGTGAAGGAAGAGCGAAGCCTTCGACAGAGCACCTTTTCGACCCTGGTGGTAATGGGAACGACCTTTCTCTCCCGGATACTCGGCTTTCTGCGGGTCGCGGTGATCGGAGCAGTCTTCGGCGGCTCCGGGCAGGCGGATGTCCTCAACCTTGTGTTCAATATTCCTAACAACCTGAGAAAGCTTCTCGCCGAGGGCGCTCTTTCTTCTGCCTTCATCCCGGTGCTCTCAGGCTCTCTCGTCCGGGACCCGAGCGGTTCCAAGGCGCGACTGATCGTCCGGAACATCCTGACGATGCAAGCGATTATTCTCCTGCCCCTGCTTCTCCTGTTGACGCTCTTTGCGGGGCCCGTGGTCAACACGATCCTCGACTTTCCGGATCCCGAAAAGCAGGCACTCTCGGTGGAGCTCTTTCGCTTTCTTATTCACTACCTCCTGCCGATCTCGATTGCCGCGGTAATCATGGGCACCCTCAACGCCCACAGCCGCTTCTTTGTTCCCGCAGTCACGCCGGTGCTCTTTTCCATCTCCGTGATCGCTTCGATTCTCATGCTCCATGGGCAGCTCGGAATTTTCTCCATGGCTGTCGGTGTGCTCATCGGTGGCGTTCTCCAGGTGCTCTTCCAGGTGCCTCTTTTTCTGCGCCTCGGCTACACCTTTCGCCCCCAGCTCGACGGAAGCAACAGCGATTTTCGACGAATCCTCCGTCAGTGGCTGCCGGTGGTTGCCGCCGCGAGCATTTTCACCATAAACCAGCAGGTGGCGGTCTTCTTCGCCTCGGGCCTCGAAGACGGCTCAGGCTCGGCGATGACCAACGCCCTGACATTCTGGCAGCTTCCCTTCGGCATATTCAGCGCTTCCATAACCACGGTTCTCTTTCCAAGAATGAGCAGACAGTGGAATAGGGAAGACCTCGACGGCCTGCGCCGGTCGGTAAACTACGGGCTCCTCTACCTCTTTACGCTCCTCCTGCCCGCCGCGGTAACCCTCGCCCTCTTGGGCCCGGAGATTATCGCCGTGGCTCTGCAGCGAGGCGCCTTTGCGCCACAATGGACCCGCCTTGCCGCTCGGGTTCTCATCGGGTACACCCTCGGCCTCTTTAGCGTGGGGGCGTTTACCTTTCTCCAGCGCTTTTTCTATGCCTGCGACGACTATCGAACCCCTCTTTGGATCGCTGGAGTGGCCGTTGTCCTGGATATCGGGTTGAGCATCTACCTAAAGGAGACCCGCCTCCGGGTTGTTGGTCTCGCCCTGGCAAACAGCATCGCCTTTTCCGTGGGACTGATCCTCATGATAATCGCCGCCAGAAATCGTCTCGGATACCTGGGCTTGCGGGAGCTACTGACCAAAGGAGTCCGCGTTCTCCTCGGCACACTGCCCCTAACTGCCTACCTCTGGGCTCATCGGGTCTTCTTCGGTGAATGGTGGGTAACAGGAAGCAGCTGGGCCAATCTCGGTCGCCTTGTCCTAGTCGGCGTGCCGGGGCTGGGAATTCTTCTTATCTCGTACTATCTTCTGGCCGTAGATGTAGTACGAATGGTTCGACGAAGAGCGCCGGAACCTCCGCGGAGCGAACCATTCAACGCAGATGACGAAAATCGAAACAATGATTGATAGAAAACAGCTCGGGACCTGCAAGACGGTTCTTCTACTAGCAGTAGCGCTTCTCCTTCTCCTTCCGGGGCAGCTGGTCGCCCAGGACGAGGACGTCCCCTCCTGGCCGGGAGAAGAGCAAGCGGACACCGACGACACCGACGGCGCCACGCCGGAGACCGAGTCCCGGGGCCCGGAAACCGACTCGCCGAGCACGGATACCAGTACCACGGCCCCGGAATCTGGTACCACGGGCCCGGAAACTGAGACAGAGCCCGCTGCCGAGGATTCCGCTGACGAGGAGCCTGACTCCGACGAAACAGAGGCCGAGGCGGCTCGCTCCATTGTCGAAAAGTGGCGAGACACCCTCCGATTCGGTATTAACAGCGAAATAATCGAGCTCATACCGACGCTACGGCAAGAGCGGATCACGGAACTGGAACCCGAGATCGCACGGCTTCTCGAAAGCAGCCGAAACGAGGAGCTACAACAGGAGATTCTTTCCTACTACCGGGAGCTGGAGCTCCGGGAGGCGCATCCTGTGGCGATAGAGCTCCTTTCGGAGTACCAGGTTAGCGGCACCCAGCGCACCCAGGCGGCGATCCGGTACCTCTCGGACCTCCCACCGGAGTCTCCGGAAGCGAGAAGCGAGGTGGCTGAGCTCCTGGCGGAAATCGTCCGGCAAGGGGGTATGCAAATCGCGGCCTCCGCCGCCCGGGCGGTCTCGAGCTACGGTGAGGAGCTCGGAGTGGACCGGATAACCGAGCTCTACGACGAGGCGATCACTGAGGACGTGCAGGCAGCTCTGGTCCTCTCTCTCGGAGAAATGGGTAATCCCGGGGCCTTCGAGTTTCTTGCCCGCATTGCCGAGGACGAAGGCGAGCAGATGGTGCTACGGCAGTACGCCGTGGATTCTCTGGGAAGGCTTCAGGTGGAGGAGGCAATCCCGATCATCACAGACCTTCTGGGAGCCGAGAACAACCTCCTGCGAGCCTACGCCGTGAGTGCCCTCGGCCGTTTTGAGACGGAAGAGGCGCAGAACGCCCTAATCGCCGCTCTCCGAGACGAGTTCTGGCGCGCCCGGGTCTTTGCGCTTCAGGGGATCGCCCGTTTACAGGTTGAGGAAGCTATTCCGGCGGTACTCTACAAGGTGCGGCAGGACCCGGAGCAAAGGGTGCGTCTGGAAGCGGTGGAGACACTTCACGCCTTTCCAACCGGAGAGGTGCGAAATTTCGTGGAGGAGAGCATCACGGATCCTCGGGTCAACCAGGAGATCCGACTTGCCATGGTAGATCTCCTTCTCGACTGGGGCGACTCTTTCTCCGTTTCCCTTCTGGACAGTGTGATGCTTTCCGCCTGGGAGGAGGAAAACTCCAGACTCCTCGACTACCTCTGCCGGCAGGCGTCCCGAAGCGAGAACGAGCTTCTCGCGCCCCTTTACGAGAAGATGCTCTCCCATCCAAATTATATCATCCGGATCTACGGCGCCCGAGGCGTCGCCCGGAATGGTCTTGCCCGGTATCGCGGAAGTCTCGAAGAGCTGACCGGCGAGGGACACCATCCGGCGCTCCGTCAGAATGCTCAGCGCGCTCTGGACGAATTGTAGCCAGAGGCGCAGGATTACCAACAGGTACGGTCGGCATGGAACCTAAAGAGACCCAGAACCGGTATCGCGAGCAGTACCTCGAGGCGCTTTTTACGGCGACTACGGACGGGATCGTGGTGGTTGATACGGAAGGCGTAATCGTCGAGGTTAATGACGCCTTCTGCTCCCTTTTGGGCCATTCCCGGCAGGAGCTTGTCGGCCGGAAGATCAGTACAATAGACGTCCTGGACAGCAGTGAGGACGTAGTCCTCCGGATGCAAAGAGTCGCGCAGACCGGGGGGGAACGGTTTGAGACTCGTCTCAAGACCCGGGATAACCGAACTATCGAGGTCGATGTCTCTCTTTCCTTTGTCTCGGGCTATGGAGGCAGGGCGGTCAGCTTTGTTCGGGACATAACCGAACAGCGAGAGGCAGAAAAAAAGCTTCGGGCAAGCGAGGCGCGCTGGCAGTTTGCTCTCGAGGGGGCGGGAGACGGCGTCTGGGATTGGGACGCCGAGACCGGAGAAGTCTTCTTCTCGAGACAGTGGAAGGCGATGCTCGGGTACGAGGAAGAGGAGGTCGAGAACCACATCTCCGAGTGGGAGAGCAGGATTCACCCTGAGGACCGCGACCTAGCCCTGCAGGATTTGAAGGATCATCTCGCCGGCCGGACTGAGGTGTATCGCAACGAGCATCGGCTCCGGAAGAAAGATGGCTCCTACGCGTGGATTCTCGACCGCGGAAAGGTAATCGAGAGAACCGACTCCGGAGAACCAAAGCGGGTTATCGGCACCCACACGGATATCACCGAGCGCAAGAGAAACGAAGAACGAATCAAGGAGCTTCTGACGGAGAAGGAGACGCTCCTGAGAGAGGTTCATCACCGCATCAAGAACGATATGAACTTCGTTCGCTCTCTCCTCTCCCTGCAGGCAAACGAGGCGAAGAGCGAGGAGGTTCGCGACTCCCTGGACGAAGCGAGCAACCGGGTCAGCGTCATGGGCCGCGTCTACGAACGGCTCTACCGAGGCGGCACCTTTCGGCGAGTGCAGCTGCATGAACTGGTTGAAGAGTTGGTAGCGGATCTCAAATCGAGCTCGATCCCGGCAAGAATTCCCGTGGAGACGGAGATCGATGAGCTCACCATTAGCACCCGGGAGTCCGTGAGCATTGGCATTATTGTCAACGAGCTTCTTACAAACTCCGTCAAGTACGCCGCCGATCACTCTCCGGAGCCCCGAGTAGAGCTCGCACTGCGAGAAAGTGAGGAAGGTAAGGTCACTCTTCTGCTGAGAGACAACGGCCCGGGCCTACCGGAGCGCGTGCTGAGGAAGGAAGAGCTCGGATTCGGCCTTACGATAGTCAGCGCTCTGGTGGAACAGCATGACGGGACCCTCGCCATGCGAAACGAGGGTGGGGCGGTTGTTGAGGCAACACTCACCCTGGACACTGAGACCTAATCGAGTTTCGCAGTCTAGAGAAACTGATTAACTCGCTCGAACTGAATGGCGTTTTCCGCGGCAACTGCGGCTATGTTTGCCAGGGTAGCGCAGAGTTGATTAGTGGAATCACAACTGCTCAAAGAGCGCGCTGTGCTCCCCGTAATCAGCACGCCGATCGCCCTCTCTCCTGAATTGAGAGGGAAGTATGCTATAGATTTAAGGCCACGAATCGCGGCGACCTCCCGCTCAGCGTCAGTCAGTTTCTCGGCGTTTAAGTCTTCGATGATGACCGGTGACCTCGTCTCGATCGCCCGCCCTATGTGGGGATGGTCCTCCACTGCAGCGAGACGGAAGTCGCGCGGGAAATCCTCGGGAATGGGCGGTGTCGCTGCCCGAAGCTCCAAGATCCCCTCGTCGATAAGGTAAACCGCCGCAGTGTTCAGACCCGAAAATCTCGCCAGTGAGTCCGAAGCAACCTGTAGGACCGTCTGCAGATCCAGAGTCGCCGAGAGGCTCCTGCTCACCTCAAGAAGAGCCGTCAGGTTCTCGTTACGCTCGAGAAGGGAACTCTCCAGCTCTTCTCGGTGGCGCAACTCGTCCTTCAAGCTACGCTTTGCCTCGAATAGCCGAAAGGCCATCTTGATGGAGGCTAGAAGCACTACGTCTCCGGAGCTCTTGACGATATAGCCGTAGGAGGTTATCCCCTCAGTCTTGCGCACAACCTCCGGCTCGGTGTGGGAGGATAGAAAGACCACGGGCATATCCCGCTCCCGCAGAATCCGGTCGGCAATTTCCGTGCCGTCGGGCCCCCTGCCAAGATCAATGTCCATTAGGACCAAGTCAACGGATGGTTCCTGCTCGAGCAATGCCAGAGCCTTTTCTCCACTGTACGCGGTCATGGCCCGGTAGCCAGCGTCTTCCAGTACCCGCTTCTCAGAGAGCGCTATCAGAGCCTCGTCTTCCACCAGGAGTATGGTCTTACTGTTCTGTTCCGGAACCAAGGAAACGCTTCTCCTGTTTAGAGAATAGCACGTTATATCATTCTCGAAAAAGTCCGATACCGCCGCCTACAAAAAAGCGACGACCGAATCGGCCGCCGCTTTCCAATGCTGCGTTGAAATGAGCCAAGCCCTCCGCCGGGTCGGCCCGGACGTGACGAGTTACTTGAACTCAGCCACCTCGATCTTTTCGATCCGGTACTTGTACTTCCGCTCGTTGATCTCAAAGGTAAGCTCATCACCAGGCTTCTGGTTGTAGAGCTTCTTACCCAGAGGCGACTGGTAGTTGATGACACCCTTGTCCGGGTTCGACTCCCAGGGGCCGAGAATGGTGTAGACCACTTCCTTCTCCTCGTTGAGGTCGAAGAGAGTCACCCTGGTGCCGAAGCCAACCGTTGCGGAATCCACCTCTTTCGGGTTTACGATCCGCACTCGCTCGAGATCGTTCTTGAGTTCCCCCGCGCGACGGTTGAGCTCCGCCTGGTGCTCCAGAGCCGCCTTGTACTCCGCGTTCTCCCGCAGGTCGCCGTAGCTCCGTGCCCGGTCGATCTCCTTGGAGTTTTCCGGCACTTCAACCTCGTGGAGATGGGTGAGTTCTTTCTGCTTGCGGTCGTAGGAAGAGGGAGCAGCGTAAAAGCCTCGGCTTACGGTGCTTTCCATCGTCTCTTCTCGCTCGCCGTAGAACTTGAAGTTCGGGAAGCGGTCGAGAATCTGCTGCCTGATCTCGATGAGGAGTTTCGGATCCATCTCCTTTACGTCGCTAAGGAGCGTATAGATCCGGGCCACCGAGTCCTGATCAGCCTTCTCGAGGAACCGTTGCAGGTTTCCTTCCTTGAAAAGGTAGTTCTGCGCCTGCTTGTTGATCTTTCGGTTGATGGTGGCGTCTTTCCGGTTTTCGATGTCCCGGAAGGTGAGATCGTAGATGTGGATAATACCGATGAGGATTTTCTCGTATTCCACGTCGACGTTCTGAAACCACTCGTCCTGTGCGCAGTTTCGCGCGAACCAGATAAAAGGCTCTCGCAGGTCGCGATAGTTCTGGTAGACGTACTTAAAGAGATCCTTGAGTAGGTCCTCGTGGCCGGAGCGCTCGAGCTCGTGCACGATGTCCCGACTCAAAAAGTGGGGAAAGAGCCGAATGTAAATCGCCGGCCAGTTCTTGTCGATCCGCTTCACCTGAGTTAGGAACTCCCGCTTGATCTCGTTGCTCTCGATATTTGAGAAGACCTGATCCAGATCCTCGATCTCCTCGTAGAGTTCCTGGAAATCGGGGTTAATGCCTTCCTGGGCGAGATAGGGGTAGGCGGCGACCACGTCCCTGACGACCAGGGCACTGGCGATTACGTGCTCATTGACCTGCGCGGGATTTCGCAAGAAAGCAACGAAGTACTCATACATCTCTCGGAAAAACTCCGAGTCCGTTCCGGCATCCTCGTTCTCCTCGATGTGGTCGAGAAACTCCCGAAAGGTCTTGATACGGTCAAAGAAGCTCTTTTCCGCCTTGAACTTGTTAAACGTCTTTTCCTCGAAGGTGATCGGCTGGTCCCGCACCACAAAGTGATCGAGCTTGTCCTGAAGGGTGCCAAACTCTTCGCTGGTCTTGAGGATGTTGCGCGCCTTGGTGCTCCAAGATGACCACTCGCCCTGAGTGAGAACCGAGGGAACCAGCTCCGCCTTGATTTTTTTCATGTCCGCGGCGTTGCCGAGAGAGCGAATCACCGTCTTGAGAGCCCAGGTCGGGTTCTTCTTGACTCGGGTCTTTAGCTTTTCTCGAGGCCAAACACTCCGGAGCACCCAGATGTGGTCCTTCGCCAGGACGTCCAGGGCGCTTACGGCCATCTTCAGGGACATTTTATGATTACGCTTCTTGGCGAAGTCGATAATGATCGTGTCACCCTGAATGTCCCTGATCCGTCCAACGCCCCAGCTTCGGTGGAAGACAAAGTTCCCTTTGTCGAAAGCGATGTGCTTCTCGAAATCAGCTATGGAATCGTGCACATTTCTCCAGCTCTGATTGAGGTTGGAGAGGCGAATGTAGTCGTCCAGATGGCTGTGATCGGCGTATTTCTGCTGGAAACACTCCACGATCTCCTTCCGGGCCCAGGGGTTCTTCGCATCGTAGGTGAGCACGCGCTTCAGAATCTCGATGGCGGTGTCCCACTTTTCGTTCTGCTTGAAGTAGGGGTAGAGGTCTTCGAGAAGCTGTACCGCCCGGTCGGGACTGATTGTCTTCGCGATCTTCCCTTCGGCGTGATAGAAGAACTCCGTCTCCTCCGGGGCTAGCTGAATGAGGCGGTGCCAGACTTCCTTTACGTTGGTAAAGAGCTTCTGGTTTATGTAGCGGTGAAGCGCCTTCTTGTAATAGTTCACCGCTTCTTCGGTTTCGCCTTCCTCTTCCTTCTTGGCGGCAAGCTTGCGAACGATGTCCGCTTCCTCGTAGTCGACCCGGATCAGCCGTTCCCAAATGTCGTACAGCTTATCTTCCTGGTTCTCGTGGGTGTAGGTGTCCACAAGGGTCCTGAGGGCGAATTTGTTCTCACCGAAGTCGAGAATGCGCTCGGCAAGGTACTCGACGATGTTCCACTTGTGGTTATCCGAGAAGATCTTGATCAAGTTGACCAGATTGGAATCGTCCACTACCTGCCGATTGAGATTTATTATCCCGGAAATGTAGAGGGCGATAATGCTGTTCTTCGTGTGTTGCAGGTGCTCCTCGCACGCCTCGAGGACCTCGTCTTCGATTTCCTTCTCGAAGATGTCCTCGACCACGCGGTCGAGCTCCTGAAAGTTCTTTATGGTGTAACTGTTAAGAGTCGCACGGGTCCATTTTTCTTCGTTGAGCAACTCAGAAATGTGCGTTACAGTTGTCGTCTGCTCTGCCATAGATGAAGCTCCTGAATAGCTAATTGGTATATTGGTGATAGACTTTGGGGTTCAGACTTCGAATTTTCAAAAGCACCTCGTCGATTTTTTGCTGCTCCTCCTGGACCCCAATGAAATGGTCAATCAACCAGAAGTACTTGTTTATGAGCCTCGGCTCGATAACCGCGGGATCGGAACTCCGTTCCCGCAGCTCCCGTTCCAGAGAGTAGATCGCCTGCTTGAGGCGGCCGAACTCTATGGAGCGGAGCTCCCGCTTAACCGTGAAGATCCCGAAGAGCACCCCGTACACCGGGAGCCACTCCTTGAGGAGAGGCAATTCCATGCCCATCTCCTGGAGCTTCGCGATTAACCGTCTAATCATCTCGGACTCCAAGGTCGAGATGTCCACCCTCTGAGGATCAACAAAGAAAGCCTCCCGAAAGAAGGCCTTCGCTGCCTGAGTATCGCCAACCAGCGCAAAAGAGTCCGCAAGCTCCGCAAGAATCGCCGCGTCTCCAGGACGCTCGGTGGTAGCGGCCTGAAGAAAGCGGACCGCCCGCTGGAAGTCGCCGATCCCTTTGTAACACCGTCCGATCCGGAGCAGGAGCTCAGGATCCCGCGCCTCGGACTGCTGGTAGAGCTGTCTGTAGTATCCGAGAGCTTCACCGAATACGTGTTGCTTCAGGGCGTACAGGCAGCTCTCGTCGCGCTCGCCAATACGTTCAACAAAGCCGTCAAAGGTGCTCCATTGCCCCAGGAGGTACTCCGCGCGCTCGAAGGTGCCGCTTATAGATGCCACGCTTGACTGGCGGTCCCTCCAGAAGTTCACGTATTTCAACGATGTCACGACATGAGGATTGTCGAACGCCGTGGAGAGCGCCTCTTCCAAGGCCGCTGCCGCGCTGTCGAGCTTATGCTCCTTTATTCTTTCGTACGCTTTATGCAGCAGCGTATCGGTTCTCTCATCCTGCTTCTGATTCTCCACTCGCGTAGTGATCCCCGATGGATGTTTGAGTCATTATATCATAGAGAAAAGATACGTCAACGAAGCCACCTCCGGGAAGAGGTGTCGCGGAAGAGAAGGGTGGTTTGATCTTTGTTTCGTCGCCGACTATTATGACTACACTATGGAACAATCGTCAATCATAACTGCACCGTCAATCCTCTCAGCAGATACGAGCGACCTCAAGGGAGCAATGGAGCTCATAGAGTCCGCCGGTGGGGACTGGGTACACGTGGATATCCTGGACGGTCATTTTGCGCCGAATCTGAGTTTCTCTCCCAAGACCGTGGCGGACATTCGCAAGCACACAAAGCTTCCCTTGGACGTGCATTTGATGGTGGACAATCCGGATATGATGATTGGTCCCTTCTCGGAGGCCGGGGCTGACCGAATTACTTTTCATATCGAAGCTTCCCTCCACGCCCACCGCACCTGCCAACTGATTCGAAGCTACGGCAAGGGGGTGGGACTCACCCTTGTGCCTTCTACCCCGGTAGAAATGGTTCGGGATCTCTTTGGAGAGATCGATCTCCTCCTGATCATGACCGTCAACCCTGGTTACGGGGGACAATCGCTCATACCGATGTGTCTGGAGAAGGTGGCACAGGCGAAGGCGCTCCGGGATGATCGGGGATACTCCTTCCATATTCAGGTGGACGGCGGCATAAACGAGGAAACAGCACCGAGAGCTATCGAGGCCGGGGCAAACGTCCTGGTGAGTGGGAGCTCTTTCTTCGAGGCCGCGGACCCGGGGAGTTACCTCAAGAGCCTGACCGGGGCAACCGGCGTAGCCTGATCCGCGACAGTGAGAGAAGCGCATGAACCCCTACACTTCGGTGCCGGTAGAGTCGACAATGAGAGAGGGAGCGTAGATATGAAGAAACGACCTTTCTGGATCCTTCTGGTGTTGCTCATGCTTCTGCTTACATCGCCTCTCATTGGGCAGAACAACTCGATGACGCCGCAGCAACTCCTGGAGGAGGGAATCAGCCGCTTTCAGCAGGGAGCCTTCGAACAGGCACTTCTGCGGTTCAGAGAGGCCCTGCTCAATGCCGAGGATCCTCAGGTTGAAGGGGACGCCTATTTCTGGATAGCCAAGTCCGCCATGGGCCTTTCTCGCCTCAACGAGGCGGAGCAGAACCTGGAGTACTTCCTCCTCAATTTCGAGGGACATCGGTACTACACCGAGGCAAACTACCAGCGCGGACGGCTTCTCTTTCTGCAGCAAGACTACCAGGAGGGGATCCAGGCGTTTCAGACATTCCTCGAGGAGTTCCCGGACTCTCCCTTCGTGGCCAATGCATACTACTGGACCGGCGAGTCCCTTTACGAGCTCGGTCGCCTGGAGGAGGCTGAGCGCCTCTTTCGGACCGTCGTCAGAGAGTTTCCGACAAGCTTCCGAGTTGAGGCAGCGCGATACCGCCTCTCTCTCATAGAGCTCAAGAAGCGGGAGGAGGAGCTCCTTCGTCTGCTGCAGTGGAGCCATGAGTCGTTTCTCGCCGCCCAGGAAGAGTTTCAACGCCGGCAGAGCGGCTACGAGGAGGCCCTCGACGAGTATCAGGCCCGGCTCGCGGAAGGCGCAAGCGAGGGAGCCCGGCAGGAAATTAACCGACTCGCCGCCCGAGTGCGGGAGCTCGAGGAGCGTCTCGAGACCAGGGAGTCCCGGATTCGAACCCTCGAGCGGGAGATCGCTCGACTCCGAGAAGAGGCCGGCGGAGGACAGTAAGGCCTAGAGCGTGGCAACAAAGGGACGTAAGAGCGGACTCAAAAAAGGGTGGCACCTCTTCAGGCGCCGCAAATATGCGCAGGTAATCTCTCTACTCGAACCTCAGGTCTTCATGTACCGGGAGAACCCGGACTACTTCGAGCTGTTGGGGCTCTCATGTCTCTACACCGGAGACTACGCCGGAGCCCACAGCTACCTGCGCCGAGCGGAACAGATGGACCCGGACCGACTAAGGGTGCTCAATGCTCTCGCCGCGGTGGCCCTCCGTCGCCGACAGAGCGACGAGGCCCTTCGCCTCTGGCTCAGTGTTCTCGATAAGGAACCTAAGAACCGTCTCGCCCGCCGCGGCCTCGCCCTCCTTCGAGAAACCGAAGACCCCGCGGAGCTCGTGGAGCTCTTCGAGGAAGGCAAGGCAAAGCGCTTTATGCCCAAGGAGCCCTGGACGATTCCGCCTCTCTTCTGGATTGTCCTTCTCCTGGGAGCCCTTGGCGTCCTCGCATTCTTCGCCACGCCCCCGCTCATCGACTGGATCGATCAGCAACGGACTGAGCAACGAGCCGGATCTGAGCTTATCACCGCTCCTGACCAGGGAGAACGCCTGGATACGGAGGGCGACTTCCGCATTATCCTCACCGAAGAGGAGCTTCTATCCACCCTCCGCCGAGCTCGGGAGTACTTCAACGAGTACCGGGACAATATGGCCCAACGTGAGATCAACCGGATCCTCGCCTCTAACGCCTCTCAGCCGATTCGTGAGCGGGCGCGTCTTCTGGAGAACTACCTCCAGGAGCCCGATTTCACCTCTTTTCGGGACAATTTCACCTACAACGAGGTCGCCCGGGAGCCCTGGCTCTACCAGAAGACCTACGTTCGGTGGAAAGGGACCGTGAGCAACCTCGAGTTCACCGACGAGCAAATCAATTTCGACTTTCTCGTGGGGTATCAGGACAGGCAGATCCTCGAAGGGGTAGTCCCGGCCTATCTCGAGTTTGCGGCGCTCCTCGAGGGAGGGCAGGCGGTAGAGCTCATCGGGGAGGTGCAGCTTGCGGATAACGAGGCTGGATTCGGGCTGAGAGTAAGCAGTGTGCGAATGCTCGAGCCCGGGAGCCGAGATTAATGCGAGCCGTTGTTCAACGGGTTTTGAGGGCATCGGTCCGGGCTGAGGGCAAGACCACCGGAGAAATCGGACCGGGACTCTTTGTTCTTCTCGGTGTTAGCGATAGCGACGGCGACCGGGAGGTCGCCTTCATGGTCGAGAAGGTGCTCAATCTCCGGGTCTTCGAGGACGAGGAGGGCAAGATGAACCGCTCTCTCCTCGACACCGGCGGGGAGCTCCTTGTGGTGAGCCAGTTCACCCTCTACGGCGACGCCCGGAAAGGCCGAAGACCCAGTTACAACCGCGCGGCCCCTCCGGAGCGCGCGCAACCGTTGTATCAGGGATTCCTCGACTCAGCCGCTGAGCGCGTCAGAGTCGGGGAGGGGAGCTTTGGCGATCACATGGAGATCGACGCGGATCTGGACGGACCGGTCACGATTCTTCTCGATTCCGAGAAGCAGTTCTAAAGAAAAAGTCGCAGCTTATTCAGGTACTCGAAGGCGTCGAAGTCGTCAAAGAAGGGCGAAAGGGACTCCTCCTCGTGCATGCGCATAATGATCTCGGCGCTCAACCTGGCGGAGGAAACCACGTGGAGAAAGGGCATGTTCTCTCGAATGTCCGGAGTGCACGGTACCGTGTCCGCCACCAGCACCACGTCGAGCATCCCCTCCTCGTAGAGCTCAACGAGACGCTCTCGAGCGGGATCCGAGAATACCGGGTGAATGGCGGCGATATTTACCTTCGCCACGTTGCGCTTCTTTAGCTCCTTGACCAGAGCGTAGACCGAGCCACCGGTGTCTACCATGTCGTCCACGATCCAGATTTCCTTGCCGGCGATGTCGGTATCAGTGAGAATGTTGATCGACTCCACGGTGTTTGCCTTGTGATAGCTCCGCTGCTTGTGGGCTATGACAAGGCGGGTACCAAAGGCCCGGGCGTATTTGCGGGCAACACTCTCTCCTCCGGCGTCCACGGAGCAGAATAGCCACTGTTTGCGCACGACATTCTCGAGGAACTCAGGCCTCCGAATGAAGCTATTGACCATGTACTCTTTGAGGAGACTGCTTGCCGGAACATCGTCAATGGCGCAGAGAGTCGGGTCCACGACTGTTTTCGACTTATCCGAGTGGAGCTGGTAGGTAATGATGTGATCCACCCCGAGGCTCATGAGGGTCTTGTAATGTATCCAGAAGCCGACGCTGTTTCGTCGGGTAGTCCGATCCGACCGTGAAGCGGTGCAAAACGGCTCGAAGAGCGTAATCCGCCCCGCTGCGGCACGACGAAGGGCGTCGATGGTGTGATAGAGCTCCATCTTGTTCTCCGCCACAGACAAACCGAGGTCGTTGCGGGCCGCCCCGGCGAAGAGAAACACATCCTTCCCGCGAATGGAGGTATGAACCTCCACCTCCATCTCGCCGTCGGCGAAAATCTTTGTACCGAGCTTGCCCATCGCAGGTTCCCGGTAGCCCCTGGCGTAGTACTCCGGAAACGTCTGCAGCTGGTAGGCCACCCGGGAGGCGTACTCCTCCATTGAACGGGTGGAGAGTATCACGAGCTCTCCGCGCATATAGAAAGGTTATACACAAAAGAGCCGGGGGCGTCAAAACGGGGGCGACAGTAGCCTCCCTGGAGCCGCCCCGCAGTAGGCCACCGCAGTAAATTTTCCCCATATACGAGCCTAAGCTGAATCGGTATACTCCTTTTGCGGTACTGGTAGAGCGATGATACCATACCGAAAAGAGGATCCGTTTATGGCAAAAAAATCGAGCAAAACCCAGACACAGCCGGAGCCCGCCCAGGACGAAACGAGGGCGGAGAAGAATAGAGCGATCGAAGCCGCCCGGCTGCAGATAGAAAAACAGTTCGGCAAAGGCTCCATCATGAAAATGGGCGAGGGCAGAGATACTTCGGGTATCCAGACGATTCCCTCGGGCTCAGTTCTTCTGGACGAAGCCCTTGGCCTCGGTGGATATCCACGGGGACGGGTTATCGAGATCTACGGTCCCGAGTCCAGCGGAAAGACCACCCTCGCCCTCCACGCCATCGCCGAGGCGCAGAAAAAAGGCGGTGTGGCCGCGTTTATCGACGCCGAGCACGCCCTCGACCCGACCTACGCCCGCTCCCTGGGGGTAAACGTGGACGAGCTCTGGGTCTCCCAGCCCGACAACGGCGAGCAGGCCCTGGAAATCGCGGAGTCCCTGGTTCGATCCAAGGCAGTAGATGTTATTGTCGTAGACTCCGTGGCGGCCCTGACCCCTCAGGCGGAAATCGAGGGAGACATGGGAGATTCCCACGTAGGCCTCCAAGCACGGCTCATGTCCCAGGCGCTGCGCAAGCTCACCGGAATCATTTCTAAATCCTCTACCTCCCTCATTTTCATTAACCAGATCCGGATGAAGATCGGCGTCATGTTCGGAAACCCCGAAACGACCACTGGCGGAAACGCCCTCAAGTTCTACTGCTCCGTCCGCCTGGAGGTACGGCGCATCGAGACTCTGACCCGCGGTAGTGACGAGGCGATCGGAAACCGCGTACGGGTTAAAGTGGTCAAGAACAAGGTTGCCCCACCATTCAAGAAAGTGGAGCTCGAGATAATCTTCGGTAAGGGCATTAGCGCCAGCGCGAGTCTCCTGGACGCGGCGGTCCGCTACGACCTTATCAGCAAGAGCGGAAGTTGGTACTCCTACGGAGAGGACCGAATCGGGCAGGGTCGGGATAACGCCAAGGAGTTTCTCGAACAGAATCCCGAAGTCTACCAGGACCTCGAGACCAAGGTGCGGGACCTCATGTTTCCGAAGCCTGAAAAGCCTGAGGAACCGGAAGAAGAGGCCGAACCCGCTGAGGAAACCGAAGAGGCCCCGCAGGAGACAAAGAGCAAAAAGGCCGCCGCTGACGCAGAAGAGGAGGGGCTCTTCTGAGCGCCGCCTCAGAGGAACAGGTCTTTCTCTCTCTCGGAAGCAATTTGGGCGACCGTGCGGCCAATCTCTACGAGGCTACCGCCCGCATTTCGCGCCTCTTCGAGGAGAGCCCCCGAGGAGGAGTGCTTCTCTCGCGCCTCTATGAGACTGAGCCCCTCTACGACACCGAACAACCGCGGTTTCTCAATCTTGTTCTGCGACTAACAGGAGCGCCGGAGCCGGAACCGCTCCTGAGGGAGCTTCAGACCATAGAAGCAGAGCTCGGACGGGTGAGAGATCCCCGGCGGCCGAAGGGCCCGAGACCGGTGGATATCGACATCGTCCTCTACGGTAGCCGTGTGATCGAGCGCGAAGGGCTCGCGGTGCCCCATCCGGGGCTTCGGGAGCGCGCTTTTGTTCTCAAACCGCTCCTTGAGATCGTTCCGCAATCTGCCGATCCTCGGGACGGAACGCCCTTGCGGGACGTCCTCGACTCCCTCGGGGAGCAGGGCGTTTACCTCTATCGCGGCGAGCCGCTATACTAGCACAGGAGAAGCATCGGCAATGAATGCGGCAACAGAGAGTGACGGGAGAAAGTTCTATCTCCACGATTTCGAGGGACCCCTGGACCTCCTTCTTTTTCTCATCAAGAAGAATGAGGTCAACATTTACGATATTCCGATCGCGGAAATTACCGAGCAGTACATCCACTACCTCGAATACGCCGCTCGAGTCGATCTAGAGAACGCCACGGAGTTCTATCTCATGGCCGCCACGCTCCTCTACATCAAGTCGCGAATGCTTCTGCCCGAAGACACCGAGCTCGATGAAGAGATTGAAGACCCCAGGCAGGAGTTGGTTGACCGCCTGATCGAGTATCAGAAGTACAAAAAGCTCACGGACCTCATGAGCGAAAAGGAAAAAGAGAGCGAGTGGGTCCTGGAGCGGAAAAAGAAGCAACCAGCCCTTCCTTTTGATGATGATGAAGAGCTCTGGGAGCAGATCGACGTCTGGGATCTGGTCAAGGCGTTCTCCAACATCATGTCCTCCCTATCGCCGGACCGCATTATCAATCTCTACGAGGAAGTATCGGTCAACGAGAAGCTGAGTCTCATTTCCGAGTACGTCCAGAACAAGAAGGATTTCCTGTTCACCGATCTCATTCTGCGCAACGATTCGATCATGGAGATCGTCTGCGCCTTTCTGGCAGTCTTGGAGGCGGTAAAGCAGAAAACGGTCAAGATCTTTCAGAATCGGATGTTCGGTGATATCAGGCTCAAGGGATTCGAGGGGGCCGCATGAGTGACGCCATGCATTTCGACAACGAGAAGGCGCTATTGGAGGCGATTCTCTTTCTCGAGAGCGAGCCGGTCGAGCTCAGAAATCTCGCCAAGATTAGTGGTCTCTCCACGGACCAGACGAGGACGGTTCTCAAAGAGCTCATCAACGACTACCAGGGACCTCATCACGGCCTGGAGATCGTTCACATAAGCGAAGGGTACCAGCTCGCGCCGAAAAAGGAGCTCTGGGAGCGCCTCAAGGATCGCTACGGCAAGAAGAACGACCAGAAGCTCTCCAGGGCGGCCATGGAGACCCTCTCCATTATCGCGTACTCTCAGCCCATTACTCGGGGCGAAATAGAGAATCTCCGGGGCGTGGGCGCGGACAACATGATAAAACTCTTGCACACCCGGGGCCTGATAACGGAAGTTGGAAAGAAGGATGCCCCGGGCAGGCCGATTCAGTACGGAACAACAAAGGAATTTCTCAAGATGTTTAGACTTTCAAGCATAGGTGAGCTGCCGAGACTCGACGAAGTCGAAGAGGAGCGTTTCCGCCTCGATGGGTAGCGACGAGCCACAGCAGAACCGAAACGGCCGCCGGGACAGCCAGAGCCCCGGAGGCAGCGGCAACTCCTCCCGGGGCGGCGGCCCGCGGCAAGGCCGCCGGGACAGTGACAGCTCCGGGCCCACGGGCAACTCCTCCCGAGGCGGAGGCCCGCGGCAAGGCCGCCGGGACAAACCCCAGGGGCCCCGAGATGAGTCCGGACCCCTGCGGCTGCAGCTTTTTCTCGCTCGAGCCGGGGTCGCCTCCAGGCGAAAGTGCGAGGAGATCATCGCTTCCGGCCGAGTGCAGGTAAACGGGGAGGTAGTCCAGCGCCAGGGAGTCAAGGTCGATCCCGAGAGGGATGAGGTACGCCTGGACGGCAAGCCGATCCGACAGGCGCGCAACTACGTCTACTTCGCCCTGAACAAGCCCCCTGGCTACCTCACAACGAACAGAGATCCCGAAGGTCGCCCTCTGGCGATCGAGTTGATTCGCGAGGCGTACTCCGGAAGGCTCTTTTCCGTGGGGAGACTCGATTTTCTATCCAGTGGGTTGATCTTCTTTACGAACGACGGTAGATTCGGCGACCGTGTTGCCCATCCTTCGTCGCAGATCGAGAAAGAGTATCTCGTCGAGACGAAACGCCCCATTCCAGAAGAGCTCCTCCAGCAGTGGCAGAACGGTATCGACATCGAGGGGGAGCGGTATCATCTCAAGAGTTACGCCTTCAAGGGGCCCCGGCGGGTACAGCTGGTTCTCGAGGAAGGAAAAAACCGAGAGATCCGCAATGTCTTGCACGCCCACAATATTCCCACCAAACGGGTTCATAGAGTCCGCATCGGACGCATCACCCTGGGAGACCTCGGCCCCGGAGCATTTAGAAAGCTCAACAAGGCGGAAGTGGAAGGGCTCCTCGGTGAGACAAGGAGGAATCGACATGGTAGTAGCCATTGACGGTCCTGCAGGAACCGGTAAGAGCACCGTTGCCCAGCGGGTGGCGGACAAAACGGGCTTTCTCTACCTCAACTCCGGAAAGTTCTACCGAGCCATAACCTACAAAGCTCTCAAGCAGGGAAAGCGAAAAGAAAACCGCCACGCCCTTATCGCCACGGCGGCGGATATCACCATAGACGTGACCAAGGAAGCCTTTTTCGTCGACGGGGCCGAGCTGGATCGGGAACTCCATACGGAGGAGATCGACACCAACGTTGCCGAGGTTTCCTCCATACCGGAGGTGCGAATCTCCGTAAACAGCCGCATTAAGAAGCTCGCCCAGGAGCATGACCTCGTGGTTGAGGGACGGGACATGCAGACCACGGTATTTCCCAAGGCCGAGGTCAAGGTGTTCCTTGATGCGGATGTCAAAACCCGGGCCCAGCGCCGGTTCGAGCAAAATGAGTCCGAGGGCAGCCTCCAGGATATCGAGGCTGCGATTCGCCGGCGTGACGAAATCGACCAGAACAAGCAGATGGGAAAGCTTGCCCGGGCGGAGGACGCACTCTACATCGATACCACGGACTTGACCATAGAAGAAGTATGTGAGAAAGTGATAGCCACTATTCAGAAGAAAAGAAATATAGCAGGAGTTGTCGAATAGGAATGGGAGACAAGGATACGCATAACGCCGAGTCTGTGGCCAGTGATCTGCAAAAGGAGTTGCAAGATGAGTTCCTGAAGCAGCTTGACGAGCTGGAAGAAGGCCAGATCGTAGAAGGCACCGTAGTACAGGTTGGACAGGATGAGGTTTTCGTCGATATCGGCTACAAGGCCGAAGGCCGAATTAAGCTGGCTGAGTTCGAAGAACCACCTCAGGTCGGAGATAATGTCCGAGTAGTCCTCCTTCGCCGAGACATTCGCAACGGCGGAGTCCCGGTGTCAAAACGAAAAGCGGATGAAAAACTCTTCTGGCGAGAGCTAAAGCAGGCATTTCAGGACAGGACCCCCGTGGAGGGCAGCGTTGCCCGAGATATCAAGGGGGGGTTCGAGGTCAGACTTCCCGGTGGCATCCGGGGATTTAACCCGATCTCGAAAATGGACGTTCGCAGGATTGAGAAACCGGAAGAATACGTCGGTCTCAAGTCCAAGTTCTATGTCGAACGGCTCTATAGCGACAATCGAGTTAACATCATTCTCTCTCGTCGAGCGTGGCTCGAGGAGGAGATCGAGAAGAACCGTCAGCGCTTCTTCGAAAATGTCGACATTGGCGACGAGGTTGAAGGCATCGTCAAGAGTTTTACCTCTTTTGGCGCCTTTATAGATCTCGGCGGCTTCGACGGCCTTCTTCACATCAATGACATGAGCTGGGGTCACGTAACCCGTCCCAAAGACTACGTCAAGAAGGGCGATCAGGTACGACTCAAGGTCATCAAGATGGATCCGGAAGAGAAGAAGATCAATCTCTCCCTCCGGCACATGACCGAGGATCCCTGGGAGACCTTTGAGGACCACTTCGGCGTGGACCAGGTGGTCGAAGGCACGGTTACCAAGCTCACGGACTTTGGCGCTTTTATCGAGCTCAAAGAGGGTATCGAGGGTCTTGCACACATCTCCGAGATGTCCTGGACCAAGCGGATCAACCACCCCAGCGAAGTGGTGAACGTTGGAGACAAGGTCGAGGCGATGATCCTGGATTACAACATCCAGGAAGGTAAGGTTTCCCTCGGACTCAAGCAGGTTATGCCCAATCCCTGGGACGAAATCGACGAAAAGTATCCCGTGGGCATGCGCGTAACCAAGCCGGTCAAGAAGATCACCAACACCGGTGCCTTTGTTGAGCTGGAAGAGGGTATCGACGGCTTCCTCCATGTGGATGATCTCTCCTGGACCAAGCGGTACAAGAATCCCGGCGCGGTGCTCACGGAGGGCGAAGAGGTAGAGTGCGTGGTTATCATGAGCGATCCTGAGAACCACAACGTCCGTCTCGGCGTCAAGCAACTCGAAGAGGATCCATGGCAGCAGCTCCGGGCGGCGTATCCGAACGGCAGCATTATCGACGGCGAAATCACCAATATCACGGACTTCGGTGTCTTTGTCCGAGTGCAGGGC
>CAYZHV010000006.1:20952-40570 GCA_964478055.1 uncultured Spirochaetaceae bacterium | reverse complement strand
GTAAGGACACTAGACCCTGAACCTAGCGCGTCTACCAATTTCGCCACCCGGGCGGCAGTATATGATTGGACTATAGCTGCTTAGGTTCCGGCGTGTCAATCTGCACATTTCCGGCCGCGGCGTCGCGCCCCTCTCCGATAATCCGAGACGAACCGAGGGCGAGGACGGCTCCCATGCCCAGGGCTCCGCTTACCGGGAAGAGGAACAGAGCGACCTGAAGGGAGAACGCGGCGGTGGCCCCGGAGAGCAGGATCGGCAGGAGCATTCCGCCGAGGGGGATTCCCATCTTGACTATTCCAATGACCGTGCCGGCGTGTTCCGAAAACTGCTTGCCTGCAAAGGCGATCATCGTCGGTAGCAACACCGATACGGAGATCCCCGCGGCGAAGGCGAAAACGTAGAGAAGAGGCCCGGCGGTTACTGCGTAGAGAAGGATCATGGTGACCACCGAGGCAGCGAAGCATCCGAGTAGCCACCTCCATTCTTGTCCGTCCCTGATGAGAGCGCCCAGCACAACTCGGCCGAACCCAAAGCCACCGATAAAGAGCAGCAGCCCGAGTTTCGATGTGAGTTGCGTAAAGTCTCGGAGCTCCATGAGGTAGGTGGTGAGAATACCGATTGAGCCGAGCTCCATGCCAACGGCAAAGATCATCGCCACTCCCATGAGTAGGACGGAAGGCGAACGCAGGAGCCCTCGGATCGACCCGGCGTCCGTGGGTGAGGCTCCGCTGCCGGCACGCCGCTCATGCTGCTCTGCGTTCCTCGAGGAGGGGCTCGTACGACCGGAGCTTCGTTTCTCGCGGCTCACCGCGAAGAGCAGTGCCAGGATCGCTACCGCAATGGCCGCCTGGTTCATCGAGAGACGCCACGCCATCTGCAGGAATATGAGGTAGCCGGTTATCAGGAGCGAACCGAGAGTAGTGAAGAAGTGATTCAGGTTGATAAAGAGGCTCTTTCGCACTGGATGGAGATCGAGTAGCAGGGCATCGGCCACGCCTTCATTAACTCCGATTCCCACGCCGAGGCAGAACATGAAGAAGGCGTTCAGGAAGAACGACCCCCAGAGATAGAAGCCGCCAAAGCCTACCGCCATCGCCACGCTGCCAAGGGCGAGTATAATCGGCTTCGAGTACCGGTCCGCGAGAGAGCCGGCAAAGGCAACGGAGAGAAAGAAGCCGAGATGCTGTGTGGTGAGAAGGAGCCCCACCTCCGTCGCCGGGATCCCCGCGTTCCGTGCGGCGGCGCCGACAATGGCAACTCCGAGACCGAGAAAGAACATGGCGGCGAACGAGAAGCTCGTGATCGCCGGAGTGTTGGTAATGCGCAGGCGTAGCATCGGTACAGTATGAGGGATGCCTGGGCTTTAGCAAAGTGGACATTGTCACTCCTCGGAGAGGCGACTTGAAGCCTCGGGCAACTCCTATTCTTCGTCACTTACGTCAGGGCCGCGGGCGGCTCGGGCCTGGCCCTTTACCCACACTTGTGTCAAGCTAGAACGAATCCGCCCTGCGCCCCGGACCAGGGCCGCAGCTGAGGAGACGCGTATGGACGAGTTCGAGCTACTTGTAGACCTTCACAGTAGAAACCCGCGCCAGGGACCGGGAGGAGATGCGGAGACAAAAAGGGCTATGGAGCTCGCTGGCCTCGACAGGTCGAGGCAGTTCAGGATCGCGGATATCGGCTGCGGCACAGGAGCTTCAACGCTTCTGCTCGCCCAGGAGCTCAACGCCGAAGTAACCGGCGTCGACCTCTTCCCGGGGTTTCTCGAACAGCTGGAGAGTGAGGCTGCAACTCAGGGTCTATCGGATCGGATCTCGACCCTTGCCGTTTCTATGGACGATCTGCCCTTTGGTGAGGGAGAGTATGACGTGATCTGGTCCGAAGGGGCGGTCTACAGCATCGGATTTGAGAAGGGGATTAGTTACTGGAGACAGTTTCTCAAGCCCGGAGGAGTGCTTGCGGTGAGTGAAATCACCTGGCTCACTCGGGAGCGTCCGAAGGAGCTCGAGGCCTTCTGGGAAACGGAGTATCCGGAAATCGCTACCGCTTCGGCGAAGATGGACGTCCTGGAAGGTTGCGGGTTTACGCCTCAGGGATACTTCTATCTGCCGGAGCGGTGCTGGACGGAGGAGTACTACGGGCCTTTGAAGAAGGGGTTTGATGAGTTCCTCCGGCGCCAGGGCAATAGCGAGGAAGCAGTAGAGATCGTGGAAAATGAAAAAGAAGAGATTGCCCTGTATGAGAAGTACCGTAGGTACTACAGCTACGGATTCTACGTGGCCGTCAAACAGGAGCTCTAGGGAGACACACCGGAGCCACCGGCCGTACCATCGCGGATTGTTGCAGCTTTCTCGATGATCTCTCGGGTCTTCTCCCAGAGCTCTATTTCATCTAGCTTTTCAAGAGGAAGCCACTCGGCGTGCTCTGCGTCGTCCGCCGCGGCGGGATCTCCGGATGCCCATTCGGCCACAAAGTCCACCAAGGTGTAGTGAAACTGCACCTCCCCCGCCGCGTCCGGGATGATGGCGTCCAGGACATCCACGAGCATAGGCGCACCGATTTCCACCCCGGTCTCCTCCCGAACCTCCCGGGCGGCGGTTTCCCGCACGGTCTCACCCACGTCCTGAGAACCTCCCGGTAGACTCCACTCGCCTGCCTTGGGCGGCTTGCCCCGCCGAATGAGCAGGACCGAATCGCCTCTTAGCACCACAACTCCGACGCCGACAAACGGGCGGGTCGGGTATTCCCTCGACTCACTCACCGCCGGCCTCCCCCGGGAAGAACCGCTCCGCGAGCTCCTCGATGGCACCCTCTTGCGCGGTGCGCTCGAGAACCACGTCGGCTATCGCCTTGAGCTCCTCCCGAGCGTTGCGGACGGCCACGCCGAGTCCCGCGGCTTCGAGCATCTGCCGGTCGTTGAGGCTGTCCCCGACGGCGAGGGTCTCTTCTATGGGAACTCCCAGGTGTTCCGCCAGGCGGCGAAGCGCTTCGCCCTTGCTTATGCCTGGGCTGACGATTTCGAGATAGTGCGGTTTCGAGAAGGTGACATCCCACCGTCCCTCGGCCAGTTTCTCGAGCGCTTTCTGGTGGCCAAGTAGGTTCTCGTGTTCGTCTATTATGAGGAGCTTGGCGCTTCCCCCGGGAAGGGCGTCGGCGATGCTCTCCACAACCCGATATTCCATACCGGTGTCCTCGGAGTAATCCTTGCATCGGGGGTCATCCTTCTCGACGATGAACTCCTCGGAATCGTAGCCCTGCACCAGAAGGTCATGCTCCCGGGCGTAAGAGGCGACTTCGCGCAGCATCTCCGCGGGAAGGAGCTGTTGAAAGAGAACTCTGTCGGATTGAGCGGTCACGACCCGGGCGCCGTTGAAGCCGATTATATACTCGTCGTCAGCGAGGGTGATTATTCGTCCGGCTACCTCCCGCACGCTGAAAGTGGCGCGGCCCGAGCTGAAGACCACGGCGATTCCGCGGCGGTGGAGGTTCTCGAGGGCGCGGCGGTTGGCTTCGGGGAGGGAACCGTCCGGGGCGAGGATGGTGTCGTCGATATCGGTTGCAAAGAGGCGATACATGGCGACACTCTACGTCACTGCGCCGAGGGGGGCAAGCGACCGAGCTTACTGCCGGGGACGGAGCTGGGCCCGGGCCGAACGTGGTCGAGCCGAGAAGCGGCGGCGGGTTACGTCATCCCGCTGGACCTGTCCGGGCGTTTGTGGCACTTTCATTCTATGACGGCCACGGGAAAGCTCGAAAAAATGAGCGTTAAACACGCTGATCCGGTTCGTTACACTCTGCAGCTCGGAGCGGACGCGGTGGAGATGAATGAGCTCATCGGCAGAGAGATATCGATCAACTTCACCGGCGAAATCCGCTGTATCCTCTGCGACCGGGTCACGCCAAAGGCGTACGGCCAGGGTTTCTGCTACCCCTGCTTTCGGGACGCTCCGGAGAACTCGGAGTGCATCGTTCGGCCCGAGCTCTGCCGGGGACATCTCGGGGAGGGGCGCGATCCGGAGTGGGAGGAAGAGCACCACAACAAGCCCCATGCGGTCTATCTCGCGCTTTCCAGTGCGGTCAAGGTCGGGGTTACCCGGTGGACTCAGATCCCGACGCGGTGGATCGACCAGGGAGCGGCGCAGGCGATTGTGGTAGCCAGGACGCCCTATCGACAACTGGCTGGGGCAATAGAGATTGCAGGCAAGGAACTCTACACCGATCGCACCAACTGGCAACGGATGCTCAAGGATGAACGACCTGAGGCTGCGGACCTCCTGGCGGAACGGGAGCGCCTCCTCGGAGCTCTGTCCGGGGAGCTTGCGGCGTACGGTGTTACAGACAGCGGGCCTGTGGAGATCAACTATCCTCTAAAGGTTGCCCCGGAAAAGGTAAAGTCCGTCAATCTCGACAAGCAGCCGGTGCTCACCGGCCGGCTATCCGGCATTCGTGGGCAGTACCTGGTGCTGGATGAAGGAGTGGTCATCAATATTCGTCGATTCAGTGGCTACATCGTTCAGCTGAGCGCCTGAGCCGGCAGTTACCACAAATTGGGTGGGGGCCCGGGGGTGGGGCTCCCGCTCACGAGGACAGCCGCTGCGAGCTTGCCTGGCACCCGGGAGCTTTTCTCCCCCGGTCGATCCGGCCTATCTTTGAACCATGGAACACTACATTTGGCCTCTTTCGGGAATAGACTCGAGTATGCTCATCTACGGCTGCATGCAGATCGGCGGCAGCTGGGAGGAGTCGCCTGTTACTAAGGAGCAGCGCGCAAAGGCGTTCTCCGCTATCGACGCCGCCCTGGAAGCGGGGATCGACTTTTTCGATCACGCGGACATCTACTGCCGAGGGAAGTCTGAAGAGCTCTTTGGAGAGTACCTGAAGGAGCATCCGAGCCTTCGGGATGAGATCACGATTCAGTCGAAGTGCGGCATTCAGTTTCCCGAGGAGGCTGCAGCAGGAAAGCGGCGGATACCGGTTCGTTTCAACTTTTCCTATGACCACATTATGGAGTCAACCGAAGGCATTCTCCGCCGCCTCGGAATAGACCACCTCGACGTCCTGCTGCTCCATCGACCGGATCCGTTGGTAGAGCCGGAGGAGGTGGCTGAGGCGTTTATGGAGCTCCACAAGAGCGGGAAGGTCCGGAGTTTCGGCGTGAGCAACCACTCTGCCGCCCAGATCGAGCTCCTGGAGGCGTACGTCGACCAGCCCCTGGTGACGAACCAGCTCGAGATCAGTCTGCTCCACCCGGATCTGTTGGTTGCCGGGACAGCGGTCAACCAGCGTGCCCCGGAGCATGTCCTCCGTAATGAGGGGACCCTGGAGTATTGCCGGGAGAACGGCATCACCATCCAGGCGTGGTCGCCGATGGCGAAGGGCCTTCTCTCCGGAGCTGAAATTTCCGGGGAGCCTGAGCATGTGCGCAGCGCCGCAAAGCTCGTGGCGGAGCTCGCGGAAGAAAAGGGTGTAAGCAAGGAAGCTATCGTCCTCGCCTGGCTCTTGGAGCACCCGGCGCCGATTCTTCCTGTGGTGGGCACCACCAACCCGAAGCGAATCGCAGCCGCCGCCGAGGCGGAGCGGGCGCACCTCACCCGGGAGGAGTGGTATCTGCTCCTGGAAGAGGCCCGGGGTCTCTCGATGCCGTGAGTGAAACCGGGCCGGCCCCGAAGAGAGCCGGCCCGAGCATTGCGGTTTGTCCGCCGATCCTGGGCTGCCCAGGATCGGGACGTTTAGTACCTGTCGCGGCGATTGTCGCGAATCGCCCGCACCACCTTGAAGACGATCCGGTCGATCTGGGGCTTAAAGAAGTACCCCAGGGCGGCGCCCAGGATAAGCCAGAAAATCATAGCTACTTCTTCTCCTTAGATGCGCTCGAGGAGGAGTCCTTCTCCCCTTCGTCCTCATCAATAATCTCGATCTTGATACCCTGCTTTGCCTGGATATCCTCCCGCGGGGGCACCACGACTTTGAGCATTCCGTTCTTGAAGACCGCCTTCGCCTGGGCCTGGTCGAATTTGTCGTCCGGGACGTAGTATTTCTGGTCGACCACATCCTTGAATTTGAGCCGCCGTTTTAGGTAGGAGACGCTCTCCGGTGTTTCCGGGGCCCGGGCGTTGAGGATCATGTAATCCCCTTTGAACTCCAGGTCGATATCGCTCTCATTGAAACCCGCCAGGGCGAACTCGAAGGTGAGGCTCCGCTCGGGGCTCATGTAGATGTTGGCCGGAGGAAACGAATAGAAGGAATAGAAGTCTCGCTCCTCGTTCCAGGGCCACTGCTTGGCGTATCGTTTGGCCCGTTCTCCGACGTTTTCCACGTTCTCGGTAAAGGTTGTGCGAAAATTCTCCGCCGCTGCAAATATGTCGTCCATAAGACGACCCAAATCAACGAAATCTCGTTCGTTCATATCACACCCTCCTCATGAGGTCTGGTATGGGCGCTCCCGAATCGGGCAACGCCGTAAACGCATGGGGAACCCCCTGCGACGTGGCCCGAATCCCGCGACCACGCCTATGAATATAACACCGTATCGGGTACTATTGTGTCACTGTGAGTATGCGAGTTCTCTTTCTTGGTGAGATCGTCGGCAAGGCCGGCGTTTTTTGCATTAAACAGCGCCTTAGAGCTCTACGGGAGCGGCTGAATGTGGACTGCGTGATCGCCAACGGCGATGGCACCACCGGCGGCTTTGGCCTCGGCAAGAACCACTCCATCTATCTCCGCAAGCTCGGTGTCGACATCATTACCTCGGGAGAGCAGATCTACTTCAAGCGAGACATGAAGGAGCACCTCCAGCAGGCGCCATACCTCCTGCGACCGGCGAATTTTCCTCCGGGAAACACCGGCCGCGGCTGGCGTACCTACACCTTCGGAGAGCAGCAGATCGGTGTGGTCAGTCTTCTCGGTCAGTCAGGCTACGCCCGGGTCCATCCCACCAATCCCTACAGTTTTCTCCCGGAGATTGTCCGACGCCTCAAGGAGCAGTGCTCCATAATTGTCCTCGATTACCATGCCCTCACCACCGCGGAGAAGCTCACTATGTTCCACCACGCAGACGGTCTCGTCTCGGCGGTAATCGGCACGGGAACCCGAGTGATCACCGCCGACGAAGGGGTGAGCGAGAAGGGGACTGCCACGATTTGCGACGCCGGGAGAACCGGGAGCATCGACAGCGTGGGTGGTCTCGAGCCGGCGGTGGAGATTCGCAAGATCATGAGTCAAATGCCCGAGCGCTCTCAGGAAGCTTGGGACCGCCTGGAGATCCAAGGCGTTGTCATGGAGTTCGAACGGGACGGAAGGGCGCTCTCAATCGAGCGGGTCCGGGAAGCGTGCAATAATGAAGCAGTGCGGCAGAGTAGTCAGGATTGATGGTGACCGACTGACGGTCTTTCCCGACGGCGCCAGGTGCGCCGGCTGTTCCGGCGGGCACTGCGCCGTAGCCGGACGGACCGTTCAGGTTTCCAACCCCGCCGGAGTTCCGGTGCAGGTCTCGGACAGAGTGGAGATCGCCACGAGCCTTCGCCAGGGGATTCTCGACTTTATTCTCTTGATTCTGCTTCCCCTGGGGACGGCGCTCCTCGCAGCTTTTCCTCTATCATCGGCTCTCGGATTGCGGGAGGTCCCGGTCCGGGCGGCTCTGGCGCTGGGTTGCGCGAGCCTTGTGGTTGGCGCAAGTTTGCTGCGAAGCCCGGAGAATAGAACGCGTTCACTTCCCACGTTGACGACGGTCCTGAATCCCGATCAGTAGGAAGCGCCGGAACTCCTGGAGGGTGCCTGGCGGCACTAGGCTGAGCCGGGTTCCGACGGCTCAGCTGATTCTGGCGGCTCCGGAGGTCCGGGCAACATCTCCTCTCCCGGGGCGAACTCGTAGAGCTCCCGAAACTTCGCCGCCACCTTTCGCTTCATCACACTCATGTCCGGCGCCTCCCCGGTGAGCTTCTCGAGAGAGGTTTGCCCGCGGTCGGTTATGCCGCAGGGGACGATCCAGTTGAAGTGGTCGAGATTGGGCGCCACGTTGAAGGCGAAGCCGTGCATAGTCACCTTGTTCCGAATGGAGATGCCCACGGCAGTTATCTTCTCGTTTCCCACCCAGACACCGGGATGCTCCGGGTCGCGACCAGCCTCAATCGCGTACTCCTCGGCCAGGAGATCGATAAATACCTGTTCCATGTTCCGAACGAAGCGCTTGATGCTTCGGTGCCGCTCGTAGAGGTTGAAAATCGCGTAGCCCACGAGCTGTCCCGGGCCGTGATAGGTGGTCTCTCCGCCCCGTTCGATCCACTCTACCTTGGCACCCGCGGCGGCGAGCATTGTTTCGTCGGCGAGGAGGTGCTCGTTCACGGCGCTTTTGCCCATGGTAATGACCGGCGGATGCTCGAGAAGGAGCAGGGTGTCCCCTATCTTCTCCGCCCCCCGGGCGGTCTGGAGCTTCCGTTGCAGCTCCAGGGCCGGAGCGTATTCGATTCGTCCGCAGTCGTAAACGGTCAGCTCACCCATTGGCGTGGCTCTCCTTGACAAGTCTGCTGAGGGTGGAAGCCATCTCAGAGAGATCTACCAGCTCGTGGATGTAGCCGTACTCGTAGGCTACCCGAGGCATACCGTAGACGACTGAGCTCTTCTCGTTCTGGGCGATGGTCATTCCCCCGGCCTCGTATATGTCACCTATGCGGCGGGCGCCATCTCGGCCCATGCCGGTCATGATAACTGCCAGAGTGTTATTGCCGTACGCCCTTGCCACGGACTCGAAGAGGACGTCCGCCGAGGGGCGGTGGCCGTTGACCGGAGAGGTATCCGAGATCCGGGCAACCACGGCGAGACTCTTCCGCTCCACGGTGATGTGGTGATTTCCCGGGGCGATGAGTACCCGATTGGGCTTGAGAAGATCACCCTCCTCCGCCTCCTTTACGTCTAGTGGGCAAATACGATCGAGGCTCTTCGCGAACTCCGTGGTGAAGCCCGCGGGCATGTGCTGTACCACCACAATGGGGACGCCGATATCTCCGTCGATCTCCGCGAAAACCTTCCGCAGAGCGTTGGGCCCTCCGGTGGATATGCCGATGGCGATGACGTCGAGACTGCCGGGCTTCTCCTTGGGCGTAATCTTTCTCGGAGGTGTCAGTACCGCCCGCTCGCTCTGTCTTGCCGGTACAGGCTCCGCGGTGGGAGTCGCGGGTTGGCCCTTGGAAGCCTCCGCACCTCGCGTCGGCGCAGCTTCCTCCTCCGGGGCTACGGTAGGCTCCGTCGGTGGCGGCTGAACCGGAAGGTTGCGGCTCTTTCGGTACTCCGCACCCACGCCGCGGACGAGCTCCACCAAATGGGCACCCACGGTGTGGATATCCTCGGAGACCGAGCCTGAGGGCTTCATTATGAAATCGGAAGCGCCCAGGGAGAGCGCCTCCATGGTGACTTTCGCTCCCTTCTCGGCGATGGAGCTCAGGATTATGACAGGCACCGTAATGCCCCGCTCCTTTCGCGCTTTTAGGAACTCGATGCCGTTCATCTCCGGCATCTCCAAGTCGAGAATGAGCACGTCCGGGTCGAGGCGCTGAATCTTGTCCAGGGCAAACTGGCCATTCATCGCCTTGCCCGCGACGGTTAGGTCCGGCTCGGCCTCTATTATCCTGGAGACGAGGTTCCGCATTAGGGCGGAGTCATCGACGACCAGTACTCTTATCTGCTGCGACGGCGCTTCGCTCAATTCGGTTAACCCTTTTTCAACGTGTCTTTTTTGTAGATACAGGCCCAGTCGGTTTTGACGAACTCAAACTGGGTGTTCATGCCAAAGAGCGACTCCGAGTGGCCAATAAAGAGGTAGGAGAAGGGAGCCATGGCGCTCCAGAATCGTTCTACGGACTCTTTCTGCGCAGCTTCGTCGAAATAGATAAGGACGTTTCTGCAGAAAACCACGTCCAGGTTTCGCAAGCCGCTGTCGTTCTTCAAGTTGTGATAGTCGAACTTGATGGAAGAGCGAATGGAATCGACTACTTTGTAGCCCCCCTCCCGCTTCTCAAAGTATTTCTTGAGGTAGTACTCCGGGATACCGTTGACCCGCATCTCCGGGTAGAATCCCTCCTTGGCGGTGAGAACCGACTTGAGGCTCAGATCCGAGGCGGTGATCTCCTGGGTGTAACCCGCCGGGAGTAGCTCCGAGAGAACCATGGCAATGGTGTAGGGTTCCTCACCGGTGGAACAGCCGGCGCTCCAGACGCGGATGTTCTTCTCTCCGGACTGTTTCTTTCGTTCTACCAGGTCTGGCACGACGAAGTGCTGGAACGTCTGCCAGTGTGCCTGGTTACGAAAGAAGCGGGTGAGATTGGTTGTGACCGAGTCGAGAAGCACCTTGAGCTCTTCCGGATCCCGAAGGACGTACTCATAGTACTCCCCTACGGTTTCTAGCTTGGCTGAGCGCAGCCGCTCCTTGAGGCGGCTTTCGAGAATGGTTCGGTTTGCTGCGGAAAAGTGAATCCCACTCTCATCGTAGATGAGTTTGCGATACCTCTCGAAGTCCGCATCGTTCAGAAAGTCCGACATGGTGTCTGTGGAGTCTAAGTGTATGGCTATGGTATTGGCCGGTCAACTGAGGCTTTGTCCCCTCGGGCCTTGCCGCTGGGGCGGTAACTCACGGGTCGCGGAGCGCACGGTCGTCGTTGACACTACCCTCGGTCCGCCGGATAATACCGGCACATGGAGAAGTATATCTTCGTGACCGGCGGTGTCTGTTCCAGTCTCGGAAAGGGCATTGCCGCGGCGTCCCTCGGGAGTCTCCTGGAGGCTCGGGGCTTGGAGGTACGGATGATCAAGATCGATCCGTACATCAATGTCGACGCTGGTACCATGAGCCCCTACCAGCACGGGGAAGTCTACGTCACCGATGACGGAGCGGAGACGGACCTCGACCTCGGCAACTACGCACGCTTTACCAATTCACCCCTGAGCAGAGCCAACTCGATCACAACGGGGCAGATCTACTCCGAAGTCATACAGCGCGAACGGGAGGGCCGCTATCTCGGCCGGACCGTTCAGGTCATCCCCCACATTACCGATCGGATCAAGCAACGTGTCCGGGCAGTCGGAAGCGAGGAGGGCGTTGATGTCACCATCGTCGAGATCGGTGGGACCGTCGGTGATATCGAGTCCTTTCCCTTTCTCGAAGCGGCCCGGCAGATGATCCACGAGCTCGGCCACAAAAACGTCATCGCCGTCCATCTCACTTTGATTCCCGAGGTGACCAACGGCGAGCTCAAGACGAAGCCGACGCAGCACTCGGTCAAAGAGCTTCTGGAGGTAGGAATCCAGCCGGACATCCTCCTCTGTCGTGCTCCGCACATTCTCGAAGACTCGATGCGGCGAAAGATCGCTCTCTTTACCAACGTGGAGTTCGAAGCGGTTATCTCGGCCTATGACGTGCAGACGACTCTCTATGAGATCCCCCTCATGTACCACCGGCAGAAACTCGACGAGATCGCCCTGAACAAGCTAGAGCTGGCGTACGGGGAGGCGAAACTCTCCGCCTGGGAAGAGGTGGTGAAGGTCTTTACCACAACCGAAAAGCGAGCCCGTATTGCGGTGGTGGGCAAGTACATTGAGCTAAGCGACTCCTACAAGTCCGTGGACGAGGCGCTCTTTCACGGAGGCATTGCCAACGGCGCCAAGGTGGAGCTGGTCAAAGTCGATTCGGAGAAGCTGGAGAAGAACGGCAACTTCGATGAGGTCTTTTCGGAGGTGGACGGGATTCTCGTCCCTGGAGGCTTTGGGGGGCGAGGCATTCTCGGCATGGTCCAGACCGCGCAGTACGCTCGGGAGAACGGTCTTCCCTACTTAGGTATCTGTCTCGGAATGCAGGTCATGGTTATCGAGTACGCCCGTAACGTCCTCGGAATGGAGGATGCGGACAGCACCGAGTTCGCCCCGGAGTGTGAGCATCCCGTGGTGAGCCTCTTGGAGGAGCAGATCGACGTCAAGAACTACGGCGGTACCATGCGTCTCGGAGAAAACGCCTCCCGGCTCCAGGCGGGAACAACCATCCGCAAGATCTACGGAAGCGAGATGATCCGCGAGCGCCATCGCCACCGATATGAGGTCTCGAACCGGTATCGGCAGGATCTTCACGACGCTGGTCTCCGGGTTACCGCCACAACTGAGGATGGCGCCCTGGTGGAATCCGTTCAGTGGCAGGAGCACCCCTGGGGATTGGGGGCTCAATTCCATCCGGAATTCAAATCGAAGCCCGTGGATGCCCACCCGCTCTTCCGGAGCTTTATTGAAGCCTCCCTTCTCCGGCAGCAACGGATGCAAGAGCGCCTGGTGGCACAGTAGGCAGTGTCTCTGAGGATGAAGGTGGAACCGCGTCGTAAACTGCAGGACAGCTTTACTTCTCTCTCTTCTCACAGCGGCCGCTCTTTGCCCCGGGCTCGATCGCCTCGACCGGTGCTCCTGATGGTCGCTTTTCTCCTTCTCCTCTCGGCCTGCGCCCTGGACTACGAGGAGGGCCGGGTTGCTGAGGAGATAGCCGAAGAGGTCCCGACAACCCGCCTCGTAAACGCCGAAATCACAGCCATTCGCGAGGGCACCCTGGTCGTTACCGCCGGGCTCCTGGAGAGCTACCCGAAGCAGGACCGACAGATCCTCGAGGAGATCACCTTTCTCGAGCGCGGTCCCGACGGCGAGATTCGCCTCGAAGGGCGAGCTAGCCGGGCGGTGCACCATCTGGACACCGACAACATAGAGCTCCAGGGGGAGATCTACTTTCACTCCGCTGTGGAGGAAGCGACCATAGAAAGCGAGTTTCTCTACTGGGATGAGGAGGCGGACATCCTCCGAAGCGAACCCGACGGAACGGTACGCCTCTCCGAGGAAGATGGCACCAGCATAGAAGGCGAGGGCTTTCGGGCCGACGGCAGACGGCGTACGGTCTCTTTCGAAGGCGGTGTGGAGGGCACCATCGTTACCGGGGAGGGGGAGCCCCCGCCGGGGGGAACTGACAACGCTGGAGGATCCAGCGCCGACGGGGCCGATAACGCCGGGGGATCCACGGTCGACGCGGCCGAGGGGAGCGCGGATGTGGCGCCCTAGCTCCTATCTCTTGGCGTTCCTTCTCCTGGCGCTCGCGCTTATGCCAACACTCCGGGCTCCGGCGCAGGAGGGGGACAGCTTCTCCTTCTCCGGGGATGAGACCTCCATCGTCCTCGCCGAAGGGCGGGAGAGGACTCGCCTCGTTGGCAACGCCCGGGTCGTTTCCGACGCCACCACCATCGAGGCGGGAGAGATCGAACTCTACGGGGAGGACTTTCGCTATGTCCTCTGCACCGGAGGGGTAACCGTTGTTGATGAGGAGAACGATCTATACTTCAGCAGTGGCGAGCTCTTCTACGATCGGGAGTCGGAGCTCACCCGAGCACGGTACCGGGTCGTTCTCGAAGATCGGGAGAACGAGATCGTCGTCAAAGGCGGCTTCGTGGAAACCCGGGAGAACGGAGCGTACGTGCAGGCGCAGATAGGCGTGCGCATCCTTCGGGATGACCTGACAGCCCGGTCCGAGTTCGTGCGCTACGATCGGGACCGAAACATCCTGGAGCTCTCGGGGTACCCCGTGGTCTTCTGGAAGGGTGATGAGTACAGAGCCTCCCGGATAAGCATAGATCTCGACCGGGACGAAATTGAGCTCGAAGGCGGCGTGGAAGGCACGGTCACCTCCGACGAGGAGGATGAAGAGGCCGAGAGCGCCGAAACCGGCACCGGCGACGCTGAGGCCGAGAGCGCCGAGACCGGGGCAACCGACGGGGAGACTGACACCGCCGAACCCGCCGCGGCCGACGGCCAGCCGGCTCCGGCCAACGGGAGCGGCGCCGGGGGCTCAGGCGTCGAGGGGGAAGATGAACCGGGCGGCGCCGGGGCGACCAACACGCCTGGAGATGGGGAGAGCTAATGCCCGAGACAAAGCATACCCTCGAGGTGGCGCAGCTGAGAAAGCGGTTCGGCAAGAAGGAAGTCGTCCGGGGCGTGGACTTTGGCATGCACACCGGCGAAGTTGTGGGCTTTCTCGGACCAAACGGCGCAGGAAAGACCACCGTCTTCTACATGATCGTCGGCTTTATCAGTCCCGAGTCCGGGCAGATCTACCTCGACAGGCAGGAGATCGGACGGCTGCCGATGTTTCGTCGCGCCCGCCTCGGCATCTCCTACCTTCCTCAGGAGCCGTCGGTTTTTCGTAAGCTCACCGTGGAAGAGAACATCTGGGCGATCCTGGAGAACCGCAAGGAGATCAGCCTGGAACAGAAGCGGGAGCGCCTCGAGCAGCTCCTCGAGGAGCTTGGCATCGCCGACCGACGGAAACAGCGCGCTTATACCCTTTCAGGCGGTGAGCGGCGGAGAACCGAGATTGCCCGCTCCCTCGCCCTGGACCCGAAGTTTCTCCTCCTGGATGAGCCTTTTGCCGGAATCGACCCTATCGCGGTCTACGAGATAAAGACCATAATAGGCAAGCTCGTGGAGCAGGGAATCGGCATTCTGATCACGGACCACAATGTTCGTGACACCCTGGAGATCACCGACCGCTCTTACATCATTAGCAACGGCGAAATACTCGTTTCCGGCAGCCGGGATGAGGTAATGGAGAGTGACGTGGCGAGGAAAGTCTATCTCGGCGAACGCTTCAGTATGTAGTGTATAGAAGCCTGTTGCTCCTCGCCGCTGAAACCGTTCTGTCGCATGTAATTAGAGGCTCTCGCGCTCCAGAAATCGACTCACCCCGCCGAAAAACGACCTAACCCGTCATCCAGACTGGCTTTGCTTCACCCTGGTGCAACAAGCTTCTATATACTTCATTCGCGTTGACAAAGGTATGGGGCTCTTCCATTATGATTAGTAGATAGGGGGAACTATTTAGGTGCAGCAGTACCAGCGGCCATCGCTTGTACAGTCACAGAAGCTCAAAATGACGCCGCAGCTTCTGCAGAGCATCCAGATCATGGCGCTGCCTCTGCAGGACCTCAAGCTGCGGATAGAAGAGGAACTGGAACAGAATCCGGCCCTGGAAGTAACGGAAGAACAGGGCACGGTCTCCCTCGATACCTCCGGCGCCGGAGAGCGTTCTGAGGAGTACGAGTACTTCGAGAACTCTTCGGATCCGGGTTATATCTCGAGCTCCGGGAGCGGCGATCCCGACGCGAAGCAGCAGTTCATGGAGAACGCCCTTTCCCGGGAGGAGTCTCTTCAGGAGCATCTGATCTGGCAGCTCCATCTCCAGCCCATAGATGAAGAGGAGTACCGTATCGGTGAGCTCCTGATTCGCAATCTCGACGCCAACGGCTTTCACCTCGAGGATCCCGCCCTCCTTGTTTCGGAGGAGGAGTTCCCGACTCTGGAGCGGCTCTGCGGGATGATTCAGACGTTTGATCCTCCCGGCTGCTGCGTCGCGGACTACAAGGAGTCCCTTCTGGTCCAGACCGCCCAGGTGACCGATGTTCCCAAGGGCACCGAAGAGATACTGCGGGATCACCTGGAGCTCCTGGAGAGGGGTAAGTACAAGGAGATCGCCCGGAAGGCCGGCATCAGCGAGGCGGAAGTCGAAGAGGCTTTGGAGTTTATCCGCCATCTTACGCCCTTCCCGGGACGGCTCTACGGCAGTGACAAGCCCGAGTATGTCATTCCCGATCTGCTCCTCGAGATGCGGGACGGCCAGTTCGTCCTGGTGATGAATGATGAGGAGATACCGGTTCTCGGGATCAACTCCTTCTTCTCTGACCTCTCGGATCAACGAAACAACAAGAAAGAGGTTCGACAATTCGTCAACGGCAGAGTGAAAGACGCCCGCTGGTTTATTAACAGTATCCAGCAGCGTAACCAGACCTTGATGAAGGTTGGCCGAGCGATAGTCGAGTTCCAGCGGGACTTCTTTCTCAAAGGAAAGAAGTATCTGAAGCCGCTCACGCTGCGGGACATTGCCCAGGAAGTGGGGGTCCATGAGGCAACGGTGTCCCGAATCACCAACGGGAAGTATCTTCAGACCGAGTGGGGGATTTTCGAGTTGAAGTACTTCTTCTCGAACTCAATTAGCGGAGCCGGCTCCAGTGGGTCCCGCTACTCCAAGGAGGGGGTGAAAGAGGTAATACGTGAAATCATTGTCCAGGAACAAGGTGAGAAACACCTTTCAGACCAGAAGATCGCGGATCTGTTGAGCAAGCGCGGTATTAATCTGGCACGACGAACCGTTGCCAAGTACCGCAAAGAGCTGGACATCAGTTCATCTTACGAGCGATAGAAATCAGGGGGTACCTATGATCGAACCGACCGTCAAAGCTGTCCACATGAACCTACGGGATACTACGAAAGAGTTCATAGAGGAGAAGCTCAAGAAGATTGATTTTGCTGACGGGATCGTCGAGGACCTCGAGTTCACTCTTACGAAGGATCACGGAAAGAAGTTTGAATGTGAAGCGAAGTGCCACTTCCACTGGGGAGACTGGGCGATTATCAAAACCGAAGGTTTTGAGCTTCACGAAGCGATAAATAGGGCGGTAGACAAGCTTGACCATAAGGTCAAAAAGGAGAAGGATAAGGTCCAGAAACACTAATGGCTGGATTTACTGTACTCGATCTCCTCGACCTCGATCTGAGGGAACATAATGACCTGATGCTGACCTGCATTGGGGGACGCGCCGGTCTGGTTCGTGAAATAACCGTTCCGGACCTGAACCGTCCCGGTCTCGCTCTTACCGGGTTCTACGACAACTTCGGCTATGAGCGTATCCAGATCTTTGGTCGAGGAGAGACCGCTTTTCTCCATAAGCTCGGCGAGGAGGGAGAAACTGACAACATAGAGCGCCTCTTTTCGGAGCCGGTTCCGTGTGCGGTGTTTACGCACAACCTCAGTCCCACTGAGGATTTTGCCAGAATGGCGGAGGAGTCTGGCTGCCCGATGCTGCAGACTCCTCTGCAGACCTCCGAGTTCTCTTCTCGACTGATTCGCGCCCTGAGCAACGTCTTCGCACCTCGGGAGATTACCCACGGGGTGCTCGTTGAGGTCTTTGGCCTCGGAGTGATGATTCTCGGCGACAGCGGCGTCGGCAAGAGCGAGGCCGCCCTGGAACTCGTCGAGCGTGGCCACCGTCTGGTGGCGGACGACGCGGTAGAAATCCGTTGCGTGGCGGGAAACATCCTGCTCGGCCAGGGAGCAAACCAGGCCCTCGGTCACCACATGGAGATCCGAGGGCTCGGCATTATCAACGTGACCCACCTCTTCGGGGTTGGCGCGATCCGGGATAGCAAGCAGATTCAGCTCATCTGCAATCTGGAAACCTGGGACTCCAACAAGGAGTATGATCGAATCGGCGCCGAGGAGCGGACGAGGGAAATACTGGGGGTCAACGTTCCCTATCTCGAAATCCCGGTTAAGCCGGGACGAAACATACCTATCATTATCGAGACGGCGGCGATGAACGAGCGTCTCAAGCGGATGGGTTACTACTCCGCCAAGGAGTTCAACCACGCCGTGGCCCGGTGGCTTGAGGGAGAGAACGCTCGGAACGCCTACCTTCGGAGCCGTGGACTGAGCTAAGAATGGAAGAACGGGAAGTCGAGATCAAGAACCGCGCGGGCATACACGCCCGACCGGCGGCACTCATAGTACAAACAGCCTCGCAGTACGATTCGAATATCTTCTTTCAGAAGGACAATGAGAAGATAAACGCGAAGTCGATTATGGGTATTATCACCCTTGGGGCAGGGTATAAGAGCAAGCTCACCATAGTCGCGGAGGGTGACGACGAAAGCGAGGCGGTGGACTCTATCGCCGAGCTCTTCGAGAACCGGTTTGAGGAAGAGTAGCCTTTTCCCGACGCTCTGTTTTCTTCTACTTCCCCTGACTCTTTACTCCCAGGAAAACCATCTCGACGCGTCCCGTATGGGAGAGCGCTTCTCCTTTACGATGGAAGTTGCCGCGGCTCCGGAGTCAGAGATCCTGGATGCTCTCAGAGAAGGCATGCGCTCGGAGGTTGAGTATCGCGTGCAACTCTATCGGGAGACTGAAGGGATTTGGCGCTTTTTCGGGGACCGCCTTATTGAGGAGTATGAGACCCACCACATCGCGCACTTCGACCCCTTCACCAGATCATACAAGCTTGTCGCCTCCGGTGCTTTTTCTGGGGGTGAGCAAAGTTTCGAGGACCCTCAGGCGTTTCTACAGGCGTTTCTGAGCATCAAGAGCGCGCCGGTGGTTCTCCCTTCCGAGGGAAGCGACTACTGGATACGGGGTCGGGCGATAGTACGGCCGGTCCGGGTAGCACCGCCCCTGGGCCTGATCGGCGTCTTTCTGCCCAGTCAGCGGCACGGTACCGCCTGGGCCTCCGTGGAGCTCTAGCCGATGCGACTTCTCAGGCCCGCCACGACATCGAGAACGAGTCTTATCAGTCTGGTGCTGCTCTACGTGGTGCTCCTGGTGCTCGTCCTCGCCTTTGCCCGAACGATAATTTCTGACTTTACTCTTGCTCGGAGCTCCTCGCAGGTTGCGGTCCTGGCCCTGGCAATCGGTTTTCCGCTCTTTCTTCTTTTCATGATCGGGCTCAACGTGGTCCGACTCCTGAAGGATCGATCCCGGGGTAGGCCCGGGGTCGGACTCAAGCTTCGCCTGAGTCTCTTCTTTCTCTTCGTGGTGCTCCTGGCGGCGGTGCCCCAGGGCGTCCTCTCGGTGAGTTTTCTAAACGTGGTCATGCGGACCTGGTTCAGCGCAGAGACCGGCCAGGCGCTCCGGGGAGGGCTCGATATCGCCCTGGAGTACTACGACGAGCAAGTTCGTCGTCTGGAGCAACTCGGAGAGACCGAGCTCTTTCAACAGGGATTGCGGGAGGCCCATGAAGAGCCCCAGGCGTTCTGGAACGCAGTGTTGAGTCTAGACCCGGAGCTCGACACGCTCCAACTCTTCCGAGAAGGAGAGAGCCGGGCGACCCTTGGCGATGAAGGGCTCGGCCTCTCCTGGGGAGACGCGGAAACCTTACGCACCGGATTTGTCTCTCGGGCCTCCTTAGGAGAGCGATCCCTGCTGCGGTATCGAGCAGCCTACGTTGAGGAGGGTGTGCGCTACGATATCGTCCTGAGCCGGCAGCTCCCGGAGGGGTTTAATCAGTCAGCCCAGGATCTCACTAGATCCATCGAGACCTTTAATCAGCTCGAGCGACTCCGCTCTCTCTTTGTCCTGGCGGTGAGTGTTCTCTACGGCGTGTTTGCTTTTCCCCTCATTCTGATCGCGATTCTGGTCAGTTTTCTCCTCGCCGAGGAGCTCATGCGTCCAGTGGCGAACCTGGAGGACGCAACCCGTCGGGTGGCGGAGGGTGACTTTTCCGTCCGTATTATGACTCGGGCGAGCGACGACCTTGGCATTCTGGTCATGTCTTTTAACCGAATGGTGATCGAGCTCGAACGAAACCGCCGGAAGCTGGTGCAAACCGAGAAGATCGCGGCGTGGCAGGAGATCGCCCAGCGACTCGCTCACGAAATCAAGAATCCCCTTACGCCGATTCGCCTCGCCGCCGAGCGTCTACGGCGCAAGTATGAGGCCGGAGACCCGCAGTTCAAGGAGACCCTGGACCGATCGGTGAGTGCCATCGTTCGGGAGGTTGAGACCCTG